>NZ_JBEXQA010000062.1:0-17443 GCF_040612395.1 Streptomyces sp. NPDC006430
CGACAGCCGGGCCACCGGCCTACCCACGACCAGCACACAACCCCGAAACGGCCCGCCGGAGAATCCGACGGACCGTCACGAAAGATCGAGGCTAGCGCACAGCTCGGCTGCAATTACCTCTTTGGCGGCGCTAATTCACACCGAGCCGCCACGCTTATGGCGCGGGTCACATGAAATGCGTCTCGCGATTCGAGACGAACCTCGGTGAGGTGATGCAAGCGGTGCGCCAGCACCCCTCTGGGCGGGGTGCTCGCGGGAGATGGGGCACGCGGAGGGCACGGCAAGGGCTGGGAGGTCTAGACAATGACGAAGCCCCAGGTCGCCGACCTGGGGCTTTGCAATGGAGCGGATGACGGGAATCGAACCCGCGCTATAAGCTTGGGAATCACCCGGCGCTTGGACGCACGCACAGTCTCTGACCTGCGAAAACGACCGCCGACGGCCCCGCTCTGGCTGCCTCGTCGGAGCTCTTGGTGTCCGCTGTTTACCGCCCCTACTGGCACGTTGTGGCACGGCCGCCGGCCCCACTCGGGTCCTGTCCGGCGTTGAGGGACCCCCGGCATCCGCTGCGTGAGTGCCTCACGGCCATGGGTCGGCGGGAGAGGCGCACCCCGGTATCTGAGGCCGTGCAACGCTCCCGCTTGTTCGCTGCACCTACACCACCGCACTCGTGGTTGAGGAGTGTGGGCTCTGCCCTACTGGCTTCGACGTTTGGGTGGACGACCATTGCCCTGTTGGATGATCTGGGCGTGTGACGGGAGGAGCGAGATGCGCTGCCCCCGTTGGATCCGCTCCCGATCTTCTGTGGAACGGTCAGCCTTCGAGACTTCGCAAAGGCGGGTGGCTGTGTCAGCTGCACCGCCTACGCTGCATCACTGGCTCTTGCTGCTTGGAGGATCGCTACTGCTGTCATCTGCTCTGAGGGTCATATGTGGTGACAGAGTCGAAGGAGGCTACTCGACCTTGCTGCCTGCGACGCACCACTGCGAGCCGCCCTGGAGAGTCACGTACGCCACCTGGCGATCCGCTACCCGATAGGTTCATCTCATGCCTGGCCGCCTTCTAGAACTACACGTCGAGAACTTCCGCAGCCTTCGTGACGTGACCATCCCACTCGGTCCGCTCACCGTCTTGGTGGGCCCCAATGGTGTGGGCAAGTCGAACGTACTGAAGGTGTTCGACTTCCTGGCCGCGATCATCCGAACTGACCTCCAGCCTGCACTCGACGAGCGCGGGGGATTCGATGAGGTGGCTTTCTGGGGTGGCGACAAGCCGCCAACATCGATGGCGATCAGGCTCAAAGCGGACTGGACGACGCATGCGAGTGTCAAAGCTCCGGACGAGTACTCGCTGACCATCCGTAGGCGTTCCTCGCCTGGTAGTCGCGACTCCTACACGCTGTCACGCCAGGAGAGTTTCCAGTTCAAGCGGACACAGGGCCGAGGTCGGCGTATCACAATCTCCGGAGATGAAGCCCGCGTCGTAGACAAGAGGGCTGGTCGTGAGTCCGATGGGGGTAGTTTCGGTATCCAGCGATTGAGCAGTGGTCTGTCTACCCTGCCTCGGCTGGGGCGTTCGGATGGTGGGGAGGAGGTTGCGAGAGTTGCGGACCGTTTGTCTTCTTTCAGAGTCTTCGACGTGGACGTAACTGCTGCTCGACAGCCGACTCGTGCCCGCTCGATCAGGGCTGGCCGCTTGGATTCCCATGCCGAGAACCTGGCTGCGTTTCTGGTCCAGCTCAGCGCGGACGAGGAGCGCTGGGACCTTCTAACGCGAGACGCTCGCCGCATCCTTCCCCAACTGGATGCCATCGAATTCGAGCAAGTCGGGGGCTATGCGGATCGACTTGCCGTGGTGCTCCATGAACACGGCCTGCGTCGGACCACTCCGCTTGCTGACGCCTCGTTCGGAACAGTGCGTCTTCTTGGTCTGCTAGCCATGCTTTACGATCCCCGGCCTCCGGCACTGACGTGTGTTGAAGAGATCGACCACGGTCTGCATCCGCAAGCTCTTGAGCTCATTGTGGAGCGAATGCGGGAAGCGTCACAGCGAACGCAGTTCATCGTGGCGACCCATTCGCCAGCGCTCGTCGACAGATTGGAGCCTCACGAGTTCGTCGTCTGCGACCGTGACGAAGCTGGCGCATCCATCATTCCTGCTCTGACAACAAATGAGATTGAGACGATCGTTGCAGAGACAGGTGATCAGCCTCTTGGCGAGCTGTGGTTCTCTGGCGTACTGGGTGGCGACTTGACGGAGGACGAGCTGTGAGTCGCAGGCGGATACCCAAGTCCCTGAGCCGAGGTGTGGTTGTGCTCGCAGGCGAGAGTGCGAATGATCGTCGCATGCTGGCTGCGTTCATCAAGGCCGCGCACCCTGCCCTTGCGCATGCCGTCACTCTTACTGAGATCACCGACCCGGTGCGGCTGCGGAAGAAGTCGGGTGCCGACCTGGTGACGGCAGCGGGCACCCTGGTGAGCAAGGCGCGCGGCAAGGCCCGATTGAAGGGTGGCGAGTTCGTTGGGATCGCTGTCCACGAGGACATGGATGCCTGCCCTGGGCCTGCCTACGACACTGCGCGAAGGGCCGTCTCAGATGCGCTGGCGAAGGCGACTGGCGCCTCCGCGTCTGTCTACGCGCTCGCTGCCGCAGAGTCTGAGGCATGGCTCCTCCTCTTTCCGGAGGCGTTTACGCTCTACCGACCCTCGTGGAGAATCCCGGCGACGTGGCAAGGGAAGGACAGCGGGCGTCGCCAGACTCCGAAGGAGGACCTCGAAGGCCTCCTCAACAGTCCGCGCTTCAGGGAGAGCGATGGGCCTGAGATCGTAGCTGCAGCCTTGGCGCATGGCCTGCTTGCGGAACCCAAGGGGACGAACCGTTCCTACCATGAGTTCTTGACAGATATCTCCGGCTGGGAGCCTCCTCGAATGTCGAGCCGCTGACCCATGTGCTGACGAACTGCTTGGGGCCAGACTGCTCGGACGCTCGGCCCAGCTTAAAGGTCTAGACAATGAAGAAGGCCCAGGTCGTTGACCTGGGCCTTCGTGCAAGAGCGGATGACGGGAATCGAACCCGCGCTATAAGCTTGGGAATCACCCGACACTTGGGCCCATGTATGGCGCCTGACCTGCAGGAACGTGCGCTGACGGCCTTGTCGTGATTGCTTCGCCGGCCCCCTTGTTGACCGCTGTTTACCGCCCCTACTGGCACGTTATGGCACGGCCACCGAGTCAGCGTTGCCCGTGCCTGGCGCGAGGCGGCCATCACTGCCGGCTCTGGTCTTCGTTGAGGATGTCGAGAGAAGGGCAGGGCCACATGGAAAGCATCGAGCATGCACGTGAGCGGATCACCGCGCGCCGACGCGAGCTGCTCACCGAGCTCGCGGACACCGATCGTGCTCTCGCGAGGCTTGATACCACCGTCATCGTTTCCATCTGGTGGACGGCGCCCAGCGGCCCCGGGAAACGGGGCACCGCATACCACCGCGACGCCCCCGCGAATCCGTACCGAAAGTGCCTGCCCAGAAACCCCCAGCGGATTTCCCTGTACGAGGCCGGGCTGGCAGGACTGAATCCCTGCCGGGCCTGCCACTCGTGATCGCAGCCTCACCGCCACCCGAAGTCGGCGAGGCCGCGGTGAATCCGGTGCGCGTCGCAGGGCTGGGGAAGACTGGTGCCCCGACGGAGAGGGGCGGCGGTGTCGATGGACCGACGGCCGATGGATCTTGCGGCATATGTGGAGCGCACGCGGGGCGGTCCGTGCTTCGTCTGTGCCTTTCTCGCCGGGAACCCGGCCTACACGCACGAGACGGTATTCGAGGATGCCGAGCATGTAGCGTTTCTGGACAGGTGGCCCACAGTGCCGGGCAAGGTTCTCGTTGCACCGAAGGCGCACGTCGAGCATGCCGTGCGCGACCTGGGCGAGGAGGCTTACACCCGGCTCATGCTTTTCGTCCGGGAGATCGCCCTCGCCGTCGAGGCTGTCTGCGAGCCGGAGCGGACGTACCTCTACTCGCTCGGCAGCCAGCAGGGCAATGCGCATCTGCACTGGCACGTGGCCCCCCTGCCTGCTGGCGTCCCGTACTCGAAGCAGCAGTTCCACGCTCTGATGACGGAGAACGGTGTCCTGCCACTTCCACCGGATCAGGCGGCCGAGACGGCCGCGCGCCTGCGCGAGGCGCTCATCGCCCGAGGGATCACAAAGGAGGGGTAACCGCTTTTTCGGGGAGGCCAATTACGTGCCCCGCGAGGCGTCGCAAGGGTAAGAGGCCGGGCCGGGCTGATCGGCCTCACCGTGACCGCCGTCCTCCCCATCGGCTCGGTGGCCGCTCGCCTGTGGAGCCCTTCCTCACTCAGGGCCTAAGGGATGGGCTCCGGAGACAGCGGCTCGGGTACGGCCACGACGAGGGAATCGGCCGTGTCCCTCCACCGCAGCTGTGCCGCGAGTCGGCCGCGCACCTCGCCGGCGTAGCCAAGTGCGCTGGGCAGGTCGCTCAGGACCAGCCCGAGGGCGGCGCTCCACGCCTTCACGTCCGCGTTTAGGTCGTCGGCCACTTCGACGATCATCGGCTCGGCGCTCCGGCCGAGCCTTCTGTGCAACAGCTCGGCCGCTCCGCTCTTGGAGCTCACCAGCACGGGTGTGCCCGCAGCGATGGCCTCCAGCGCCACCAGGCCGAATCCCTCCACCCTTGAGGGCATGACGCACACGGCGGACCGTGCCAGGTCACGGCGGAGCTCGGCGGGTTCAACCGTGTACGGCCGCACCTCGATCCGCTCGCGCGCCAGTCCCGAGAGTGCGACGAGCTGCGCGTGCAGTGCGTCGCATTCGTTCTCAGGGGCGCCACGGACCAGCAGACCGGGGGCATCGTGGCCGGTTGCGCGCACCGCCGCGACCGCCAGTGCGGCGATGTCCAGGCCCTTGAGCACGATGTCGTCAGTCCTGCCCAGCACCAGCACGTGCCGCTTGGCGGGCGGACGCCGTTCCACGGCCGTGCCAGCCCCGACCTCCATGCCCGGGTCGAGCCGCACGATGCGCCCGGGCCCCAGACCATCAGCCAGGAGGTCGGCGGCGTAGCGTTCCAGCCGCGGGCCGACAGCAGCGACGACGTCGGCCTCTGCGGCGAGCGCGCGCGTGTGCCTTTCCCGTTGCCTGATCAGATCCGCGGTCCGGCCGGAGTTCTTGTACGGCTCGATCTCCGGCGGAGCAGTGTGCACGATGTAGACCAGCCGGGCCGACGCGTAGAGCCGTGCGTGGGCCCAGGCGAACTCGCCGGTGAAACGGTCGTGTCCGATGACGGTGTCGGCGCCGAACTCCCTCACGATTGCCGTCGGCAGGAGGAGAGAGGGGCCGGCAGGCGTCCGCGCCGCGGGCAGCAGTGTGACCCCACGGCTGTGCGCGTCGTCGCGCTCCGCCTCCGTGGCCTGCTCGACCAGGCAGCCCGTCCGGTGGCCGGCCTCGGCCAGTCCGATGGCGAGCGACCGGTTGAACGTGGGGACGCCACCCTTCGTCGGCGACCAACTACCGCACACCAGCAGGCATGATCGCCGCTCTTTGACCGGATTCACCGTCGTACTCCTCTTTCCCTCGTCGCGCACGCCCTACGGGCCGGTGCTCCCCGAACGGGGATTCGTGCCCCGTACACAGCGTGGAGTCGAATGCGACGAAGTCTCTTGATCACTGGAACCGGTGCTGGATTCAGCCCTGTTTATGCAGGCGCGGAGCGTATGTTGACCGATGCGGCACTGGAGTCCAGCAGCTAAGGAAGCGGACATCATGGCGAAAGCGCAGCAGATGGCGGTCGGCCAGGAACTCGCCCGCCTGCGCAAGGAAGCGGGGCTCCGGCAGGAGGACGTGGCGGTGGCCGTCGGCAGGACGGACAGCCGGATCTCCCAGATCGAGCGGGGGGACTGGCTCAACACCCCCGACACGGAACTCATATCCAGGTACGTCGACTTCTGCCTGAAGCACGTCGGAGGGGCGAAAGAACTGCGGGACCGGCGCCGACGGCACGTCCTCGGCCTGTTCGAGGGGCTCGACGCCCTCGCCGATGCGCTGCCCCCGCGTCCCTGTGTCAATCAACTGCGCAGGGACATCGACACGTTCACCGGGCGCTCTGGCGAACTGGCCCGGCTGCGCGCGAGCGTGGCGCGGGCCATGAACACAGGCGGAGTGATCGCCGTACACGCCGTGGACGGCAAGCCGGGGGTGGGTAAATCGGCCTTCGCCACCCACGCGGCACACGGCTTGCGGCACAAGTTTCCCGACGCCCAGCTGTTCCTCGATCTCCACGGACACAGCGCAAAGACGTCCCCCATGGCGCCCGCGGAGGCACTGGCGTCGCTGCTGGGCGCCGTCGGCGTCCCTGGCCGCGCGCTCCCCGCGGCACTGGACGACCGGTCCGCTCTGTGGCGCAGCCGGATGGCGGACCAGTCCGGGTTGCTCATTCTCGATAACGCGCTGGACGAGGAGCAGGTGCGACCGCTGCTGCCCAACGCGCCCGGCTGTCTCGTCCTGGTGACCAGTCGGCGCCGGATGGTCGGCCTGAACGCGGTGACGATCGCCATCGACGTGCTGCCGTCGGAGGAGGCTGTGCAGATGTTTCGGGCGGTCGTCCGGCACGACATCCCCGAGGACGCTCCGGTGGGCGAACTCGTCGCGCTGTGCGGATACTTGCCGCTCGCCATCGAGCTGGTGGGCGGACGGATGAGGAACAGGAAGAGCCTCACTGTCGGGCGACTCGTCACGGAGGTACGGGAGAGCGTCAACCGGCTCGCGTCGATGCGCGTGCGCAATCACCACGTGGCCGCGGCGTTCGAACTCTCCTACCGGGCTCTGTCCTCCTACCGGCAGTCGTTCTTTCGGACCCTGGGACTGCACCCCGGCAGCGATGTGGATGCCTACGCCGGAGCCGCCCTCACTGCCGAGTCTCTGGAGGAGGTGAAGCGGCAGCTGCAAGGGCTGTACGACGACAATCTTCTCGACGAGCACGTCTACGGCAGGTACCAGCTGCACGACCTGATCGCGGAGTATCTGAGGGATGTCGTCGCGAGGACCGATCTTGGTGTGCGGAAACGGTCCCTGGACCGACTCCTCGACTACTACCAGGACACCGCGGTACTGGCCGACCGCCTGCTGAAGCCCGGGTACGGAGTTACGTACGCGTCGGTGTACGACGGCCCTCTCCCAGCTCTGGACGAGCGCCGCTCCGCGATGGACTGGCTGTCGCTGGAGCGCGAGAACCTGCTGAGCAGCCTGAGGGTGTCCGCCGAGAACCCCAGCCGGGTCCTCACGCTGACCGCCGCTATGTCGCGGCATCTGCGGCTGAGCGGACCCTGGGACGTGGCCGTACGGCTGCATCAGGATGCCGTGGCCGCGGCACGTTCGGTGGGCAGCACGGACGGGGAAGCCCGTTCACTGCTGGAGCTCGGCACGGCTCATCGCAACCACGGGGACTACGAGGCGGCAGCACGCTGCGTGGACGAGGCATCGGCGGCGTACGCCACGCTTGGTGACGATTCCGGGCGGGCGGCGGCCCTCCTTGAAGACGGCACCGTGCGATGGCTGACCGGGTCGTACGAACCGGCCAGGAAGAGGCTGGCCGAGGCTCTAGCCCTCAGCCGGTCGGCTGGGGACCGCGAGGGCGAGGCCGACGCGCTGGTCGAACTGGGCACTCTCGCCTACGTCCTCGACGAGTACGAGGACGCCGAGCGGCAGCTCTCGGCTGCCCTTGCCCTGTACGAGGACCTGGGAGACGATCAGGGCAGGGTCGCCGCATTGAAGAACCTCGGCAGCACCTGGTACTTCATGGACAAGTACGACGCGGCCGAGAAGGCGCTCCAGCAGTCCCTCACCCTGGCCCGGGACCTTGGCAACACTTTGGTCGAGGCCCAGGCTTTGACGAAACTCGGCAGTGTCCTACGGCTCATGGGGCGGTACGAGGACGCCGTGCAGCGGTTGACGGACGCCCGGGAACTCGCGCGCCGACTGGCCGACCGCTCCCTGGAAGCAGAGTTGCTGATCGATCTCGGGGCCGCCCTGCACCGGCTGGGCAAGGGCGATGCGGCTGTGAGGGCGTTCGGCGATTCTCTCGGTCTGTACGAGACCCTCGGGGAGGACCTCGGAAGAGCCTGCGCGCTCAAGGAGTTCGGCGATGCGCTGGCCGACACCGGCCGCCTCGACGAGGGGCGGGCCCGGCTCGAAGAGGCCCGCTCTCTCGACGAGCGGCTCGGGGAGCGTCTCGGACTGGCAGCCGTGTGGAACTCGTTCGGCAAGCTGGAGCTGCGCGCGGGCGCCCCGGCCGCATCGGCGGCCGCGCACTGGGCGGCGCTGACCATCGCACGCGAGATCGGTGGCCCCCTGGAGGAAGCGGCCGCCCTGCTCGGACTGGGCAACGCCGCGCGGGCGTGCGGGGATCACGTCGAGGCCCGTGCACGCATCGACGCCTCTCTGACGATCTACCGGCGTATCGGCGCTGCGGAGGCCGAGGACGTGTCGGCACTTCTCGCCCGGTCCCGTGCCGATGAAACCTGCACATCCGAAGGGTTCCGCACCCGAGATTCAGGAGAGAGCAATGGGACTGTTTTCGAGCGATGAAGAGATCGACCTCAGCCCTCCCGGGCTTGTCGCGGTGAATGAGGGGGTGGCCGAGCAGCTGCCGGATCCGGGCGCGTACTTGTTGGACCTGCTGCGTGACCTGGCGCCAGAGTCGTACGAGTCGGCCGCCGCGGAGATCCAGCGTGTGCGGCACGCGAACGGGTCCCTCACCCGTGACGGGTTGCAAGGCATCGGGTTCCGGGACTGGAAGAGCGGCCCGCTGACTCTGCTCGTCGGCCTCCAGGCCAAAGAATGGATCATCACGGGCGTCTGGGCGTCCTACGGTCTCGGGAGGAGGCAGGGCCGGGAGGTCACCACGGTGATTCAGAACCTCGTCCAGGAGCAGGGCGTCCCCGCGGCCGCGTCGTGGGCCGTCGCCGCCAGGCACCGGAAGCCCGATGTGCGTTCTCTAGCCGATCAGCTGTTCCAGTCGTACGAAGAGGCGGCAGGTCTCATCACGAACGGCGACGTCATCAAGGCGTTCCGGAAGTGGCGAAGGTAGCGCTCCGCAAGAGCGTCGTGGCAGGCCCGGCCGCTGTCGGTGCCGTGTGGCGCAGTGCACCGTGAACGAGACCATGCACGGAGCAGTGTTGATCGACCGGCTGAGGCTGCCCGGCGGGAGGTCGCTGCCGCCGAGACTGCGCCGGTGGCTGTCCTTCGACAGCTCCTGGCTCGCCGATGTGCCCTGCCGGACACCTCAAAGGCCGTGATCCGTCGGTGACGGCGGACGAGCTTGATGGCGCCTGGGCGGATGGCCCGCCACGATCATTTACATCGGCGACGCGTCAGCGGGCAAAGGCGGCCGGAGGGGACTCCGGCAGCGGCTTGACGAGTATCGCCGCCATGGTGCCGGTGGGATGGCCGGCCACTGGGGCGGGCGATACATCTGGCCGTTGGCGGACTCGGGCGCTCTGGTCGTCGCGTGGTCGACGATAGCTGAGCGGGATCCAGGTGAGGCTGAGGGAGCTGATCGCGGAGTTCAGGGAGCTTCGTGGAGTGCGGCCCTTCGCCAACCGCAACAAGGGCGTCACTTCCTGAGAGGCTCCCGGACTGCGGACTGAACCAAGGGGTGAGAGGTCTAGACAACGAAGAGGGCCCAGGTCTCTGACCTGGGCCTTCTCTCAAGAGCGGATGACGGGAATCGAACCCGCGCTATAAGCTTGGGAAGCTCATGTTCTACCATTAAACTACATCCGCATAGCGTTCCAGTTGCCTGGAGCCTTAGCGTTGCACACTCTACCCCATGATCGACCCCCGGTGAATCCGCCGCGGGGTCGTTGTCGTGTGTGTGGTGCACCGACGGTCGTGGGGGCGGGAGTTGGGGCGTAACGTACGGGTGCGGAGTGCCGGTCGAAAGCCTGTGGAGTGGCGGCTGGAGCGGGTCCCGATCATCCCCTAATGTGGCGATTCGTCGCAGTACGGCAGGTTGGGGAAAGGGACTCGATGGAGAACACCGTCGTCCGTTGTGCCGAAGGGCATGTTTTCAGTACCGCTTCGTTTCCGCTGCAGCACCTCGGTGCCGGCCGGATCGGGCCTGGACGGCTGCTGCGGTGTCCGCGGTGTGCGCGGCTGAGGCATGCCGTGCCGGTCGGGGCGGCCGTCAAGCGCTAGGTCGACAGGCGCGCGGGTGCGCCCTCTCGATTGGGGGTGGCCCGCGCGCACTGCGTATCCTCGGGACGTGCTTCTCTCTGACAAAGACATCCGGGCCGAGATCGACAGCGGACGGGTTCGCATCGACCCGTTCGAGGAATCGATGGTGCAGCCCTCCAGCATCGATGTACGTCTCGACCGCTTCTTCCGGGTGTTCGAGAACCACCGCTACGCCCACATCGACCCCGCCATCGAGCAGCCGGATCTGACCCGGATGGTCGAGCCGGAGGGGGACGAGGCGTTCATTCTGCATCCGGGCGAGTTCGTGCTCGCCTCGACGTACGAGGTCATTTCGCTGCCCGACGACATCGCCTCCAGGCTGGAGGGGAAGTCCAGCCTGGGCCGCCTCGGCCTGGTGACGCATTCGACCGCCGGGTTCATCGACCCCGGGTTCTCGGGGCACGTCACGCTCGAACTGTCGAACCTCGCCACCCTCCCGATCAAGCTGTGGCCCGGGATGAAGATCGGGCAGCTGTGCATGTTCCGGCTCAGCTCGCCCGCCGAGTTCCCGTACGGGAGCGAGCGGTACGGGTCGCGGTACCAGGGCCAGCGCGGCCCGACGGCCTCCCGCTCCTTCCAGAACTTCCACCGCACTCAGGTGAGGCACGACGCATGAGTCACGTACGCGAGAACCTGAACTACGAGGGCTTCGGGCGTGCCGTCCGCGAGCTGGCGCAGACCATCGCCGACGACGGCTACGAGCCCGACATCATCCTGAGCATCGCCCGGGGCGGCGTGTTCGTCGCCGGCGGCCTGGCGTACGCGCTGGACTGCAAGAACATCCACCTGGTGAACGTGGAGTTCTACACCGGTGTGGGCACCACCTTGGAGATGCCGGTCATGCTGGCCCCGGTGCCCGAGGCGATCGACTTCACCGACAAGAAGGTCCTCATCGCCGATGACGTGGCCGACACCGGCAAGACGCTGAAGCTCGTCCACGACTTCTGCCTGGGCCACGTCGCCGAGGTCCGGTCCGCCGTGATCTACGAGAAGTCGCACTCGCTCGTGAAGTGCGAGTACGTGTGGAAGAAGACCGACGAGTGGATCAATTTCCCGTGGTCGGTCGAGCCGCCCGTGGTGAAGCGTGAAGGCCAGGTCCTCGACGCCTGACCGAGCGGCGAACGTCCGCACGCCGAGCGTGAGAAGGGGCCCTGCGCGTGTGCGCAGGGCCCCTTCTGCATGCGTCATGCCCCATACGCCTGCGGCGGCTGCTAGAGCGTGCCCAGCTTGATGATCGACAGCAGTGCGATCAGCTGGATCGCGGACGCGCCCAGCGCCTTCGGCCACGGCAGGTCGTGCGACTTGCTGACGAGCGAGGTGAACAGGGCGCCGGCCGCTACCCAGGTGGCCCAGCCCAGCACCTGCACGAACATGTTGTCGCCGCCCAGGAACACGGCGAAGAGCAGGCGCGGCGCGTCCGTGATGGACATGACCAGCATCGAGAGGCCCACGGTCGGCTGCCACGCCCCGTCACCGCCCATCTGGCGGGCCAGGGTGTGCGTGACGCCGCCCAGGATCAGGCCGCAGATGACGAAGGCCACGCCGGCGCTGAGGACGATCGGGACGGCGTTGGCGAGGGTGGCGTCCATGACGTCCTTGCGGGCGTCGTCGAAGCCGAAGACCGCGAGCAGGCCGTACAGGAAGGTCACGATCAGGGCCGGCCCCCAGACGGCGTAGTCGCGCATCTGCAGGAAGGTCGGCCCGGGACGCATCACGATGCCGCGGAGCAGCTCCTTCCAGGGCAGTCGCGGGCCCGTCGGGGCAGCTGTGGCCGCGCCCGCGTGGTACGTCGCGCCCTGGCCGTACGGGTCCTCGCCGTACGCGAAGACCTGGGTGTGCCCCGGGTTGTCGTTCGCGTATGAGCCTCCGCCTCCCTGGCCGTACGGGGGCTGCTGCTGCGCCTGGTGGGGCGCGTGCTGCTGGCCGTACGGGTCGAAGTACTCGGGCTCGCCGTGGTCCCCGACGGCGGGCTGCTGAGGCCACTGCTGCTGCGGAGGGTAGGGCTGCTGGCCGTACGGCGTCTGCTGCGGTTGCTGCTGACCGTACGGCTGCTGCCGCGGGGGTTGTTGGGGAGCGCGGTTGTTGTCCCGGCCGCGTCCGATCCTGAATCCAGCCACGTGATCGAACGTACCTGGTCCTGCGGACCGCGGTGGTCGAGCCGCCGGAATAGGCACCCTTTGCGGCTGACCTGTGACATCCCCTAGGGGAACCCCTCGGGGTTGTCCCCAGCCTTGCGGGAGGGGTGTGGATTGCCTGGTTTGCTGGGATGCGCAGAGTTTTGGTGGGTTCCATTGCGCGGCTGATGGAATACGCGGATACCGGGCCCGTAGCTTCGAACGCGTCGTCGCCGTCCCGGCCCCCCGGCGGGTCCGCGTTCGCGGACTTCCCGGCCCCGGCCGGCGCCGCCGGGCTTGCTTCGTCCTCCTGCGCCGAAGCCGACGCCGAAGCCGCGGGCTGACCGGGGAACGCCGGAACGGCCGGCCCCCGAGGGGAGCCGGCCGTTCCAGTGTTGCTTCTGCGCTGCGCCTACTTGGCGGCTTCGGGCTTGACCTCGTCGGCCTCGTCGGCCTCCGGGGTGGTCGCCTTCGCATCAGCGGCGTCCTCGGTTTCCGCGGCAGCGTCAGCCTCGGGCGCGCCGTCCTCGGCGGCTGCCTTGGCTTCCGCTTCTGCCTCGGGCTTCGCCTGGGCCTCGGCGGCTGCCTTGGCCTTGGCCTCGGCCTCGGCGGCTGCCTTGGCTTCCGCCTCCGCCTCCGCCTCCGCCTTCGCCTTCGCCTTCGCGGCAGCCTCGGCCTCGGCCTCGGCCTCGGCCTCGGCCTCGGCCTCGGCAGCAGCCGCAGCCGCCGCCTCCTCCGCGGCCAGTGCCTCCGCCGCCAGCTCCTCCTCCGTCGGCTCCGGCGCCTTCACCGACTCCAGCAGCAGCTGCGCCACGTCCACGACCTGGACGGACTCCTTCGCCTGGCCGTCGTTCTTCTTGCCGTTCACCGAGTCGGTCAGCATCACCAGGCAGAACGGGCACGCCGTCGACACGATGTCCGGGTTCAGGGACAGGGCCTCGTCGACGCGCTCGTTGTTGATGCGCTTGCCGATCCGCTCCTCCATCCACATCCGCGCGCCACCGGCGCCACAGCAGAAGCCCCGCTCCTTGTGGCGGTGCATCTCCTGCTGCCGCAGGCCCGGAACGGCCGACATGATCTCGCGCGGCGGCGTGTAGACCTTGTTGTGCCGACCGAGGTAGCAGGGGTCGTGGTACGTGATCAGACCGTCCACCGGCGTGACCGGCGTCAGGCGGCCCTCGTCGATCAGGTGCTGGAGCAGCTGCGTGTGGTGGATGACCTCGTACTCGCCGCCCAGCTGCGGGTACTCGTTCGCAATGGTGTTGAAGCAGTGCGGGCAGGTCGAGACGATCCGCTTCGCGGACTTCGGCTTCTTCGTCGACGGGTCGTCGTCGTCCTCACCGAAGGCCATGTTCAGCATGGCCA
This sequence comes from Streptomyces sp. NPDC006430, assembly GCF_040612395.1. Lineage (NCBI taxonomy): Bacteria > Bacillati > Actinomycetota > Actinomycetes > Kitasatosporales > Streptomycetaceae > Streptomyces > Streptomyces sp. NPDC006430. Next base: position 13,722 of record NZ_JBEXQA010000062.1, read on the forward strand.
CGTTCTCCTGGGCGAGCTGCTGGAACAGCGGCTCGTTGCCGAGGCGGCGGGGGGAGTCGCCGGTGCACTTCTCGTCGCCGCCCATGATCGCGAACTTGACGCCCGCGATGTTCAGCAGCTCCGCGAAGGCCTTCGTCGTCTTCTTGGCCCGGTCCTCCAGGGCGCCCGCGCAGCCGACCCAGTACAGGTAGTCGTACTCCGACAGGTCCTCGGCGTCCTTGCCGACGATCGGGACCTCGAAGTCGACCTCCTTGGTCCACTCCACGCGCTGCTTCTTGGCGAGGCCCCAGGGGTTGCCCTTCTTCTCCAGGTTCTTGAGCATCGTGCCCGCCTCCGACGGGAACGCGCTCTCGATCATCACCTGGTAGCGGCGCATGTCGACGATGTGGTCGATGTGCTCGATGTCGACCGGGCACTGCTCCACGCACGCACCGCACGTCGTGCAGGACCACAGGACGTCGGGGTCGATGACGCCGTTCTCCTCGGCCGTGCCGATCAGCGGGCGCTCGGCCTCGGCCAGGGCTGCCGCCGGGACGCCGGCCAGCTGCTCCGCGGAGGCCTTCTCCTCGCCCTCCATCGTCTTGCCGCCGCCCGCGAGCAGGTACGGGGCCTTGGCGTGCGCGTGGTCGCGCAGCGACATGATGAGGAGCTTCGGCGACAGCGGCTTGCCCGTGTTCCAGGCAGGGCACTGCGACTGGCAGCGTCCGCACTCGGTGCAGGTGGAGAAGTCGAGGATGCCCTTCCAGGAGAACTGCTCGACCTGGGAGACGCCGAAGACGTCGTCCTCGCCCGGGTCCTCGAAGTCGATCTCCTTGCCGCCGCTGGTCATCGGCTGGAGCGCGCCGAGTGCGGTGGCACCGTCGGCGTTGCGCTTGAACCAGATGTTGGGGAAGCCGAGGAAGCGGTGCCAGGCGACACCCATGTTGGTGTTCAGCGAGACCACGATCATCCAGATCAGCGAGACGCCGATCTTGACCATCGCGGTGAAGTAGATGGCGTTCTGCAGGGCGCTCAGCGACAGGCCCTTGAAGGCCAGCACCAGCGGGTACGAGGCGAAGTACGCCGGCTCGTACGAGTCCACGTGGTGGATCGCGCCCTCAAGGCCGCGCAGGGTGAGGATCGCGAGGCCGATGGTGAGGATCACGTACTCGACGAAGTACGCCTGCCACGCCTTGGAGCCCGCGAAGCGCGACTTGCGGCCGGCCCGCGAGGGCAGGCTGAGAAGTCGGATCGCCATCAGCACGACGATGCCGAGGATCGTCATGATGCCGATGAACTCGATGTAGAGCTCGAACGGCAGGAAGTCGCCGACGATCGGCAGGACCCAGTCGGCCTGGAAGAGCTGGCCGTACGCCTGGACCAGCGTCGGCGGCAGCGTCAGGAAGCCGATCGCGACGAACCAGTGCGCGAAGCCGACGATGCCCCAGCGGTTCATCCGGCTGTGGCCGAGGAACTCCCGGACCAGGGTGAACGTTCGTGCCTTCGGGTCGTCCGTACGGCTGCCGGCCGGTACGGGTTGTCCGAGCTTCACGAACCGGTAGATCTGCGCCACGGCTCGGGCGAGCAGCGCGACGCCGACCACGGTCAGGACCAGCGACACGATGATCGCGGCGAGTTGCATGGGAGGGCTCCTCGGGCGGGACTTACTAAGCGGTAACTTATTGAGTCAAGGCTTGAGGTTACCCATTCCCCGCGCCGCAATGTAGGTGAGCGTGCGGTGATCTGTGTCGCTCAGGCATGCCTGTGTCGGTAGGCCGCCCGAGGGGTCTGAGCCAGGATCGCGAGATCCATCCCCAGCCAATGGCTCTCCACATAGTGCCGGTCCAGCAGGGCCATCTCCTCCCAGGGGAGGTCGGAACGCGCGCTGACCTGCCACAAACCCGTCATTCCGGGGCGTACGAGCAGCCGGTCCGGCCGGTCCGTACGCGGCTCGGGGCGCGGCCCGACCAGTGACATCTCACCTCGGAGCACGTTCAGCAGTTGTGGCGCCCCGTCCAGGGCGTACCGCTCCAGGGCCGCGCCGAGCCGCCCCGCCGCGTCCGTGCGCAGTCGCCAGGTCCAAAACGGCCGTCCGCCGAGCCCGGCCGCCGGCCGTCGTACGAAGATCCGCCCGCCCTGGGTGGCATACAGCAGGGCGGCCGCGGTCAGCAGCGGGAGGGCGAACAGCGCGCACAGCGCCAGGGCCCCGACGAGGTCTACCACCCGCTTCGCGGAGATGTCGGGCCGCAGGGCGGACCGGAGTCGTGAGGACGGGCTGCGCGCCGCGCCGGGGCCGGGTTCCGTCGGCCGCCGGGCCGGACGTCGGGAGGGACGTCGGATCGCGAGGCGCCGGATCGCGGGGCGCCGGATCGGGGGGAACGTGAGCGGCGGCAGCGGCATACCGGCACGTTGCCCTGTGCCCGCGCCCGTGGGGGTGCGCCGCGCGGTGTCGTTCCCCCGCTCGGCCCTGTCGCGCTGTCGCCCGCCCCGTCCCCGGAGGTCTCCGGAGGGTGTCAACGTGGAGGTCACGGCGCCGCCTGAGTGTGAGCGTGGCCTAAAGGTTGAGTGGAGGGGGCTCAGCTCTGTTGACGTGCGCGCCGCGATGGGGCATGGTTGAGTCTGTTCCACTCAAGTCAGCTGGAGGAATCAAAATGGCACGTGCGGTCGGCATCGACCTGGGCACCACTAACTCCGTCGTCAGCGTTCTCGAAGGCGGCGAGCCCACCGTCATCACCAACGCCGAGGGCGCCAGGACCACGCCGTCCGTCGTCGCCTTCGCCAAGAACGGCGAGGTCCTCGTCGGCGAGGTGGCCAAGCGCCAGGCGGTCACGAACGTGGACCGGACCATCCGCTCCGTCAAGCGCCACATGGGCACTGACTGGAAGATCAACCTGGATGGCAAGGACTTCAACCCGCAGCAGATGAGCGCCTTCATCCTGCAGAAGCTGAAGCGCGACGCCGAGGCGTACCTGGGCGAGAAGGTCACGGACGCGGTCATCACCGTCCCGGCCTACTTCAACGACTCCGAGCGTCAGGCGACCAAGGAAGCCGGCGAGATCGCGGGCCTGAACGTCCTGCGCATCGTCAATGAGCCGACCGCCGCCGCCCTGGCCTACGGCCTCGACAAGGACGACCAGACGATCCTCGTCTTCGACCTCGGTGGCGGCACCTTCGACGTGTCGCTCCTTGAGATCGGCGACGGCGTCGTCGAGGTCAAGGCCACCAACGGTGACAACCACCTCGGTGGTGACGACTGGGACCAGCGCGTCGTCGACTACCTGGTGAAGCAGTTCGCCAACGGCCACGGCGTCGACCTGTCCAAGGACAAGATGGCGCTCCAGCGCCTGCGCGAGGCCGCCGAGAAGGCGAAGATCGAGCTGTCCTCCTCCACGGAGACCACGATCAACCTGCCCTACATCACGGCGTCCGCCGAGGGCCCGCTGCACCTGGACGAGAAGCTCACGCGCGCCCAGTTCCAGCAGCTGACCGCCGACCTCCTGGAGCGCTGCAAGACCCCGTTCCACAACGTCATCAAGGACGCCGGCATCCAGCTGTCCGAGATCGACCACGTGGTCCTGGTCGGTGGCTCCACCCGTATGCCGGCCGTCGCCGAGCTCGTCAAGGAGCTCACCGGCGGTCAGGACGCCAACAAGGGCGTCAACCCGGACGAGGTCGTCGCCATCGGCGCCACCCTCCAGGCCGGTGTCCTCAAGGGTGAGGTCAAGGACGTCCTGCTCCTCGAC
>NZ_JBEXQA010000063.1:0-17293 GCF_040612395.1 Streptomyces sp. NPDC006430
CTAAGACTTCATGTCGTCGAACGCCCGGCCCGGTTTGTTCCCGCTGCCCGCCCTCGCGGCCCGTCTGCCCTGAGCCCTACGGGCGGCGTCAGGCCGCCGTGGTGTGCGGGGCGGAGGCCTGTCGGTTGGTCAGCATTGAGGCGGCCAGACTCGGCTCGACGTTCCCGCCGCTGAGCAGCACACCGATGTCCCCCCCGTGGCGGGACGCATACTGCAGGGCCGCGGCGAGTGCGGTTGCCGCCGCGGGCTCGATCACCAGGCGGGCGTGCAGGAAGGCGTCTCGCATGGCGTCGGCGATGGCTTCCTCCGACACCGTCTCGACCGCTGCCACGGCCCCGTGGGCGAGGGTGAACGGCAGGGCGCCGATCCGGTCGGGGCGCAGTCCGTCGGCGATGGTGTGGCCGGCGGACACGGTAACGGGCCGGTGTGCGCGCAGTGCCGCAGTGAGTGCGGGCACGGCCTGCGGCTCGGCCCCGACCACGGACACCTCGCGCCCCTCGGCCGTCAGACAGGCACCGGCGATCGCGCTGCCCCCACCTACCGGGACCACCACCGCGTCCAGGTGGACGCCCTCAGCCACCGCCTGGTCGATCAGTTCGGCCGTGGCGGTCCCCTGGCCCGCGACCACGTACGGGTTCTGATAGGGGTCGATGACGTCGTAGTCGTGCAGCTCGCGCAGTTCCGCCACGGCGGCCACCCGGTGGGCGAGCAGGGTGCCGGCCGTCACGACCTCGGCACCGGCCTCCCGGATCCGTTGGATCTTGGCGGGCGGGGCGTCGGACGGGAGGACCACGATGGCCGGAAGACCGTACTGCCTGGCGGCGAGGGCGACCGCGATCGCATGGTTGCCGGTGCTCTGCGCGATCACTCCGCGGCTGCCGGACGCGGCGAGGTGCTCCACCGCAAGGAGCGCACCGCGGATCTTGAACGAGCCGCCGCGCTGCAGGTTCTCCGCCTTCAGCCACAGACGTGCGCCACTGCGGGCGTCCAGTTGTTCGCAGCGCAGGACGGGCGTTCGCCACACCCGGCCGAGCAGGCGCCGTTCGGCCCGTTCGACGGCCGCGCGGTCGAGACGTGCGTCCTGTTCGCCGTCCCGACCGCTCGTCCTGCTGTCCGCGGGTATGTGCTCGCGCGCATGACCGGTGCCCATGAAAACTCCCCATGAATGCCTGAAATTTCGGTGCCGCGTGCGGTTCCGGAAAATCCGGATGGCAATGCCGGGGCAAACGGCCGCGGTTGAGAGGGTGCGACCGCGCGAAATACGGCAACGCGGCTATTGGAAACCCTTTGGAGGGCAGATCTGCGTGTCATGCTCGCATGTCTGCTTTTGGTCGGGAAGATGCGCGGAATGCCGCGGCGAACACACAGATGCCGACCACCGGTTGGTGGTCGGCATCCGTGGTCGCAGGGTTTTCCTCGGGGGATGTGGGAAAACCCTGCCCGTCATTCGCTGCGCAGTGCTTCCGCGGTGACCATGCGGGTCGTTGCGCGCGCCGGGAAGAACGCTCCCAGGACCGTGATCACGATGCCGGCGAGGCCGAGGAGCAGCAGCACCGGTGCCTGCCACACATCCAGCATGCGCGCCGGAAGTTCCACCTTCGCCGCCTCGCCGGCGATCGGCACGATCAGGCGGTGGGCGAGGACGCCCAGGGGGAGCCCGAGCACTCCGCCGATCGCCCCGATGGCCGCCATCGACGTCACCGTCATGCCAATCACCTGGCGAGGCGTCATGCCGAGCGACTGCAGCGTTCCCAGTTCGCGGCGTCGCTCACGGGTGTTGAGCACGACCGTGTTGAACACGCCGAGCCCCGCGACGGTTGTCAGCATGAGGGTGAGGAGCACCGACAGAGTGATGACGGCCGCGGTGAAGCTGTTGGAGTCGTCTGTCGGGCGGGTGTAGAGGCCCGGGTCCGCGGAGCGTACCGCGCCGCTGTACTGGGAGATGTCAGTGCCGGAGGACACCTGCACCAGGTACTGGATATGAGAGTTGAGCTGTGTGACGTCCAGGCCGAGGCCGGACAGCGCTCTCCAGTCGGCGTAGAGCATGTCCCCGTTGCTCATCAGCGAGCCGACGACCGTTACGCGGGTGGGCTTCCCGCCCAACTCCATGGTCATCTGGTCACCGACGTTCAGCCCGCGCTCGCGCAGGAAGGCTGTCGAGGCGGCCACCTGCCCGGGCCCTTCGATCCAGTGCCCCTTGACGAGCCGGTTCTGGAAGTCGAGTGCGGCGGTGTCCCCGCGCCAGAACTCGGCGACGACCTTTTTGGAGCCGGTGATGGAGACCGGGACGTACGCTTTGACCGTCACGCTCTTGGTGCCTTGCAGGGACCGCAGTGCCTTCTCGGCCTGTTCGTCGTCCAGCTTCGGCGCCTCCTCGCCGAACTGCGGATTGCCCGGCTGGACGACGAACTGGGCCGAGGCGGCCGGGCTCTTGGCCTGTCCGAACTGGTTGACCGTACTGGCCAGACCGGTCGCGAAGGCGGCGGTGGTCACGCCGAGGAGGACGGCCACCAGGGTCATCGCGGTACGGGCAGGCCTCGCGAAGGGTTGCCCCAGGCCGAGGCTGACCGAGCGCGGCAGTGAACTGCCGCTCAGACGGCGCTGGATCCGAAGCCCGCGACCCCGGTGCTGCGCGATGCCCGCGCTGATCGCCTCGGCTGCGGAGAGCCCGTGCGCCCGCATCGCCGGGACGGCTGCCGCCAGGACGACGAGGAGCGGCATGCCCACCAGGGCGACCACGGGCACCCACCAGCTGACCGCGACACCACGGAGGTCCATGCCCGTTCCTTGGAACGCACTGGTCAGCAGTGGCTCTGTGGCGAGGACGCCGCCGAGGGTGCCCACGGCGCAGCCGATTGCAGAGGGGAGCGAGACCATCAGCAGATAGACGGCGACCACCTGACGCGGCGTGAACCCCAGGGACTTGAGCACGCCGATGTGCCGGAAGCCGGAGACGACGGCGCCGCTGATGACATTGGCGACGATCACGGCGGCGACGATGAGGCCGAGGACGCCGAAGACCATCAGGAAGGGGACGTATACGCCCGGCCCGGAGGCCACGTCCTCCTTGACCGTGAGATACGACTGCGTGGCGACCAGAGAATCCTTCGGCAGTTGCGCCGTGGCCTTCTCGACGCTCCGCTCGAGGTCGGCCTTCGTCGACGCCGAGGCGAACCGGTACAGCATCTGCTGGGCCGTCGGATGCATCGCCTGCATCTGCTCGGGCGTGACCCAGGCGTCGGCGGTCCGGCTCAGGGTGTAGGCGTAACCGACGATCGTGAAGTTCGTGCCCTCCGGGGCCACCACCTTGCCACCCAGCGGGAACGGCGCTCCACCGCCGGTCGCGGGCGGGGTCTGGTTCACCACGATCTCGCCGGGCTTGTCGGGCCAGCGGCCGTTCCACACGTTCACCTTGTCCACCGGGCCGCCCGGGTCGGCCCGGCCCACCACGGTGAGCGGGCCCGTCAGGAAGGCGACACTGCCCGGAGCGATGCTCACCGAGACCTGGCCGAAGGGGCCGGCAGAGGCCTCGACGCCCGGCCGGCTCGCCGTCACGGTGAGTTGCTCCGTGGAGACCGCGGCCGGGTCGAAAGCGGCGACGGCGTGAGCGCCGTGCTGCTTGCCGAAGGCCCGGTCGAAGGGGCGGCTCGCGGAGTCGAGGAGCCCCATTGCGATGACCATGGTCGCGGTGGACAGCAGGACGACCAGGCCTATGACCACCGTCTGCAGCCGACGACGTCGGACGGCGGCCCCAGCGGCATGCCATACGGCGCTCATGCTGCCCGCTCCAAGACCTTCTCGCGGGCGATCCGGCCGTCCTCGAACTCGATGAGCCGGGTTGCGCAGCGCTCGGCGAGGCGCGGGTCGTGCGTGACGATGAGCAGCGTCTGGCCGATCCGGTTGAGGTCGAGCAGCAGGTTCATCACCTGCTCCCCGCTGTTCCGGTCCAGGGCGCCGGTCGGTTCGTCCGCCAGCAGCAAGGAAGGCTTGTTCATCAGCGCTCGGGCCACCGCGACCCGCTGGCGCTGGCCGCCGCTGAGCGTCGCCGGGTAGTTGCTGCGGTGGTCTGCGACGCCGAGCTCGCCCAAGAGCTCGAGCGCACGCTTGCGGGCCTGCCGGGCCGAAGTTCCGGAGAGCTGCCCGGCGAGCGCCACGTTGTCCAGTGCCGTCAGGTCGTCGAGCAGGTTGAAGAACTGGAAGACCATGCCGATCCGCCGACGGCGGAACAGCGCCAGGCCGGTCTCGTTGAGGCTGCCCAGGTCGTCGCCGTGGACGTTGACGGTCCCTGCGGTTGGGCGGTCGAGGCCCGCGATCATGTTCAGCAGGGTGGACTTGCCGCAGCCTGACGGTCCCATCACTGCAACCGCCTCGCCCTTCCGGATCTCCATCGAAACGTCGTCGAGGGCGATGGACTGCCGGTACTCCTTGCGCACACCGTCCAGCCGTACGACGACCTGGTCAGAGCTGTTCTCACTGGTCATGCTGCGACGCTAGGCCGTGCGCCGGGGGGCGGACATCGGCCCCGGGAGGTAATTCGGCCGAACAGTCATCCTTGCGATGTACCTCTGCCGCACGCGACCGGCCCGGCCCGGGGGAGAGATCCCGGGGCCGGGCCGGGCCGGTCGGCGGCGGTCGACGGACCTCAAAGCACCTCAGCAGGGAGGTCGGCGTCGTCGGGGGACTGCTGCGCGAACTGGGTTCGGTACAGGTGCGCGTAGAGCCCTTCCGCGGCCAGCAGCTCCTCGTGGGTGCCGCTCTCCTGGATCCGCCCGGCATCCAGGACGAGGATCTGGTCCGCCTCACGGATCGTGGACAGGCGGTGTGCGATCACCAAGGACGTCCTGCCGGCCAGGGCGGTCTTCAGCGCGCGCTGGATCGCCGCCTCGGAATCCGAATCCAGATGGGCGGTCGCCTCGTCGAGGACCACGAGCGGCGGGGCCTTCAGCAGCAGCCGGGCAAGGGATATCCGCTGTTTCTCGCCGCCGGAGAGGCGGTGGCCGCGGTCGCCGACCACCGTGTCGAGGCCGTTGGGCAGACTGCTGACGGTGTCCCACACACGGGCGGCCACGCAGGCGTCGATCAGCTCTTGCTCGGTGGCCCCGGGCCGGGCGTAGTTCAGGTTGGCCCGCAGGGTGTCGTGGAAGAGGTGCGCGTCCTGGGGCACCACGCCGACAGTGTCCCGCAGCGATTGGAGGGTTAGCTCGCTGATGTCGTGCCCGCCGACCCGGATGGTGCCCGAGGTCGGGTCGTAAAGGCGTGGCACCAGGTTGGTGAGCGTGGTCTTTCCGGCGCCGGAAGGCCCGACGAGCGCCGTCATTCGGCCTGCCGGTGCGCGGAAGCTCAGCTCGTGCAACGCCGCTTCCGTGGAGCCGCGTTCAGGCGTGCGCGTACCGACAGTCTCCAGGGAGGCGAGCGAGACCTCGTCGGCGGTGGGGTATCGGAACGTAACCCGGTCGAACTCGATGTCCGGTGCCTTGCCGTCCGGGCCTGAGGCAGGCAGCGCTCGGGCGCCGGGGCGCTCCGAGACCTTCGGTTCGAGGTCGAGGACCTCGAAGACCCGGTCGAAGCTGACCAGCGCGTTCATCGCTGTGACCTGCAGGCTAGACAGCTGGTTGATCGGTCCGTAGAGCTGGAGCAGCAGGGTCACCATGGCGACGAGGGTGCCGATCGGCAGGACGCCGTCGATGGTGAGGGCGCCACCGAGGCCGTACACCAGGGCCGTCGTGAGCGAGGTGAGCACCGTGACGATGATGAAGAGCAGCCGCCCGTAGACCGCGGCGGCCACGGCGATGTCGCGCACCCGGCCGGCGCGGGCCGCGAACATGCCGCTCTCGTCGTCCGTGCGGCCGTAGAGCTTGGCGAGCATGGCGCCGGAAACGTTGAACCGCTCGTGCATCATCGAGCCCATCTCCGCGTTGAGCTGCATCGTCTCCCGTGTGAGCCGTTGCAGCCTGCGCGCGATCAGCCGCACCGGCAGCAGGAAGAGCGGGATCATCACCAGCGCGGCGACCGTGATCTGCCACGACAGGTAGAACATCGTCCCGAGGACGAGGACCAGTGTCAGGACGGTCGTGACCGCATTGGTCAGGAGCGTCGTCACCGCCTGCCGCGCCCCGATGACGTCCGTGTTGAGGCGGCTGACCAGCGCACCGGTCTGCGCCCGTGTGAAGAACGCCAACGGCTGCCGCTGCACGTGCGCGAACACCTGGGTCCGCAGGTCGTAGACCAGACCCTCGCCGATCCGGCCCGAGCACCAGGTCTGTACGTACATGGCCGCGGCATCCACCAGGGCCAGACCTGCGAGCGCCAGACACAGCCACACCACGACCCCGAGCCGCTCGGGCAGGATGCCGTCGTCAATGATCATCTTGAGGATCAGGGGGCCGGCCGCCGTGATGACCGCGCTGACAATGGTGGTCACGAGGAGTACGACCAGCCGCATGCGGTAGCGCATGGCGTACGGGATGATCCGCCGGACGGTGCCGCGACTGACCTTCTGCCTGGTGATCGAATCGTCGTCGAACCGTAGACCTGCCGGGCCGTCTTTGGTCACGGAAACCTGCCTCGCTCTCGTGTCTCTCCCACGCCCTTCGCTGGCAACGTCGGTCAATGGGAACGGTGTTCATGCAGTGGCCGGCCCGACGGTGGGTCGGTACCTCAGTACTTGTCGAGGAATTCGACGATCGCCGCGTTGACGGTTTCCGGGCGCTCCAGGTATCCGAGGTGCCCGCAGCCGGGGATCTCCACCAGGTCGCAGCCGGGGATCGCGTCCGCAACCTCGGCGGCCAGGTGCGGCGGACAGATGAGGTCATCGGAAAAGGAGATGACGCGGCACGGCACCGTGGCGCCGCGCAGCGCGTCGCGGCGGTCGCCGAGAGAGTCCGAGACCGTGTCCTGACCGGCGGCGTCATTCGAGCTGCCGCCGGACAGTTCGAAGATCTCCAGCCAGGTCGCGACCGCGGCTTCGTTGTTGAGGGTGGTGGGCGACATCATCTCCAGGACCGTCCGGAGGGCCTCGTACGAGGGAGGCAGCGTCACTCCGCTCTCGCGCAGCGCGCGATCCGCGGCGGACTGCGCCCGACGCAGCGCGTCCGACCTCGCCCTGGTGGACATGAGGACCGCCGACCGCACGAGGTCCGGTCGGCTGAGGACCAGCTCCTGCGCGATCATCGCTCCCATCGACGTGCCGACGACGCGGCACGGGCCGATGCCCAGCTCCTCGATCAGGCCGGCGGTGTCGGCGACCAGGTCGTCGAGCGTGTACATGCCGGGCGGAGCGTCGGACCCCGCTATCCCTCGATTGTCGAACGTGATGGTCTCGTAGCCGGCCGCGTTCAATGCCGGTGTCTGGTGCATGGTCCAGACCCGGCCAGCGGCCCCTGAGCCCATGATGAGCAGGACGGGTTCCCCGCGGCCCTGGCGCTCGTAAGCGAGCCGGATCCCATTGGTGTTGACGAAAGGCATGGCTTCCCAGACTCGTTTCACTACTGGTGACGGAGGTGTTCCGAACGCGGACCGACGGGCAGAAGCCGGCCCGTCGGTGACGGGGCGCTCGGGCCCGCGTCCGAGCCCCTGGGTGGTTCGATGCGGCTCGTCCTGGGCGTGGAATAACGACTTGATCAGTATCATCCGGCCTGTCATCCGGTCGATCTTCGACCGTTCAACCGACCACTCCGCGCAGTTGAACGAACCGCCGCAGGGTTGTGGGCGCGGCCGTCGGCGACCGCCGGACAGGCATGCCCGGATCGCGCGCGACGGAACCCGCGACCCGGTACCGCGCACCGTAGGCGTCACCGGCGGCCGTCGTACCAACCTCCTCCGTGCGCAGCCGTTTCCGTGTCCGCAGGACGGCCGTCGCCGGGACTCTGGCTATGCCGCGCGTCGGCGGGTCACTCGGGCCGCCGCGGGATGCAGGCCTTGATCAAGAAGCCGTTGCCGATTCTGTGGCGAGCCTCCAGGGACCCGCTGTATACGGCAAGCCGTTCACGCAGCCCGATCAGACCCCTGCCGTTGCCGGAGCCGACGTGCCCCATCGCGGTGCCGCCGGTGTCCGCGACCTCGATCTCCAGCCAGTCGTCGTCATGACGCAGGACGACCGACGCGCTTCCCCCGGAGGCGTGCTTGAGCGCGTTGGTCAGGGCCTCCTGGACGACCCGGTAGGCGGCGAGCTCGACGCCGGGTGGCAGTCGCTCGGGCGGCAGTGAGACCGTGAGGTCCACTGGCATTCCCGTCGCCCGCACCCCCTTGACCAGGGACTCCAACTGATCGATGCCCGGCTGGGGCTGCAATCCGTCGGCTGTGCTACCCGGTCCCGTCAACAGATGCATGACAGCCCGAAGTTCGGCCATCGCGGCCCGGCCACTTGCTTCTACCGCGCGCATGGCCTCCCGGGCCTCGTCTGGTGCTGTGCCCAGGACCCGGTGGGCCGCGCCCGCCTGGATCACCATCACGCTCACGTTGTGCGTCACGATGTCGTGGAGTTCGGCGGTGATTCGGGTGCGTTCCTCCTCCACAGCCCGCCGTGCGGCCTCGTCCTTTTCCGCCTGCAGAGTGGCCACGCGCAGCTGGCTGGTTCTGAGCTGGTCTTGCCAGTACTGCACAGTCCGCGCGACGACTGCGGCGAGCAGCATGATCACGAAGGCTGCGGACCAGCCTGGCAGCGCAGGCGCTGCCTCGCGGAAGGCGACGCTGCTCAGCACGGCGGCGATCACCAGGCTCACTACCGCGAGTACGCGCCGACGGCTGTACGCGATCGTGCTGTAGGCGGCCACGGCACAGACCGCGATCGTGATCCACGTGGCCTGGGCGGTGAGTAGGAGGCTCGTGCCCACCGCAGCCCAGAACGCGGGCAGGGGGTACCAGCGTCTGAACGCCAGCGGCAGCGGGCTGAGAGCGATGTACCCGTAGAGCGGACGCCCGCCCTGCGGTAGGTACTGCGGCGGCGGAGGGTGGCCTGATGTGTCCTGCGGGGGGAAGCCGACGAACTCAATGGTTTGGAACTTCCAGCTGGCGACGACACCGATGACGGCGAGTGCGACGGCGAGGAACACATCCACAAGCACCACCCGCGTGATGGGTCGTACCTCGGGGCGCAGCGCCTCAAGGACAGACCGCCGCCACCCGTGCCTCACGTTGTTCTCCACCTGTTCCACCTGAACATTGTGACGGCAGGGGAGGACCTGATACCCCCTCCGTGTTCAACTGGCGCCGAGGCACGGTTGAACAGCCGCCCCGTAGGCCGTCGCCGATACGAAATCGGCGGGGTCGAAATCGGAGGAGCAGGTCTCTCATTGTGCCCGCTATCCATGCCTGTGTACGGTCACTTTCCGTCGAACTCCGGAAAGCGTGTCCAGTCGTTTGTAAAAGGAACTGAAGGGGCATGAAAATGCATGCATCGGAGTTCGCATCCGTGGCCAGGGAAGAACCGGACGCCCGACCCGCCGCAGTCGTCGCCGGACTGGGAACGTGCTTGCCGCGTACCGAAATCAGCAACGCCTTGCTCGCGGAGCACCTGGACACCGATGATGACTGGATCCGTACACGCACCGGAATCGCCGCCCGGCGGCGCGCCACCCCGGACGTCTCCATGACGGACCTCGCGTGCGCGGCCGCAGCCGGCGCTCTGCGCTCGGCGGGCCGTACCACGGTGGACGCGCTGGTGCTCGCCACCTCTACCCCGGACCGACCCTGCCCCGCCGCTGCGCCCGAAGTCGCCCATCGCATCGGGCAGGGCGGGATACCGGCCTTCGACGTTTCAGCCGTGTGTAGTGGCTTCATCTACGCGACGGCCACCGCCGCGGGACTGATCGCCGCCGGCATCGCGGACAGTGTCCTGGTGACCGCCGCCGAGACGTACTCGCGCATCGTCGACCCCTCCGACCGGTCCACCGCGGTGCTCTTCGGCGACGGCGCGGGGGCGCTGGTGCTGCGCCGCGGTACTGCAGGGGAACCGGGGTCCTTGCTCGCCTTCGACCTGGGCAGCGACGGCGCGGCAAGGGACTTCATCCACGTGCCCGGCGCGCGTGAACAGCCCGAGGGCGACCGCTGGTTCACGATGGCGGGCCGCAAGGTCTACCTGCGGGCCCTCCAGCAGATCACGAGTTCGGCCCTGCGGGTGATGGAGGACTGCGCCTGGAGCCCGGAGACCGTCGGGGCCTTCGTGGCCCATCAGGCCAACGCGCGCATCATCGACGCGGTCGCGAACCGGCTGCGCGTGCCGTCGGACGCGGCGGTTTGCGAGATCGCCCGGGTTGGCAACACCGCGGCAGCGTCCATCCCGCTCGCGCTGGCCGACGCCGTGGACGGTGGACGCCTCAAGCCCGGCGCCCGCACCGTGCTCACTGCCTTCGGCGGCGGACTGACCTGGGGATCAGCAGCACTGACCTGGCCGAGCGTGACACCCGTACGCACCGAAATCTGACTGAAGGCAATCCGCAGACTCGCCCTCTGCCCTTCCGGCTTCCTGGACAGGCCCCCGGCATCCATCGAGCCCGATGGGTCCTTCCACAAGACTTGAGGTGGACTCGCTGTCCCATGCCGAGCTCCTGGAGGCCGGCGGGGCGGTTCTGACGGCATGACCCCAAGTGCACGACCGGCCCCGGCATCGTCGTTCGGTGTGACCACCGACATGGCCTGGCAGGCGACCTGCGCCGGACCGGGCCTGTCCTTCAGGTGCGCCGTTGCCGGTTTCGAAGCGGAGCGGTCGTGCGGAGGTGACGCCGCAGGATTGCCCCCTTCCCACAGCACAGCGGGCAGTGGCTGAAAACGGGCGACGGCGCAGACTGTTTCCCGGGTAGGGCGATTGCATGCGCAGATCTCTTACGGGCTACTCGCCGGGGGAGATCAGCCCGGTCTCGTAGGCCAGCACCACAGCCTGCACCCGATCGCGTAGTCCGAGCTTGGACAGGATCCGCGCCACGTGTGTCTTCACCGTGCCGGTGCTGAGAGTCAGACGCTCCGCCAACTCGGCGTTGCTCAGGCCGGTGGCGAGCAGGCGCAGGACCTCCAGCTCGCGCGTCGTCAGCTCAGACAAGTCCCGGTGCAACTTGGGCTTCACCTCCGCACTCGGAGCGTAGCGCTCGATCAGACGGCGCGTGATCTTGGGCGCTAGCAGGGCGTCGTTGGCCCGTACGAGTCGTATGGCGGCCACGAGGTGATCGGGAGCCACGTCCTTCAGGAGGAATCCGCTGGCGCCCGCCGACAGCGCAGCGTAGACGTACTCGTTCACGTCGTACGTGGTCAGAATGATGACGCGCGTCTGCGTCGAGCCGTCGGCGAGGATCCGGCGGGTCGCCTCGATGCCGTCCATCTCCGGCATCCGAATGTCCATCAGTACTACGTCGGGCCGTGTGCGGCGCACCACTGCAACGGCCTCGCCACCGGTAGTCGCCTCGCCCACCACCTCGATGCCGTCCGACATCAGAATCATGCGGAACCCGGTGCGCACCAATGCCTGGTCGTCGACGATGACCGCACGCAACTTCGCGCCTGGTTCGCCACTCATTGTCGGAGGCCCCTCGCCGTTCTGCGTCGTCATCACGCCCACATTCTGGACCATGTTCATACCGCGCCCCATACGTCGGAGAAATGCGGGCGTTCGGCCGGTACGCCGTCCCGTGATCAGCCGACCGAGCTCCAGGTCCTGGCGGCGAGCCCGGCGTCAGCGGTGCCGAACTCGTGCGCGCACCTGCTTTCGACCAGCTGGTAGCAGAGGCGCCGCGTACCCCGGTCCCGGAACTCGCGTGCCTCGGACAGGACGCCATCGGCCAGGAACGCAAGCCGATGGGCGCCTATTGTCCGCTCAGGATCCGAGGGCGGACGGAGTGCTCCTATGCAGTCGTACGCGTCCGCGGCGGTGAGGGCGAAGGCCACGCGCTTTGAGGAGCTCCGCAGGACGACGGGGGCTGCGACCTGGTCGCCGGAGACGAGGTGGGTGGCGGGGACGGGGGCCAGGCCGAAGGCTTCGGTGCAAAAGGCCGTGTACTCCGCAAGGCTGCTTGTTTCCAGGCGGATGGCGATGTGGTCGAGCCGCCGGGCCCGTCCCTCAGGCTCGGCCGGTGCTCCCGGAGAGGCTGTCCACTTGTGGCCTGCGGGGGGAACGGCAGAGCCGGCGGTGGCGGCGGAAAGGAGGGTGTGGGAGACACCGCCCCATCCGGAGACGACCGGGTTGCCCTGCGGCGAATGCGTGACCTTTGCTCCGGCGGCCAGCGCTGCCCGGACTGTTTCGGATACATCGTCGCACGTCACCGCGATATCGACGACTCCGCCCCCGTGCTCGGATAGCCATTTCCCCGTGATCCAGCCCGAAGTGACGACGATCTGGACGTCCCCCTGCCGCAACAGCACGCAACTCCGGTCGACCGCGACGGAGTCCGCGACCCGCGTGAAACCCATGGTGGAGACGAGGAAGCGAACGGTGGCGACTTTGTCTCTCGTATACAGCTCGACATGCGATATGTCTCGCACAGCCATAGGGAAAGCTCCTGGAATGATGGCGGTGTTGCAGGGCTGGACAGGGATTCGGTCAGTTGCCGCAGCCGGCGGAGGGACGTTTTCCATCTGCGTTGAATCAGGATGACGTGCAGGCAGGCAAGCGATCAATACCCGTCTTGTCTGCGGCCGGTAACGCGTTCAGCCGCGCCACTCAGACAGCTGTGCGGCTCAATCCCCGGCCTCCTTCCGTCGAGCAGGCGGAGTCGTTCGGAAGAGCTACATCTGTCGGATGACGTAGTCGGCGGATGTATCCCGAGAGGTGGATGAATCGGGGCCTTGCTCGTGGTGTGATGCCGTGTGCCGACCGTGTAGGGCAAGGCCGATGGCGTTCGTCGCAGGCTTGACCAGAGAGGTGAGTGATGAGAGCGGCTCGCTGAAACACCGAGGGATCTGTGTCGGGCGCTCGGCCTCGAGCGTCGCCAGCAGGGGGCACCGACCGGGCTCCGGCTCCCTCTCCTGTGGCCCGAGGGACCCGAAATCACGGCCTTGTGGAGCCGATGATTTCAGGTCCTTCACATGAAGCTAAGGAGCCTCTGCGGCGAAGGCAGGGGCCGGAGAGCCGAGAGCGGGTCGGATCGTCAGCAATGTGCTTCCGCGTAGGAGGACCGCTCGCGTTCCTCTAACTGTTTTGCCAATTCAAGCCAGTTGGCGGCGTACTGGCGTGCCAGATCCCCTACCAGCTCCCCGCAGTACGGTGGTACGGCTTCAGTCAGACTGGACCATTCCGCTACCGCATTCTGCTGGAGCAGACGCAGCAGGTGGCGACCATCCTCCTTGAAACGCAGCGACGGATCACGCGACAGCTTGTCGAGGACAGGGCCCGGAGCGCGACCGACCGGCCGAGGTCTGTAGCCCTGCCTCGGTACTTTCCGTGAGGAAGGGAAGGTGGGGGTGGCATCGTCGGACACGGTGACCGGTGTCGGCGATGGAAGGGGCGACTCCTCGTCGATTGCCCGGGCTTCCAGGCGGGAAGGGGCAGGTGGTACACCGGACTTGAGGCGCCTACGAACGTCACTTGCGGTGGCAGGAGAGATACCGGCCAGCCGGGCAACCTCGCGTAGGGATGCCTCGGGGTTCTGAGCCATCACTTCTGCGGCCCTCTGCCGGCCTTCGGCACCGTTCAGCGGGCGTACGCGTCCATCCCGGCCCACTCGGGTGTTCAACTGCGCCTCAGCGACAGTTGAACGGCGTCGTATAGCGGCCACTGCCTTGGATCCGAGCCCCGACGCACGGGCGATGGCCCGGTCGGACATCTGCGGATGCGAGGTGATGATCCGGGAGGCGGCGGTCCGCCGGTCGGCGAGTGACAGCGGCAGGCCGTGCGCCACATTGGCTTCGACCGAGCGCAGGAACGCGTCCTCGGGAGACCCTTCGAAGAACTCGACATCGATGGTCTCCTGGCCTCTGATGTAGGCGGCCAAGAGGCGGTGCATACCGTCAATCACTCGCCAGTCGGAGCGGTTCACGAGAATGGGCGGTAGCGGGCCATCATATTCGGCGAGCTGTGTCGCGTGCTCCTGGTCCAGCCCCCGTGATCTCGGCGACTCGCCGGGCAGCAAGACCGAGATCGGAACAGATAAGGATCCGGAAGCCTTGACTCCGGGCGCTTCGCTGGAATCGACCGCCCTACTGTGTGTTGGGACGAGTGTTCCTGTATGTGCTTCAAGCAATGGATTTCCCCCGTTTGTTTTGCTCGTGTCCTGATTGCCACGAGCCTTTCGCTCTATCTGTCGCAGGCTGTTTAAGGTCAAAATGATCGGGATCGATGGTGATTGTGCCCTGCCGTGCCTCTCGTGCTGTCTGGCCGGTGTGGGGTGCATTTCACCCGACATCCCTTATGGTTGGTGCGTCCAGATTGATGAATGTTCGTATGATGTCGCCCATCACTGGCTCTGCTTCATCTCGCCGCTACGTGTATAGGTACATAGGGAAACAATACAGTTCTGGGTATACCCAGTGATGTCTTTTCTTTGGCGTGTGCCGCACTCTTCAGCGTGACGACGAACGGAGGGCGCGCCGGATGCGCAGCTGCAACCAGCGGCGCCGAGGAGTGGTCGTCCTCCCGGTCGGAGGCACGATGACGATACGTCATGGGCGTCTCTTTCGCGGCTGTCAGGCTTGCTGAACGAGGAGGCCCAGGTGACCGCGTGCAGCGGTAGACGTGCAGGTCGGATGGGTGTTGGGTGGTATCTGGATCCGGGTGTCGGGCGCCCGGGGACCGTAAGCCTCGAAGGTGCAGGAGGGTGGATGTCCCGGTCGTGACGCACCGTTTGCTCCCATTCACGGCGAACTCGGTCAGGTTGCACGAGTCGCGGCCCGGGGGCGACGGCCAAGTCGGTCTCCGCGTCCTCGCGGGCGGCGTTGGTAGTTGGATACGTTCGGTAGGTGCGAGCCGGCGGCCCGCCTCGGCGTGCTCCGGTGGTGCTGACGCCTGAAGCGGACGGCGCCGGTTGGGGCGACGACGCAGCCCGGGCGTGCCCAGGAGGCGACGTCCGACGCGACATCAACTACCTTGCCCCAGGCCGCATAAGAAGTCATCTCATTTGGTCTTGGCGGGTAGGCTTTCGGTCATGGTGGGGATCGTTGAACGGCTGGTGCCGGATGAGTTGTGGGATCTGTTCCAGCGGGTGGTTCCGGAGGCGCCGTCGCGGCCTCAGGGCGGTGGGCGGCGCCGGCACGGTGACCGGGAGGTGCTTGCCGCGATCGTGTTCGTGACCACGTCGGGTTGTACCTGGCAGCAGCTGCCCACGGCCTCGTTCGGCCCGTCCGGGGCGACAGCTCACCGTCGTTTCTCGGAGTGGAGCAAGGCCCGAGTGTGGGCGAAGCTCCACCGTCTGGTCCTCGATGAACTCGGTGCCCGCGGCGAGCTGGACTGGTCCCGCTGCGCGATCGACTCGGTGAACATGCGGGCCCTGAAAAAGGGGACCTGACAGGTCCGAATCCTGTTGACCGGGGCAAGTTCGGGTCGAAGATCCATTTGATCACCGAGCGGACCGGTCTGCCCCCGTCCGTCGGCATCTCGGGCGCGAATCTGCATGACAGCCAGGCCCTTGAGCCCCTCGTCCGCGGCATACCGCCCATCCGATCCCGCCGTGGACGCCGACGGCGCCGGCCCGGCAAGCTCCACGCGGACAAGGGCTACGACTACGCCCACTTGCGGAGATGGTTACGCGAACGCGGCATCAAGCACCGCATCGCCCGCCGAGGCGTCGAGTCCTCACAGCGGCTCGGTTGCCACAGATGGGTCGTTGAAAGGACCGTGTCCTGGCTCGCCGGCTGCCGCCGCCTCCACCGTCGCTACGAACGCAAGGCCGAGCATTTCCTTGCCTTCACCAGCATCGCCTGCACCCTCATCTGCTACCGCAGACTGGCCAAATGAGATGACTTCTAAGCCACCCGCAAGGTCGGGCGTCCAGAGCCACTGCACGCCCTGGCCCGTAGCACTCCGGCGGTGAGCAGCAGCGTGTGGCCATCGTCGGGACCCTGGTGGTCCAGCCCGAGATAGTCTACGCCGATGAACTGACCGGATCGCCAGACCGCCAGATCGGCCGGCAGATCATGGTGCGCTGCGGGACGTGGTGGACAGGGCGGGTGGGACCGTGGTGATGGTTCACCCACGGCCCGGTGGCGGCGGCCTGGGCGGACCGGCTGGTCTTCCTTCCACGACGGTCGGACCGTGGACGAGATCGACTACCCGACGGCCGAGCAGGTCGCCGCCTGCCTCGGCTGGTGGGAGTCCTCATGTGGCATCTGTCCTTACGCTCGGTACGCCATTACTGGGCGTTGTTCGCGGCAGCCTTCATCGCGCTGGCCCTCGGCGTGGCGCTGGTCGGGGTGTCGGCAGCGGCGCGGGCCGCGACCTGGAACGTGCCGCAGCCTCCCGGTTCCGATCACGCCTCCATCACCCTCTCTGCCTCTTCCTGATGACCCACCACGTGGAGTGCGTCGCGATCCTTGAACCCACTGAAAAGGGTCGCTGACCTGCTGTTTCTCCGAGTGACGTTATAGGCGTTACGTGCGTTAGGCGCGATATCTTGACGCATATCTTGCGCTCGTGACGCACGTTTGACGCACTCCGGACGCATTTCCTGACGGGCTGGCATGCGCAGAAAGCCCCTCCCCGGCCGAGCTGTTGCCCTGTTGGGGAGGCGGCTTCTTGGCGGTTGGGTCGTTCTGCTGGCATGTGGCAGATGACTCGACGAGATTACTCTCTGTAGTGAACGGCTGATGGGATCCCGTTTCGCCTGAGCCGAAATTCGTCTCGGATATTTGCGTGTGGGGCCAGGCCGGCGAAGGGGGGGGTGCCGGGGCTGAAACTGTTCAGCACGAAGGGCGGCGTAACCGAAGTCACGCCCAGATCGCGGGCACATGACGACCCGGTGCAGGGCCGCTACGTCCGGCCCGATGGCCACGGGGATGCCGTGGTCTCGGGCTGGACAACGTGGAAGACGCCGCGCATTTGCGACGCCTGACAGGTCAGCCGCCGTAGCCGTCATCGGTCGCCCGCTTCCGGTGACGATCAGGGTCGTAGATCGCGGTGAGAAACGGCGTGATTCCCAGGGCATAGAAGCCGTACTCCAGTTGCTGGTACCACGCTCGTTCGCTCTCAAGCTCCTTGGACACCTGAACGGGTACTCCACCGGTGTGGTCGCCGGTCGACACCATGACGACGAGCGACGTGCCCTCGTCTGCCGGGTCAGACGGATTAGCCTCGATCTTTCGTGACGGTCCGTCGGATTCTCCGGCGGGCCGTTTCGGGGTTGTGTGCTGGTCGTGGGTAGGCCGGTGGCCCGGCTGTCGC
>NZ_JBEXQA010000064.1:0-17234 GCF_040612395.1 Streptomyces sp. NPDC006430
CATCACGATCCGTACCGCCCCCTCACGAAACTCCGCCGTGAACTTGCGACGCTTCTCCACCATGACAACCAACAACCCCTGCCGTCACGGACTCCGCGCTACGAGGGGAACCTCACAACTCCAACGGATACTTCCTCGGAGCAGGCATCGTCTGGGCTCCTCTCATGAGACCCATCTGGCCCTCTGTCACCATCCCCGCCTCTCGGGGGAACCTCAGACCAACACAGGCACTACATCAACGGCCGGTCATAGCAGTGCTGGTCACGGCCGCGAGCGTGCAGGACGGCGCCGCCGGCCGGTAGCTGCTGACCATGGTCGCCGCCGACCACCCCACCATCCGCAAAGCCTGGGCCGACATGGGCTACAAGAACGCCGTCATCGAGCACGGCGCCACCCTTGGCATCGACGTCGAGATCGTGCGACGCGACCCCACGACCAGGGGATTCGTTGTCCTGCCCCGCCGCTGGGTCGTCGCGCGAACCCTCGGCTGGCTCATGCACCACCGCCGCCTGGCCCGCGACTACGAAGCCCTCCCTGCCCGCTCCGAAGCCATGATCCACGTCGCGATGATCAACCTCATGACCCGCCGCCTCACCGGCGAAACCACCCACACCTGGCGCGGAACGTGATCCACGAACCAGGAATGAAACGCCCAGTTACGCCGGCCTGCTGCTGGCGGGGTCGGACTGCGCGGCGGAGGGTTCGGGGAGGGCGCCGGTTCGGTTGGCGCGAGCGAGCATCTCCGGCGGCGCCACGGTGGCCCTCACCACCGGAAACCGACCGCCGACCGTGTTGAACGCCGTCACCGGCGATGACCAGGCACTGAGACCGAGCCGGATACGGTCAGTTGATCGATCGTGAACGGCAATCGCTCGCGGCCCCGGCCATCCACGTGGCGAGGCGTGCGGTGCTCGTCGTCGGCGTTCTGCTGGTGGCCGCGGTCTTCTCAGGAACGGTTGATGCGGAACCACGGGCCGCTGCCGCGAGCGATTCGGGTGGGCTACCTCGGGCTGATCGTGACCTTGTAGGTGGCTCCGGCCCTGCCGCGGGTAGTCACGTTGACGGTCTGGGCGTGTCCGTCCCAACTGGCCTTGCTGCCTTGGACATCGACGCGGTAGCCGCCTGGGTACGTGTCTCTGGGCACGGTGATCTGGGTAGGGCCCTCGGCGTTGTCGCGGGTGCGGAAGGTGAGCGTGTAGGTGCGTGTGGCCGGGTCGTACGCGAACGCCAGCGGGTCGCCCGCCACGACCCGCGCGTACGGCTGGACGAGCAGCCGGGCGTTGGGCTTCGCGGTGCCCGTCTGGTCGAGGAAGCAGTAGCCGCCGCCCCGGCACCACTGCCACCACGTCCAGCCGCTGGAGAAGCGGTCCAGGGAGGCCGTCATGTCGGTGACGAACTGGCTCGCGTGGGGAACGTACGGGTTGCCGCCCCACTCCCCGACGATCACCGGCATGCGGTTACGGGTCGGGTAGTCGCTGATCGCGGCCTCGTACGCAGTGATGAACGTGCCGTTGGGGTCGTAGTCGGCGCCGGTTTCCATCGCCGTCTCGTAGAAGTGCGGCGCGTAGCCGGCGTGCGGGTCATCGATGTGGCCCATCTGGGTGGGGACGCCGAGACCGACGATGACGGTGGGTTCGACGAAGACCCACGACTCGTGGTCGACCAGGCGGATCGCCCGGGCAAGGCGGTTCCACAGTTCGGTGAGCTCGGTGGCCTCGAAGCGGGCCGCGGCGGCGGGGAGGTCTTCGCCTTCGAGGAACTTCGCGAACGGCTCGTTCATCAGGTCGTAGCCGAGCAGCGCCGGGTGCCTGCCCAGGGCGGAGGCGACCGTCATCCACATGCGGGCGTGCGCGGCGCGGAGGTCGGCGTCCTTGTACAGGTGGTCGAAGGCGGTCTGTACGGAAGGCTCGAAGTACTCGGAGAACCAGTCGTCGGGTATCGGCGTGAACGGCAACCCCTCGTCGCGGGTGGCCCAGTCCGGGAGGCCGCGAGAGCCGAAGTGGGGCCCGTACACGTCCTGGTGGGCGTCGAGGATGACCTTGATGTGGTAACGGTCGGCCCAGTCGAGGATGCGTCGCATCTTGGAGAGGTAGCCGCGGTCGTAGTGCCCGGGGCTGGGTTCGAGGTCGTCCCAGAAGAACGCGAGGCGCGCAAGGTTGAAGCCCCGGGCGGCCATGCCTTCGAGGTCGCTCTCGTGGATGTCGGCGAACGCGTTGGTGCCTCGGCTGTTCTTGTCGGCGAGGTTGAAGCCGCGCCACTGGAGCGCGCGGCCTTGGCCGTCGGCGATGAAGGTACGGTCACCGACCGTGACCCGGTCGGGGGCGCGGCCGGGCCGGGCCTGAGCCTGCGCGGGGAGGACGCCGAGCAGGAGGGCGGCCATGGCCACGGCGAGGGTGACGGGGGCGACGCGGGAGGTCAAGCGCATGCAGGAGACCCCTTCGAGGGTGGCTGCTCGGGCAGCGTGCTACTGGCCGGTCGGATGTTACTGGCGAGTGGGGCAACTTCCCAGCATTAAGAGGGAGTTGGCGAGACTTCCTACGGGCGGAGCAGGCCGTTTCGGGTGAGCACCGGGTGGAGCGAGGCCCGCGGTACGGCCGCGGTCCCTTCAGGGGGCGGTTCGTGGGCACCCGCCCCCGCGCCCGACAGCGTTGCGCCCGGCGCACCTTGGAGACCTAGGCCTCCACTCTGCCGACAGCCGGGCAGGGCAGGTGTGCGGCCGACGCGGCTTCTCCCGCAGGTCGTGCACCTGGCCGAGGTGTACAGGGTGGTGGACCCGGTGACCGGTGGGCCGCTGCCCGTGACAGAGGTGGAGGAACTGCTCGCCCGGTTCCCCGGAGCTGGGCGGCTCTGCCCGGTCAGGATTCAGTGACCGGGCACGGTGCCCAACTCCACCCCTACTTTGAACCTTTTTCGGCGCCAGGCGACGTTCGTGCACCCGCTGCGCAGGCTCCGGTGTCCGGCGGCTTGCCGGCGTCGGGCTGCGGGCGGGTTCGGGCATGGCCCGTATCAGCGCTGTGGGCGCCGGCGTACCCTCGATGCGGCGACGCAGTGGTGCCGTCCACGCTCCGATCCGGCGAGGGCGGAGCTGCTTGCGGCCTGTTCGGGGTGCGGTGTCGTGTCCCAGTGGGCGTGTGGCATGTGCAAGGGTTGTTATGAGCACTCGCCTCACACGGTGCAGACCCGGGCATCCGGCTAGGTCTGCCGGATGACTCGCACGCCGTCGTGGTGGGAGGCGTTCGCCGCGCATCTGGCGACGCACCGCCACGCGTTCTACGCCGCGGATGCCCTCACCCATACCGCTCGTCTCATCATCGACGCCGGCTCCACCGACCTGCACACCCTGCTCGGCGAGGCCCGTCGTACGCGGCCATGGCTCAGCCGGCTGCTTGCAGACTTCCACGCCCAGCAGCTCCTGACGGCTCCCGTCGGCTCCGAGGGCGTGTAGGCCGCCGCTCTGCGCGGGCAGCGGATCCAGGCCGTCCCGGCGGCTCCGCTGCGCCCCGCCGTCCGCGCGTTCGTGGACGCGCTGGTGGCCCAGCGGGAGAATGCCGAGCGTCTTGGGCTGCGCCCGAATCAGCTTGTGGAGGACTGGGCAGAGATCCGCCGGCTACATCGGGCCGAGCGGATGCCCATCCGGGCTATCGCCCGGCATCTGGGGATTTCAAGGAACACGGTCAAGCGGGCTCTGGCCACGGATCGGCCTCCGAAGTACGAGCGTGCGGCGAAGGGCTCGGCGGTCGACGCGGTCGAGGTCCAGATCCGTGAGCTCCTGCGGGAGACCCCGACAATGCCGGCGAGGTGATCGCGGAGCGGATCGGCTGGGACCGCGGGATGACGATCCTCAAAGACCGGGTGCGCGAGCTCCGGCCGGCCTATGTCCCGGTCGACCCGGTCTCGCGGACGGTCTATCGGCCCGGCGCGCTGGCCAAGTGCGACCTGTGGTTTCCGGAGGCGGACATCCCGCTGGGCTATGGCCAGTGCGGGCGGATGCCGGTGCTGGTGATGGTCTCCAGCTACTCGCGGGTGATCACCTCGAGGATGCTGCCCTCGCGACGGACCGGGGACCTGATCGACGGGCACTGGTGGCTGCTGACCAAGTGGGGTGCGGTCCCCAAGACGCTGGTCTGGGACAACGAAGCAGGCATCGGCCGCGGCCGTCCCACCAGCGAGTTCGCCGCATTCGCGGGCCTCCTCGCTACGAAGATCTACTTGCCCGCACGTGCGCGAACCCGGGGGGCGTGGCTGCTCACCCCGGCCAGACGAACTGCCTGCACTGCGCTTCGCCCGATGTCGCGCTCTCCATTGATCGGTTTAACGAGGACGGTGCTGCCGCAGGGATGGGGGGCTCACCCCCGCGCTGTGCGGGGTTTCATGCCGCAAGGGAGAAACGATCTTGGGTGAGTTCCGTCCGGTAGCCAACGGACTTCGTACCGATCATCCCGTTCCGGGCCTGCCGTTCATCAACGACGAACGGCTGCCGCTCGACAATCCGGACGCGATCGAGCGCACCGGCCGGGACCAGGGCGAGGGACTGTGGGGCCGCACCGACCCCTTACTGGGAGGCGGCTGGGTGGCGTTCACCACCGAGCCGAAGAACCGCGCGTACGCGTGGGCCGTCCACTACCACCCCGCGCACGGCCGCACGGTCGTGCTGGTCACGGACGGCAGCTGGAGCGGTCTCCACCACGACTGGGTGTACGGACACACCGGCTTCCTCTACCGGCACGGCGGCTACTGGTGGGACGGCACTACCTGGCACCGGCCCGGCGTGGTCTTCGACGGCGCCTACGAACGCTACGACGCCCGCCCCGTGCAGGACGCGCTCACCATCACGGCCGCGGACCTCCTGGTCCACCCCGCCGACCCGGGCAAGGCGACTGTCGCCACCATCGCCGGGTTCACCGCGCACAAGACGGCTCTGCCCAACTGGCGTGATCATCTGGCGCTGTGGGCGGAGCACCGCCGGCGCGTGCCGGACGCCAGGCCGCTGGACGAGTGCGTCGTCGACCTGAAGGCTCCCGAGCTGGAGCCGGGCAGCCTGGTGGACCGCGCCGGGCTGGCGAAGATCGCGAACATGCCCGAGGAGGAGCTCCCGCATCCGCGCTACGCGCACCACGAGCTTCCCGAGCCGCAGGCCCGCGGTGCCAATGGATCTTTGTGGTCGCAGCCCGTGGCTCGGGACTGGGTTGAACAGCATCACCGTGCCCACGGTCCCGGCGCCCTCCTCTCCGCCACCACAGCCTTCGGCAGTCTCCAGCCCCGGGGACTGACGGGGAAGGGGTGTGGCGCTCTGGATCTGACGGTCCCGGAGTTACTTGGCCCTGCGCTGGCCCGCGGCCAGGCGTTGGAAGCGAGTGGTGCGCCACGCCCGAAGGCCGCGGATGGCCTCGTGCTGCGGGCGCGGGACGCCTGGCTGAAGCAGGGCTACAGCGACCCATCCCTGCGTCAGCTGCCGGGAAGTTGCTCCTGCAGCCAATCGAAGACGACGTCGCAGTGCTGCTGCGGGGCCATAGGGGAGCAGTGCAGCTGTGCGCCGGTGGCCGCGGTGAGCTTCAGGAAGTCCTTGTCGGGAGTCGTCAGTTTGTCGAACATCTGGCGCGGCTGGCCGGGATAGAACTGCTCGTAGTCGTAGTCGAGGACCAGCGTGGGCGTCTTGATGCGGCCGACGATGTTCGTGATGTCCAGCGACTCGATGAGTTGGGCGGGGGTCCAGAAGTCGGTGAACATCTTGCCCTTGCGGGCGTCCAGCATCGCCGGGACCGAGAAGGGTTCGATGCGTTTCTTGATCGTCGCGGCCGCGTCCGGGGGCAGCTGGGGGACGACCTCCTTGTTCCAGATGGTGTTCGTCTCCTCCTTGTCCGGGGTGACGATCTTCCGGAGCTCCGCAGGGAAACCGAGCCACGGCGACAAGCAGCCGGGCATCGCCACCAGAGCGGCGATCCTGCTCTCGAAGGCCGCGGCCCGGGGCGCCAGGTTCCCTCCCATGCTCAGCCCGGTCAGGGCGATCCTGTCCGTGTCCACGTCCGAGCGGGCGACCAGCCAGTCGACGAGCGGCGTCACGACGGTTTCCCAGCGCGGTGTGAAGACCACCTGGTCGACGAAGAGCAGCTGCCCCTGGCCCGGACCGTCGTACACCAGGGCGTTCCAGCCGCGCGTCAGGGCGGCCGAGACGCCGTAGGTCCACATGTCGACGTCCTGCCCGTCACTGCCGTTCGTGAGGATCACGGTGGGACGCCGCTCACCCGAGGTGTCCGGCCGGAAGAACCACACCGGCAGCGGCGTCTTCCGGTAGGGGACCTTCGCCGTCACGGGCGCCGGGTCACACAGCCTGCAGAACGTGTCCCAGGCGCCGCGCCCCGCCTTGTACAGCTGCTCCTCGCCGGCCGGGTCGTCGGAGCCGAGGACGAAGAACAGCGCCTGGCCGTAGTACTGGGCGGCCCGAAGGGCACGGAAGCGCGTGGTCTGCTGGTCAGCTTTGCTGCCTTGGGGCTGCTCCCTGAGCTGATCGCCGAGTTTCCTGAAGGTCTCGGTGTACGTCTGGGCCGAGAGGCCGGCCTTGTTGATCGCGTTCACGGCGGTGAGTACCTCGCCCACCTCGGCGGCGCCGAAACCGGACCCGCCGAGCGCAAGGAGCCCGTTGAAGTTGAAGGTCGGGTCTTTGAAGAGGGTCATCACCCCGGGCGTGGGTCCGCCCGCGGGGACGGAGGCCGACTCCGAGGGAGCGGGTGCGGGCGCGTTCGCGGGCGAAGCGCCCGACAGCGCGCACCCGGTGGCCAGCACGGCCCCGGCCCCGCCGACGAGCCCGGCGAGCGTGGTGCGACGGGTGGGGCCGGATGTGCGGTCACTCGGTGCGTTCGTCATGGCAGCCGAACGTAGGAGCCGTACCTGCGGACTTCCTGTGCGCGACACCTGTTGTTCCCCCGAATGGCGCTTCACGCTTGCCTGGATGCCTCAACCCCCGGCGCGCGGCACCGTTAAGCAGCCGTGCGCAGGCGCTTGCCCCGCCGGCCCAGCACCGCCTTGACCGGGACCAGCACCGCCCACCACAGCTGGGCGCCCACCGGGGAGACGAAGGCGAGCGGCACGGCGACTGCGAAGACCAGCACCATCGACGCCAGGTCGAGCACGTCGTTGAGCGCCACGGGATCGGACATCGCCGTGCTGCTCAGCCACGGGCGCTTCCACAGCACGACGGTCAGCGCGAGCTGTGCGGCCCCGATGGCCGCGACGGCGCCGGAGTAGACCGCCACCGACTGCGGCTGGTCCCCGTACTCGGCCAGCAGGGTGGTGGGGAAGGGCATCAGGGCGATCAGTCCCAGGTTCAGCAGACCGAGCTTGACGACGGTGCCGTCCACCTCCCGCACGTACCGGAAGACCTCATGGTGGCCCCGCCAGAACGCCGCGATGACCGCGAAGCTGAGGGCGTACGCCCACAGGTTGGGCACCACCTCCCCCAGCGCCTCTTCGAAACCGGCCGGGTCCAGCCCGGCGGGCAGCGTGATGTCCAGGGCCAGCAGCGTCATCGCGATGGCGAAGACGCCGTCCGACAGCGCGAGGACCCTGGCCGCGCTCCCCTCGTCGTCCCGCACTCGCTGGTGGTCGTCCACCACGCCACCATAGGGTTGAACATCCAGGAATGTCTTGATATCTGCATGCGTCACACGAAGT
This sequence comes from Streptomyces sp. NPDC006430, assembly GCF_040612395.1. Taxonomy (NCBI): domain Bacteria; kingdom Bacillati; phylum Actinomycetota; class Actinomycetes; order Kitasatosporales; family Streptomycetaceae; genus Streptomyces; species Streptomyces sp. NPDC006430. The sequence goes on from NZ_JBEXQA010000064.1 coordinate 7,669, forward strand.
CGCCCGGGCCGGCGGTCGACTGGCCGGCGGCGGACAGCCGACGCCGGCGGCAGGTTTCGGGGACGGTGCCACGGTTCCTCAGCGGACCCCACGGTGCCAGGCCGGGCGCCGTCGAGGCGCGCGGGGCCGACGTGATGTGGAGGTGTGCGTCCAGGCCGAGGACCGCCGTGATGGCGCCTGAGTGTTCGAGGACGGCCGCCGGGGCGCCGCGTAGAGCATCGCGGACTCCGTCCAGGCGGGGGGCAGCGGGCCATGACCTGGGTCATGGCCCGGTAGACGCGGGAGGCGGACGAGGCCCAGTGGTGCTCGTAGTCGCGGACCAGACGCCGGTGCATCATCAGGGTCCCGTAAGTCTGCTCGACCCTCCACCGCTTCGACTGCGGAACGATCCCGCGACGACCTGGTTCTTGAAGCCCTGATCGACAAGAGCCTTCTCGACGGCACCGCCGGTGTGTTCGGCGACCTGGTCCAGCAGGGCGACGCCCGCGGTGTTGTCGTGCGCGTTCGCGGCGAGGACGGCCACCGCGATGACCAGGCCAAGGACGTCCACGGCCAGGCCCCGCTTGCGGGCCGGGACCCGCTTTGCCGGATCCCGGCCGGTCGTGGAGGCGGGGACCCCGGCGGCCGCGTGGACACTCTGGGTGTCCAGGACCACCAGGGTCGGGTCCTCTAATCGGCGGGCCTTCTCACGGACCTGGCAGCGCAGGAGTTCGTGGATGACCTGGTCAGTGCCGTCGTCCCGCCAGGCCGCGAAGTAGTAGTACGTCGCGCTCTTCTGTGGCAGGTCGTGCGGGAGGTAGGCCCACTGGCATCCGGTCCGGCCCTGGTAGAGGATCGCGTTCACGATCCCCCGCATCGCGTAGGCGCCCTGGTGGCCCCTGACCGACCGGTGTCCTTCCACGCCGTGATCACCGGCTCGACCAACGCCCGCTGCCCGTCCGATAAGTCACTCGGGTACGGCTTGCGTTCACTCACCTCTTCACACCATCAGATCGGCGACCGCAAGCCGGCGGATTCCGCCCGCACCCACACCATCAGGCGACGGCAAGACTACTCAAAGGCTCACGAACCGCCCTCTGAGATCTCGTCGAAGCAGGCTTTGGTGTCGCCTTCCACGATCCACTCTTACCTTCTTGGACGTGAGCAGACGCACCTCTGCCACCGCGTCATGAGCCCGGCGGTTCGGGCGGAACCCGTAGGAACACGGGAGGAAATCCGCCTCGAAGATCGGCTCCAGCACCAGCTTCAAGGAAGCCTGCACCACCCGGTCGGTGATCGTCGCGATCCCCAGACGGCGTAGCTTGCCGCCCGCCTTCGGGATCACCGTTCCCGCACCGGCATGGGCTGGAAACTGCGGTCCTTGATCTGCGACCGCAGCACGTCGAGGAACTCCTCGACACCGGCCCACAGCGCGATGGACGACGCCGTGCGTCCGTCCACCCCGGCCGTGCGTGCACCCTTGTTACGGAGCTTCAACCACTGGTTCGCTTTCGCTACACCTTCTGACCTCGCTAGACGGGCCCGCACCGTCCGGTAGTCCCGGCACGTCCCGCCGTTGTCGGAGCCGCTTGCCACCCTCCCCGGCGTTCCCCGGATCAGGCTGCCCCCAGCTTCACCAGACCGCTGCGACGGCCCGGCGGAGAAGGTCTTCCACCTCCACTCGATTGCGTAGCGCCTCGTGGCGCACTCCTGTCTCACTGGACCTTGCGAAGTCCGCCGAACGGGGTCAGCAGCCGGACGTACGTGTCGGGGGCATCGCTCCCAGGGGTGCAGGCGGCGGAAGCGACGCATCCCACAGGTCGAAGGCGGGGCATGGACAGCAGCGAGTACGACGAGTACGAGGCCATTGTCAGAGTCCGGAAGGGCGCGCGCTTCGCGCGGTCGAGAAAGACCGCGGGCGCTCATCGCGGCATGACACGTGACCCGGACACGAATCAGGTGGGTCAAGCCGAGATCTTCTTGAAGCAGGAGAACGAGCCGGATCCGGTGGCGTCGTACCCACAGGGTCTATCCGACGCTGACCAGCACGAGGCGGAAGCCCGAGCACAGGAGCGCCGAGAGAACGCGGAGCTCCTCGCCGAGGTGCTCGTCCAGATCGGCCTCAGATTGGCCGAGAAGGCGGCGCCGCACGTCAGGAAGTGGTGGCACGAACAAGCACTTCCGACAGTCAAGGCGAAGTGGAACGACCAGGCGCTCCCGTCCGTAAAGGCGAAGTGGAGCAGCGTGGCACGAAGTCGCTCGAGTGACCGCCGGAGTGAAGCCGCGGAGGACCTGCAGAAATGCGACACCGTTTCGGGCGATCAGCGGCCGACCATGAGCGGCGTGGAGGCGCAGAAGCGGTTCGCTGCGGCTGTGCTGGCCCGGATATACAGCGATGGGCAACTACGGCTGGTCCGCAACGCCCGGGTCGTGGACAAGAGGGAAGGCGGTCCGGTGGAGCTGGGGGCGACGGACGATCTCACACCCCAGCGCATCGGGGAATACGTCGCGTTGATGCTCGAGGCGGGCCCTTCGCTGCTCGGCGAGGACACCCTGACCGAACTCGGACAGCTCGTCGCGAAGATTCGTGCCGAGCTGACCGCAACCGTGGGCACACGGGCCGACCGGTCCCTCACGGGAGGGCTGTTGGTCCCCATCGAGAGCGACGATCCGGACCGGTCGGCCCACTGATGCCAGGCTCTTCGGACCGGGCGCCGATCGGGGGCGGCCCGTAGCGTTCACCCTCACCGCTCCGGTCACACGCCGCGACCAGCTCCACAGAAGGACGCGCATGATCTTCGAAGATCTCCGGACAGCCTGCCGCAAGGACCCCGCCCTGCACGGCATCCACGCTGTCGAGGTCCTGCTGTATCCCGGCCCGTGGGCGATCTGGGCACACCGCATCTCGCACAGGCTGCACCGGTTCGGTGTGCCGCTGCTGCCCCGGGCGCTGTCCCAGCTCGCCCGAGCCGTCACCGGTATCGAGATCCACCCTGGTGCCGTCATCGGCCGCCGCTGTTTCATCGACCACGGCATGGGTGTGGTCATCGGTGAGACGGCCGTCCTGGGCGACGACGTGATGCTTTACCACCGCGTCACCCTGGGCGGCACCGGCTGGTGGAGCGACACGGGGGCCGCCAAACGTCATCCCACCGTCGGCGACCGGGTCGTCCTCGGCGTCGGCGCCACCGTGCTCGGCCCCGTGCACGTCGGTGACGACACGGTCGTCGGCGCGCACGCTCTCGTGTTGCGCGACGTCCCCGCCCACTCCCGTGTCCGCGCCGCACCCGCGACCTCCACCCCCCACCTCCACGGGACGGCGGAGGTCTCCCGCGCCGGGGTCCTCACCCCCGCAGACGAAAGAGAAGGACGACCATGACGGCGACACGCCCCTCGATCACGCCCTCCATCACAGCGCTGATAGGCCGCACCCCCCTGGTGGCGCTGCGCCGCTACGGCGCGGACCTGCCCGTGCGCCTGGTCGTCAAGCTGGAGGCCGCCAACCCTGGTGGCAGCGTCAAGGACCGCATAGCCCTGGCGATGATCGAGGACGCGCAGACCACGGACGCGCTCCGGCCCGGTCAGGGCATCGTCGAGCCGACCAGCGGCAACACCGGTATCGGCCTGGCCATGGTGGCCGCCGCCAAGGGTTACCCGGTCACCTTCACCATGCCCGAGAGCATGAGCACCGAGCGGCGTGCACTGCTGCGCGCCTACGGTGCGGAACTGATCCTCACCCCGGCGGCCGAGGGCATGACCGGCGCCGTGGCCCGCGCCACCGAACTGGCCGAACGCCACGGCTGGTTCATGCCGCAGCAGTTCCGCAACCCGGCCAACCCCGACGCCCACCGGCGCACCACCGCCCAGGAAATCTGGCAGGACACCGCCGGCCAGGTCGACGTCCTCGTGGCCGGCGTCGGCACTGGCGGCACCGTCACCGGCGTCGGCCAATTCCTGAAGGAAAAGAAGCCAGAGGTCACCGTTGTGGCCGTGGAACCGGCGGAGTCGGACGTCCTGTCCGGCGGCTCCCCCGGCCCGCACCGCATCCAGGGCCTCGGCGCCGGCTTCGTCCCCGACATCCTCGACACCGAGGTCTACGACACCGTGCAGCGTGTCTCCGCGCCCCAGGCCCGCGCCGAAGCCCGTCGCCTGGCCCGTACCGAGGGCATCCTCACCGGCATCTCCGGCGGCGCCGCCCTCCACGCCGCCGCCTCCCTGGCCCACGACCCACAGCACGAAGGCGCCCTGGTGGTCGTCGTCCTGCCTGACACCGGAGAGCGCTACCTCAGCACGGACCTGTTCCAGGACCAGTAGGGGCCGCCGTGCAGGGCGGTCACGTTCCCCTCCCGAGGGCGGAAGGTGTGCTGCGGCACGACGGCTCACCGTCTCAACTGATCGAGTCGGGGTGGCGGTAAGAACCCTGTCACCGATCCTGCTGGCTTATTCCGTGTGGGAGTTCGTTGGCCAGGGCAGCGGCGGCCATCCTGGCGTTTTCGGTCGGTGGTCGGACCGGTTGCCCGTGTCGGCAGGGTGTGTGCTGGTCTTCTCAGGTGAGGAGGGCGGCGATGGCTGCGGTCACGGCGGTGGCGAGGGTGATGACCGCGGCGAAGGTGGTCGCAGCGCGGGCCAGTGCGGCGGGGTAGGTGGCGCCGTCCATGCGGGCGAGTTTGCCCGCGGCGGCGCCGACCAGCAGCGCGATGACAATGACGAGTGCAGTGGTGAGGAGGACGACAGCGATAGCCACGGCAAGCTCCCTGAACACGGCGGTGTGTTGACGTGGTCGAACGTCGCGGAAACCGTGTGCGCCGGGGTCCGCCGGGACGAAGATGAACACCGGCGGACACATCAGGGCCAAGGGGCGAGCGAGTGCACGATGAGCGAAACAGTCATAATCCGGCGCTCACCGAACTGCGCGGGAGGCTGGCCGACGGGCTGGCGCAGGCCCGGCTGAACCAGACGCAGCTCGCCGGCCGGGCGCAGTTGGGGCGTACCACGGTGTCGGAGGCGCTCTCGACCAAGAAGCCTGTGCCGTCTGCGCAGACGGTGGCGGCGCTGGCCTGCGCGCTGAAGCTGCCGGTTCCAGAGCTGCTGGAGTTGCAGCGGACTGCGGCCGAGAAGTCGGGCACGGTCACGTCAGGCGGGCTGGGACGTTTGATCGGGGAGTGGGAGCCGCATGATCTGGAGGTTCATCCTGCCGGGCCCGGCAGGGACGCTTCACACTCCGATGCTTCTGTGGTGCGGGCGCTGCCAGGGTACGTGCTCCGCGAGCATGATCAGGTGCTGGCAGATGCGGTACAGGCTGCTGCGGCCGGCCGCAGACGGATCGTGGTCCTGGTGGGCACCTCCTCGACGGGGAAAACCCGGGCCTGCTGGGAAGCCGTGCAGCCCCTCGCTGACCAGGGATGGCGGCTGTGGCATCCCTTCGACCCGACCCGCGCGCAGGCCGCGCTGGAGGATCTGTGCCGTGTCGCGCCCCGCACCGTGGTGTGGCTGAACGAGGCCCAGCACTACCTCGGCGACCGGACGGTCGGTGAGGAAATCGCGTCGGCCGTGCACCGCCTGCTGGTCAGCCCGGAGCGCGGGCCTGTCCTGGTGCTGGGCACACTCTGGCCCGAGTACGCCCACCAGTACACGGCCCTGCCCACACCTGGGGCCGAGGATCCGCACAGCCGCGTGCGGGAACTGCTCTCCGGTCGCACCCTGACCGTCCCAGACACCTTCGATGTTCAGGCCCTGGCAGCAGCAGCCGTCCTTGCCGAGGCCGGTGACCGGCTGCTGGGCGACGCACTCACCCGCACCCGTGACGGCGGACGGGTCACCCAGGACCTGGCCGGAGCCCCCGAACTCTTGCGCCGCTACGAACAGGCCAGCCCGGCCGCCAAAGCGCTGCTGGAAGCAGCGATGGACGCTCGCCGCCTCGGCGTCGGCCTCCACCTCCCACAAGCCTTCCTCACCGACGCCGCCACCGACTACCTCACCGACACCGACTACGACCAGCTCACCGACGACTGGGCAGAACAGGCTTTCGTCGAACTTGCTCAACCCGTTCACGGCAAACAGGCCCCCCTGCGCAGTGCAACCCTCCGAGCCCCGCGGCGCCCGCCTCCCACCCCTGCCAGCGAAGCACCAGCTTCGCCGCCGACGGGTCCACAGTCCCGGCTCGCTGACTACCTCGAACAGCACGGCCGCACCGCCCGCCGCTGGCTGTGCCCGCCTGCATCCTTCTGGCACGCCGCCCACACCCACCTCACTCAACCCGACGACCTGGGCTTTCTCACCAGAGCAGCCGAGGAACGCCACCGCCTGCAATGGGCCCACTACTTCCGCCACCTCGCCGCCAGCCGCGGCAGCACCGACGCCCTGTACGAGCTTGCCCAGAGGCGGGAGAGGGCCGGGGACCGGGACGGGGCCAGACTCCTTCTGCGGCAGGCCGCCGACCTTGGGAGCACCATTGCCCTGCGCGATCTGGCTGCGATGCGGGAGAAGGCCGGGGACCGGGAGGGGGCCGAGGCTCTGGCTTACCAGGCCGCCGACCACGGCACCCCCCGTGCCCTATACGACCTGGCCGTGATCCGGGAGGAGGCCGGGGACCGGGAGGGGGCCGAACTCTTTCTCCGGCAGGCCGCCGAGCGCGGCAACACCGACGTCCTGTCCAGCCTGGCCAATCTGCTTGCGGAGGACGGGAACTGGGAGGGGGCCGAAACCCTCTACCGGCAGGCCGCCGACCACGGCGACACCGACGCCCTGGACTATCTGGCTGTGAGGCGGGAGGAGGCCGGGGACCGGGAGGACGCCGAGGCTCTGGCTTACCAGGCCGCCGACCACGGCAGCACCGACACCCTGTACAAGCTTGCCCAGAGGCGGGAGGAGACCGGGGACCGGGACGGGGCCGAACTCCTTCTCCGGCAGGCCGTCGACTACGGCATCACCGCGACCGCGTTCGGCCAGGTTGCGATGCCGGAGGTGCTCTTCAGGCTGTGGCCGAACGGCCTGGACCCGGACGGTACGCCGACACCCCCATGGCAACCGTTGGCATCCACCCTGCTCAACCGACACGTACCGCCAGACACGTCGTAGGGGACGCCGTCGTTTGCGGCTGGTGACGATCCTGCTGACTTCTATTCCGTGGCCAGCGGGCCGGCAGCTCGTTGGTCAGGGCAGCAGCGGCCGTCTTGGCGTTCCCGGTCGCGGGTGGGGTGTGGAATGTCGATGCGGCCGATGCCGTGGCCGAAGGTGCCTGAGATGACCGCGCAGGTGGCGCGGGCGGTGGCGGCGCGGGGCCCGTATCCGTTGGCGATGCGGGTCCGTGACGAACTGGGCGAGTTGTTCACGGACGCCGAGTTCGCCGAGGCGTTCGGATCCAGAGGGCGGCCGGGCTGGTCACCGGGCCAGCTGGCGCTGGTGACGGTGTTGCAGTTCGCCGAGAACCTCACCGACCGGGCGGCAGCGCATCGGGTGAGGTACGGCATGGACCTGAAGTACGCGCTCGGCCTGGAGCTGGATGATCCCGGGTTCGACTCCTCGGTGCTGTCCGAGTTCCGCACGCGACTGGTCGAGCACGGGATGGAGGGGAAGGCGCTCGACCTGCTGCTGACCGCCCTCACGGACCGGGGCCTGGTGAAGGCGGGAGGCAAACAGCGCACCGACTCCACCCGCGTGCTGGCGGCGGTACGCGATCTGAACAGGCTGGAGTTGGCCGGGGAGACGCTGCGGGCCGCACTGGAGGCGCTGGCCTGCGCGGCCCCGGACTGGCTGGCCGGAGCGGTACCTGTTCGGGAATGGGCCGAACGCTACGGCCCGCGGACTCACTCCTGGCATCCGCCGACTTCCACGAGCAAACGCGAGGAGATGGCCCTGGTCTACGGCCGGGACGGGTGCGCACTGCTGGAGGCGGTGCACGCCCCTGACGCGCCGACCTGGCTGCGCGAGCTCCCGGCGGTGCAGGTCCTGCGCACGATGTGGGTGCAGAACTACCACCGCACCGTGACCGAGGCCGGGACGGAGGTGAAGCGGCGGGAGAGCAAAGACCTCCCGCCCGGCAGACTGCGGCTGGCTTCTCCGTACGACACCGACGCGCGCTACGGCCTCAAGCAGGGCTCCTGGTGGACCGGCTACAAGATCCACATCAGTGAGTCCTGCGACGAAACCGATGACGAGGACGCGGCTACCGGCCAGGCGACGATCCCTGGAGCCGACGGACCGCCGCCGCGCGTGATCACCAACATCGCGACCACCGATGCCACAGTGACCGACGCGGAGATGACCGAACCGGTCCATCGCATGCTCGCCGCCCGTGATCTCCTGCCCGCCGAGCACTTCCTCGACTCCGGTTACGCCTCCGCCGAGTTGATCGTGGGCATGAAGAAGAACTTCGGGGTCACCCTCGTTACCCCGGTCCTGCTGAACAGCTCACCCCAGGCACGTGCCGGAACCGGGTTCGACCGCACCGCGTTCACCATCGACTGGGACAAGCGGCAGGCCACCTGCCCACGCGGGGACACCAGCACCTGGTGGAGCCCCGCCACCCAGCGCGGCACCAAGGCCATCGTCATCAAGTTCGACAAGGAGACATGCCGCCCCTGCCCAGTGCGTAGCCAGTGCACCCGCTCGAAGACCGGCGGCCGGACTCTCTCCCTGCAACCCCGCGAGCTGCAAGAAGTCCTCGACCGTGCCCGCCTTCAGCAGGGCGACGAGCAGTGGCGAGCCAAGTACGGAACCCGCGCGGGCATCGAGGGAACCATCCACCAGGCCGTCGCGGTCACCGGGATGAGACGTGCCCGCTACCTCGGTCTCCGGAAGACCCATCTGGAGCACGTCTTCTCGGCCGTTGCGCTCAACCTCATTCGCCTTGATGCCTGGTGGAACGGTCACCCGCTCGACCGCACTCGCGTCAGCCACCTTGCCCGCCTCGGCCTCTCCCTCGCCGCGTGACCGAATAGGCCAGCAGGATCGTCACCAGCCGCAAACGGAAGGACCGTCCTCACCCTCACCGGCGGCGCCTTCACCGGCTTTAGCCCCGTCGCCGGTCTTGGGGAAGATCAAGGAGGCTCCGGGCAATGTGCGCCTGGAGACGATGCTCACCGAGATCGACAAGCTGCTCGCAGTCCGGGCGGTGGGGCTGCCGTCGGACCTGCTCGCCGACATCGCGCCGACCTTTGCCCAAGTCTCGGCGGATGCGTCCGCGCAGGTGGTCGCGTATTTGGCCGACGACGCCGGCCGCGGTCCATCTCGCCATGAAGCCCCAGACTGTGCGCCAGGGCGGGTAGTCGGCCGGGAGGGCTCGCCACTTGCACCGTATCGACGACATAGCGAATGGCGTCGACGATCTCCCGTCTCGGATGCTTCTCCGGAGCCCCGCCGGCCGCGGTCTCGCAGGCCGGGGTGGGCAGGAGGGGTTCGATCAGGGCCCACTCGGCGTCGGTGGTGTCCGAGGGATGGCGGCAGTGGCGCATCAGGGTCTCCCGGGTGACCTCGAAAGCGGGGCGGGGGGGGGGCGCGGGGGGGGGGCCCCCCCCCCCCCCGCCGGGAGAAAAAGGGGAAGACATTATTGGCGGGTGGGGGTAAGAGGGAATATTAATGATAAATAA
>NZ_JBEXQA010000065.1:0-15887 GCF_040612395.1 Streptomyces sp. NPDC006430
GTACGGCTGCCCCGCAGCCGGCCACCACGCCCGGCCCCGCCACCACATCTCGGCCCGTTCGGAACACCTCTGACGATCCGGAGTCCGATCGTCAGGAGCGTCTGGAGACGGACGAGGCGACCGGAGCACAGCGGTCCGTGGAGCCGATCCAGACGGTGGACACGACCGCGGCGGCCACGGCCCAGGGCGCCACTTCTTCCCCCGCGCCCCCGTCACAGATCCTCACCCCGGCCTCCGCTCCTGCCCGGAGCGTGAACCAGGCCGGAACCGATCCCGGCCAGTCGGCCAACCCTGCCTCTGGCCGAACCGTGAACCAGTCGCCGGATTCCCCCGGCCGGATCTCCACGGTGTCCGAGCCCGGCAGCCGAACCGCAGTGGACGACGAGTTCTCCATGGGCGCATTGGAAGCGCTGGGCCGGGGTGGGGCGCCGGCTGAGCCGGGGCCGGGTCTGGATGGGGCTCTGGGGCTGGCTGAGGGGAGTGAGGCGGGGCCCGATACGGCGCCGGCGGTGGACTACGGCATGGTGCACGGGGATGACTTTCCCTACTTCCCCTATGCGGAGAGCCGTGATGGCGAGCAGTTGTGGCGGTTCTCGGACAGGCCACCGGAGGAAGTCTTCCGAGAGGGTTTCGGGTCCCCAGACGCCGACAACGTCGTACCCCTGTTTGAATGGGTGACCGAGAGCCCGTCCGCGCAGTTCGTCGGCACCACTCGCAATCGCGAACTCTGGTACGGAGACAGGCGCTACCGCTATCAGATCGACTCGTCCCGCAATGGGGACGACCAGAACCACACCGGGGTAGATGTCAACGGCACGATCGACATGCAACTCGACGAGCAGGAGGTTGCCTTCACCGGCTCGCTCGATGCGCAGACCGTCGTCAGCGTCTATGACCGAGAACTCAGCCGCACGGGGACCTGGAACCAGGCCACCGAGACGGTCGAGTGGGTTGCCGGTGAGCTGTGGGGTTCGGGTGAGGTGAGTACCGATCGCTGGATTCCGTTCGGTGGCGGTGGCGGAGGTGTGGGGTCCCAGGCGTTCGAGTTCACCCCCGCCGGTCCTGAGGTGCGTAAGGCGCAGCGGCTTGTCGACGGTGAGCTCGTCGAGTTCGACGCACCGTGGCAGGTGCGTCGGCCCCCGATGTCCGGGGAGCGGACGCAAGTCGGCTATTCCTGGGCGTCGTACCGCGGTGGCACGCCCGCGCAGGACACCGTCCAACTGATCCGCCGGGTTCATCTGGTGACGCATCCGGACGACGTAGTGACCGCGGACCAGGTTGCGGCTTTGCGGCGTGATCTGCGCCAGGCCATGGAGAGTGTGGTCAACCAGCGGGACTACCGCCTGCCGCTTCCCCAGGCCGACCAGGTCACCGGTCCCCAGCTGCCCGGTCCGCGGCTGCGGGTGGACGTACGGTTCGTCGATTCCGAGGACCAGGCGGACACGGTGGTCCGGGTCCGTAGCGGACTGCCGGGTCCTGGGCGGCCCATGGTGCAGGACACCTGGTTCACCGATGTGCATCCTGCCGCGTACGTGCATGAGATCGTCCACGGTCTGGGTGTCCGCGATGACGAGGCTGACCCGCGCGTCCTGCTCACACCGGGGGGTGGCCAGCGTGTGGTTCTGCGGGCTTGGCAGCGGGGCGCCACGCCGGTGGACGATGTGCTGCGCGTCACCCGGCGGGTGCACCTCGTTCCGGATGGCGTGGGTGCGGAGCGCATGGGGGCGTTGCGCGAAGACGTCGCGCGGGCTGTGGAGGAAGAGGTCAACGGCCGTGGGCACCGGGTTCCGGTGGTGCGCTCTGATGGGATGATCGGCCCGCAGTGGCCCGGTCCGCTGTTGCGGATGGACGTGGAGTTCGTTGCTTCCGCCGATCAGGCCGACACGGTGGTCCAGGTCCGTGACGGGGCGCCCGAGGCGGGGCGGCCGATGTCGCGGGATGACTGGTTCACGGGCGTACATGCTGCTGCGCATGTCCGCCGGCTCCTGCCGCGCATAGGCGTGCGTGATGACGGGGCCAGGCGAAGGGTGCTGCTGATCCCGGACGGACGTAAATCGCAGGTCCTCGGTGAGGACGAGTCCAGTCTGATGGGCGCGTTCACCGACCCTGAAACGCAGTTCTTCGTCCTCACCTCCGACCATCTCCAGCAGATCGCGGATGTCCTGACGCCCCATCTCCACCACAACACCGTCAGCGACCTGTCCGCGCGGACGGCGCCCGTTCCCGGAACCGGGGAAGGCGCGACGCTCCCGGAGCAGGCGGCCGTTGACACACCGCCCCCCGTGGACGTGCGGATGGTGCACCCTGCCGAGCACGCGCATCCGGCCGCCGCGTCCTTCGCCGACACGGCCGCGGTGTCACCGGCCGGGCCGGAGCCGTCGGGCTCGGAGCGCGCCGGGGAGGAGGCTCGGGAAGAGCGGGAGGAACAGGTCCTCCCCGGAGTGGACCCCTCCGCGTGGGATCGCTTGCGCGGGTATGTGCGGGGCATCTGGGAGCGGATCACCGCGCTGCCCGGGGCGGCGGCCGCCTGGGCGGGGCGCCTTTGGCAATCCGTCGTGGACTGGCTCGCGGGCAGGAGGGCGGCCGCCGCGGTCGAGATCGCCCGCGCCGAGGTGCGGCCGGACTACAGGCAACGGTGGGTCGGGGCAGCACCTCCTGGGGGCGCGCTCGACATCAGGCGCTTCGAGGCGCGGCGGTATCGGTTGCCGACGGGTGAGTTCGAGAGTCGCGCGCTGGTCCGCGTGTTCCTCAGGCGAGAAGACGGCGATTCCGTTACCGACGAGTCGTTGGCGGCGCTGGAGCGGCGGGCCCAGGAAGCTGTCGACGAGCGGTACAACGGCGGCTTGCGTCTTCCCGGCGGGGACCTGTTCCGGGTCGACCTGGAGTTCGTCGGAACTCCCGAGGCCGCTCACCACACCGTCACGGTGCACGCCGAGTACGAGCGGGCAAACCACCAGAACTGGGGGCTCACCACACAAGCCGACACCCTGGCCCACGAGGTGGGGCACCTGCTGGGCCTGGACGACGAGTACCGCGAGAGCTACGCGTACGGCGGGCGCACGGTGTACCAGGACAAGTCCCTGATGAGCCTCCTCGAAGTGGATCACTTGGGGCGTCCGTTCGTGGACGCGGACCAAGTTGTCCACTCCCGGGCTGGGGGCCGGCACCGGATGCGGGTTACCCCTCGTCATCTGCGCCAGTTCGGTTCGGCCATCGAGGCTGCTTTGGGGACGGTGCGTCTGCGGGTCGACGGGGAGGTGGTCTTCTCTACCGCTGAGACGCTCCAGTCTCGGGCGGACGGGCTGCCGACCCGCGCGCACTTCTCCTTGGACACCCGGCGGGCGGTGCTGTATGGCGAGCCCCGCACTGGCGGTGGCGGGTATCTGCCGCCCAGCGCTATGTCGGATCGTCCGCGGCCGGTCGTGCTGGAGGGGACGGCCAAGCCCAATGGGACCTACCGTGCCGAGTACCCGGGGCTCTCCGTGCGGCCGGATCTGGCGGACCGCTCGCATCCCGTCGCGGGGGACCTGCACGTCCGGCCGAGACAGCCGAAGCGCGGACAGATGATGTTTCCCGCGCATTGGACCGAGGACGACGCCGTTTACGCCGCCGAGCAGGCATACCTGCATGCCCTGCGCCAGGACACGGTTCACCCCTTTCTTGGGAGGCCCGGCGTCTACGTCTGGACCGGCGAGTACGACGGAGTGCGTATCACGGGGGAACTCAGCGTCGGCCGGCCGCGCGTGGTCTTGTTCCGCGACCGTGTGGACGAAGGCGACCGCGAGATACTCGGACTGCGAGCCGGAGACAGTGTCACCTTCACTGGCTTCCGTCCCTCCGACGATCAGCCCGACACGCCCGGACCCGCCCACGCGTCACCCCCGCCACCGGCAGCCCATCAGCAGAGCGGCCCCGCCTTCAGCCGCCGGGTCGAGGACGTGGCCTGGTACGGCGACCGCCGCACCCGAACCGGCGCCTACCACGAGCCCAAGCTGGGACGGGAGGAGCTGGCGAGGTACTACGGCCTGAGGATCACCCCCGTCCGGACACACGACAACGGCACGTACGAGGCCGACGTCTGGTTCCTCGACCCCGCGCTGCGCCCGGGAGAGGATCAGGCGGGCAATCTGCTCAACTGGTATCAGCACCAGGACGGGGACCAGCACGTCATATTCCCCAAGAAGTGGAGACCTGACCAGTTGCAGGCCGCCGTGGAGCGGGCGCACGCCGCGGCCATCGCCGCGAACACGGTCTGGGAGGTGGACGCCCGCGGTACTTACCACTGGGTGGGCGATGTCGCGGGGGTCCGTATTGAGGGTCTGGTGCGGGATGGGCATCATGTCGCCTACCGGCCCACGCAGATGCAGCCGTTCAGCGGCTGGCCCGACCGCGAGCCGGTCGGCGAGGCGGCCGGCTCGCCGGTGTCGTTCACCCGTGAGGGACAGGTTGTCCCGTTCGCCGTTCGGCACGTGCTGTTCGACAACGGGCAGCAGGGTCTCCACCTCACAAAACGGATCCACCTGGCCGTCGCGCCCGGCATCGACGACACCTCGGTGAGCGAGGCATGGAGCCGACTGGAGAAGATCTGGACCGCCGGATACAGCCGCTTCGTGTGCGGACCTCGGAGGGACGGAGCACTGGTCCGTCTGTCGTTGGCCCGTGTCGAGAGTTCCGAGGAAGCGCACCACTCATTCCTCGTCGATGACCTGCACACGCTGTCGGACGCCGTCGTCGACGTGCTGCCGGACGTCGACGAGCTGCGAAGCTTCACCGGGGATGTGCTGGACAGGGCGGCGCCGACGGCTGACGCATGGCGGTTGTCCGCCGGTACCGACGAGGCGGACCTGTATCGGGCCCTCGACCTTCTCGATCTGGCGGACCCCTTCAGTAGGCCTACCACGCTGCGCGAACCCGACCCGGCGGACTCAGGCCCGCGGTCCGAGGACAGACTCGGCCCGCTGGACGGTTTGGCCGACTCGGCACAGCGGGACAGCGCCGGTCGGGAGTCCGGGCATGAGTCTGACGTGGCCGCCGGGTCCGACGTTTCCGCCGAGTCCGGCACCACCGGGCAGGACGACGTCTTCACCCGTGTCGAGTCGGCGGCCGACGAGCGCCGGTCGCCGGTCGTCGGCCGTTCCCCGCGGAGGCTGTTCCTCCCGTCCGCTTCCGCGGCGCCCTCCACCGACACGGCCGCGGTGTCAGCGGCCGGGCCGGAGCCGTCGGGCGCCGGTCCCGAGGTGCAGCCGGACGACAGCGGGCCGGTTGAGCCGGACGGGTCCGCGTTCGCCGGCGCGGTCGAGATCGCCCGTGTCAAGGTCCAGCCGGACGACAGACGAGAGTGGGTCGGGGCGCCCTATGGGGGCGCGCTCGAGGTCAGGCGCTTCGAGGCGCGGCGGTATCGGTTGCCGGCGGGGGACTTTGGCACCCGCGTGGTGGTCCGCGTATTCCTCGATCGAGTAGGGGGCGCGCCCATCACCGAGGATCAGTTGACCGAGGTGGCTCGGCGGGCCCAGCAGGGTGTCGACGAGCGGTACAACGGCGGCTTGCGGCTTCCCAGCGGGGACCTGTTCCGGGTCGACCTGGAGTTCGTCGGAACTCCCGAGGCCGCTCACCACACCGTCACGGTGCACGCCGGGTACGGCCGAGTGAACCACGGGACCTGGGAGCTCGACACCAAAGCCCACGTCCTGGCCCACGAGGTGGGACACCTGTTGGGCCTGGCGGACGAATACCGCAAGAGCGACGAGTTCGGCGGGCGCACGGTGTACCTGGACGAGCCCCTGATGGGCGCCTACCAAGTGGATCACTGGGGACGCCCGCTCGTGGATGCGGACCACTTGGCCTACTCTCTGGCCGCGGGCCCGACCCGGATGGGGATTAAGCCTCGTCATCTGCGGCAGATCGGTTCGGCCATCGAGGCTGCTTTGGGGACGGTGCGTCTGCGGGTCGACGGGGAGGTGGTCTTCTCTACCGCTGAGACGCTCCAGTCTCGGGCGGACGGGCTGCCGACCCGCGCGCACTTCTCCTTGGACACCCGGCGGGCGGTGCTGTATGGCGAGCCCCGCACTGGCGGTGGCGGGTATCTGCCGCCCAGCGCTATGTCGGATCGTCCGCGGCCGGTCGTGCTGGAGGGGACGGCCAAGCCCAATGGGACCTACCGTGCCGAGTACCCGGGGCTCTCCGTGCGGCCGGATCTGGCGGACCGCTCGCATCCCGTCGCGGGGGACCTGCACGTCCGGCCGAGACAGCCGAAGCGCGGACAGATGATGTTTCCCGCGCATTGGACCGAGGACGACGCCGTTTACGCCGCCGAGCAGGCATACCTGCATGCCCTGCGCCAGGACACGGTTCACCCCTTTCTTGGGAGGCCCGGCGTCTACGTCTGGACCGGCGAGTACGACGGAGTGCGTATCACGGGGGAACTCAGCATCGGCCGGCCGGGCGTGCACTTCTTCCGCGACTACGCCCCTGAAGGCGACCGCGAGATACCCGGCCTGCGGGCCGGAGACAGTGTCACCTTCACTGGCTTCCGTCCCTCCGACGATCAGCCCGACACGCCCAGCCCTGCCCACGCGTCACCCCCGCCACCGGCAGCCCGTCCGCAGCGCCCCGCCTTCAGCCGCCGGGTCGAGGACGTGGCCCGGTACGGCGACCGCCGCACCCGAACCGGCGCCTACCACGAGCCCAAGGCGGACCAGGCGGCACAGGAGGATTTCTACGACCTGAGGATCACCCCTGGCCGGACACACGACAACGGTACGTACGAGGCCGACGTCTGGTTCCTCGACCCCGCGCTGCGCCCGTTCCGGCTCCTCCCCGGGCTGCGCCAGGTAGAGCCCCCGACGAGCGATCCGAGCAACTGGCGTCAGCACCGGGACGGGGACCAGCACGTCATGTTCCCCAAAGAGTGGAAACCGCACCAGGTGCTGATGGCCGTCGAGTGGGCGCACGCCGCGGCCATCGCCGCGAACACGGTCCGGGAGGTGGACGACCGTGGCACCTACCACTGGGTCGGCGATGCCAAAGAGGTGCGTCTCGAGGGCCTGGTGCGGGATGGCCATCATGTCGCCTACCGGCCCACGCAGATGCAGCCCTTCAGCCGCTGGCCCGACCGCGAGCCGCTCGGCGAGGCGGCCGGCTCGCCGGTATCGTTCACCCGTGAGGGACAGGTTGTCCCGTTCGCCGTTCGGCACGTGCTGTTCGACAACGGGCAGCAGGGTCTCCACCTCACGAAACGGATCCATCTGGCCGTCGCGCCCGGCATCGACGACACCTGGCTGAACGAGGTCTGGAGCCGACTGCAGCCGTGGGTGACCGACGCATACAGACACCTCGCGCGCGGACCGCGAACGGACGCAGCACTGGTCCGTCTGTCCTTGGCCCGTGCCTCGCGTCCCGAGGAAGCGCACCACTCATTCCCTTTCGATGGACTGCCCGCACTGGTGGATGCCGTCCGCGACGTGCTGCCGGACGTCGACGAGCTGCGAAGCCTCACGGGGGATCTGCTGGACAGCGCGGCGCCGACGGCCGATGCATGGCGGCCGTCCGCCGGTACCGACGAAGCGGACCTGCAGCGGGCCCTCGACCTTCTCGACCTGGCGGACCCCTTCAGTAGGCCTACCACGCTGCGCGAACCCGACCCGGCGGACTCAGGCACGGGGTCACGGGTCTCGCCCTTCGACTCGGAAGGTGACTCCGAAGCTGAATCCGGGGCTTGGTCCGAAGACGAGTCCGAGAGCGAATCCGGGGCTTGGTCCGAAGACGAGTCCCAGAGCGAATCCTGGCCTTGGTCCGAGAGCGAGTTCGAGGCCGAGTCCGAGTCCGAGAGCGAGTCCGAGCAGGGTACCGAGAGCGGCCCGGACGCCGGTGAGCGGCGGCATGCCGTGGGGCCGATGGAGTCCGAGCTCAACGTGCACCGGCCGCCGCGCATCGACCGTTCGATGTCGTCGTCGTCCTTGTCATCCTCGTCGGAGGACGGACCGGTGCGGTTCACCGACGGCAGTCGGCTGCCGGAGTACCTGACCACCGGTTACGGCACCGGTGAGGCCGAGGGCCGCACCTACGGCCACAGCCAGGTCACCCTGCGCGGTGCCGACATTGTCGTACAAGAGATCGGTGAGCGGCTCGGCGGCCGGTCCGCCATGCCTGGCCTGAGCGAGGTGCTGGACGACCTCCGGCAGGCGCTCGGCACCTCCCCCCAGATCTTCCACGGTGACGGGTACGAATCCCCTTCGTTCGGAAACTCCCGCGCCCAGGTACTGCGGGTGGTCACCCGACCGCATGGCAACTGGGAGCGGTTCACCGATCCGCACGATGAACAGGTCAAAGTGGACGCGGGTCAGCGCAGCCAGATCACCATGGGTGCGGGACACACGGTGAGCGCGAGGCGCCGGGCGGCAGCGGGCGTCACCGTCGGACCGCTGGGGGGCATAGGCGGGGTCGGCCGTCTCGGCGGAACCATGGGCGTAACCCGCTCGTACGAGTACGGCCTGCGGGACCAGACGCTCAGTCAGGTGGAGACCCGTATGGCGCAGAGGTCCCGCCTGCACCTGGACGACGTGCAGTATGAGGTCTTTCTCAGCGGTGAGGCCGAGCCCATCGGTTCTTTCACCGTACGAAACGGGCTGATGGTACGACTGGCCGACAGCCAGACGTCCCCTGCTGAACCGGGCCGTGTTCCCCACAGGATGACGCTCGGTGCGCGATCCGACTACCGGCTGGTGCACACCGAGGGCTATGGGCCCGTCAGGCCGCTGCGGGACCGGCTCGCGGCAGAGCTGGGTGTTGTTCCCGGCAGCGCGGCGTACGAGTACATCACCGCGTTCTTCAGTTCCGAAAGCTTCCACCGGGCGGCGGATCGCCTTGCCAGGGGCAGTGTTGCGGCGGACGCCCTGTTCGGGGAGGACGGATCGCCGCTGGGGGCGTTCGTCGTGGAAAGGGTGGTGCCTGGGGAGGCCGAGCTCCTCACCGAGAGCCGGGCCGCCGAGATGCGCAACACCATCCAGCAGACGGTCAACAACGAAAGGACACTGTCCAGGACCTCCTCTTGGGGAATCAACGTCACCGCCGGTCCCTCCATGGACCTCGGCTCCTGGGGCCGCCTCATGGTCGGCGCATCCGCCGGCCATGACCGCAGCACCACGCACAGCAGTGCGTTCGGGGGCTCAGGAAGCCGCAGGATCGTCGGCCGCGCCAAGAACGTGCCGACCGTCCTTTACCTCGTCCGCAAGACCGTCCACGTGCGCAGGAGCGGAGCCAGCGAGACCATCCCGTTCGAGACCTGGAGTCTGGACCGGATGACGCACACAGAAGCTCGGCGTCTCGCCGGCTGGGACGACGGCACGACACTGCGCGCCCGGAACGGCAACGCACCCCATGTCCCGGTCTACCTGACCGAGGAAAACCCCGTCGTGCTGGGGATGACCAGGCCCGAGGCCTTCACTTACGACGACGCCGACCTGGTGAGTACTGGGGGCCGGCCGCAGGGCTGGCTGGAGGCCTTCTCCGACAAGGCGATCCGCGCCGCCGCCGAGACGTACCCAGGAGTATTGGCTCCACTGGAGGAATTCGGGGATCCGACCGACTCCCGCTGGCACGACCCGCAGCACTACAGCATGGCGCTGGCGAACACCTTGCGCGTGATGAACGCCCTGTCCCATCACAGCATCGCCGGCAACCTCGAGGTGCTCACCGCGACAGGGCTGTCGATCGGACTCGATGTCCCACCCGGCGTCCTCAGCCGTTCGCACCTGTCGCTCCGGATCAGGGGTGAGCTGACCGGGCGCCGCTATGAGGGCACGCAGAACGACCTCATCCTCCGCACCAGCGTCCCCGGCACGGAACGCCTGGACGGCTCTCAGAGCGTGACGCGCACCTCGGGCGCGGGTCTCGACGTGGCGCTGCGCGGCATCGTTGACCACGCCAGCATCTCGGTCGGTCCCTCGTGGGCACGGTCCCGGGGCCGGGAGACACAGCACGGGGCCACCGTCTCGTACGAGCCGCTGGTCGCCAGTTCCAGCCCTTCCCATCTGTACAGTTACCAGCTCGCACTCACCGCGGAGATCGAGAGCTTCTCGCGTTTCCGCACTGCGCCGAGGGCTCTCTCGCTGGGGATGCTGGGCGCGCGCCCCCAGGAGAGCACGGACCTGGTAGGAGGCGGCACGGGCGATCCGTTCGTGGGCCGGGTCGTGCTTGCCGTACCGGACGAGCACACGCCCCCCACCGACCCGCGGGCGGAGGTGGCGGCCCGCGCGGAGCCCGAGGGCCATGTCCGAGACGCATTCGGCGATCAGCCCTATCAGACGCTCAGCGTCGGCTCGCCCGCCGCACTCGCCCGCGCCGCCGAGGCGCTCATGGCGGGTCTGTCCGGCGGTTCCTGGCACTTCACGAGGAGCGGGGCCGCCCCTCACGACGCCATGGTGCGGTTCTTCCAGGCGCAATCCCTCACCGCCGGCTTCGATCAGGCATCCGGTTCCGCCGGCTCCCGGCTCTCCTTGTTCGCGGAAGGCTTCCTGCGGCACAGGGTGGGCGAACTGGTGCACCATATGCGGGTTTTCAACCTGCGCGTGAGGACCAAGCCCCTCAGGATCGCCACTGAGCTCGCGGTCGGCGGCGATCTGCACATGGCGGGGGTGATGACCACCGCCAGGAGTTCCGGTCTGAGCCTGACCGGCAGCGGCATGGGCGGGACCGAGCTGACCACACTCGCCGGCCTGCAGTACCGCAGGGGCAGCTCCCGCGCCGAAACCACGGGTGTGATCCGCACGGTCACCTGGGAGGTCAACCGTGACGACGGTGGCTACAAGGTCCTGGTGTCCGGTGACATCCAGCACGATATCGTCGGCTCCGTCCGCCCCGAGGGGCTGCTCCGCCCGGCGTTCGCCCCCTTCTACCGTGACAGCCGGGGCGAGAGGCAGCTCACGGTCCCCTCGGGCTATCTCGGCCACGTGCCGGAGAAGTCCGCGCACCGGCTCGGGCTCCTGAACGACGGGCTGGGCGAGGTGCCCCGCTACACGTCCCACGCGTGGGGACAGGCCAGGTGGTGGCACGACCACCCCTTCGGGTCGTATCCCGTCAATTCTCTGGACACCACCGCGGTGCAGGCCCGCATCGACGAGCAACTGCGGCAGTGGAAGGTCGACGACGCGGACCGTGAGCGAGTGCGGTCCCTGGTCACCCCGCGTGCCTTGCGGGCCCTGCGTGAGCAGATGGCCTCCACCGGCACGGCGGCCCGTGCCCGGGTCGGCCGTTGGCTGGCGGGCATCCGCGTCGGCAGCCGCACCGGCTCCCTGCGGGTGGAGCTCATCGCTGAGGAGCCGCGCTTCGATGGCCTTGACCACGGGGTCGCCATAGAGGACACCCGGACATCCACCGTGACCGAGGTGGCGGGAAACTCCGCGGGCTCCTCCCGCATGTTCGGGGCGAACGGCATGGAGGGGGTGGCCACCGCCTCCCCCGACGCGGTGCCGCGGCCGGGCGACCTCCAGGCCGTCCGGGCGACGCTCGACGGGGGGTTCACGAGCGCCGAGCTGAGGTCCCACAGCCAGTCCCGCACGCAGACCAGGAGGCGCACCTTCTACGCGAGAGAGCCGCATGCCGAATACCTCACCCGCTACCGGCTGCGGCTGACCCTCGACACCGGAAACGGCAGACACCTTTCCGTGGAGGACGAGGTGGGCACGCTGCGCGAGCAGGTGCCCCTGAGCATGACTGTCCCGGACCGGGGCACCGGCCAGGCGGACGACCCCCTCCGGCCGCCCACCGTGGACGCCCCGGCTCGTTCGGCCGTCCTGCTGGGACAGGAAGGAGCCACCGAGCGGGCCATCGACGCCTGGCGGTCCCTGCTGCTGCCCAACGGCACCCATGGCCCCTTCCAGCCGCCGTCCACCGGCTTCCAGGTCCGCCGGATCGTCGGCCGCGACACGCTGAAGCAGGCTGCCGTCCTGGCTATCGCCGAGGCGTACGGCACGTCCGTGACCGCGGCCACCGCCGGCGGCGGCCCGCGCCAGCTGACCGCCAAGGAACTGGACGCGGCCGCGGTGACGGCCGGCGACACCAGACTGACCCGGCCCGGCACCGCCTCGGCGTTGGCCCTGGACAACGGAACCAGCGACGCCGCGCTGACAGCCTTCTTCGAGGACAGCGGGACCGCTGACGGTTACGTGGTCCCCGGGCTGAACGAGGAGGGCGGCGCCCATGGCCAGTACCGGCTCTACTCCAAGCCGGACCTCACCCGGGCGGTACTGCTGGCGGTGGTCCCGGACACCACCATGGAGAGCGCCGAGCGCGACACGGCGGCCCGGGGCACCACTGTCTCCCGTACGAGCGGGCACGACTCGTCGCTCGGTGCGCAGACGGTGGTGTCCGTCGGCAAGCCCGGCTCGGTCGCCCCCTTCAGCTCCGTGACGGGCCCGAGCGCAGCCGAGAGTGACCGCCGCGTAAGCTCCGGCGCGCAGGGCGCCCAGCTCACCATCAAGCTGGCCGGCCGCAGCTTCGTGTTCGCGATCCCGACCGCCTGGCTCGGCGTCGCCGACGTGGACCGGCCCAACTGCGTGTTCGGCCACATCAGACGCATGCGGGCCGTCGAGACACAGACCCGGATCATCGCCCTCGTTCGCGAGGACCTGGCCCGGGAGTGGGGTCTGGTCGACGACGGGAACTTCCCGCCCGCGGTCGCGGACGCATGGACGCAGGTGACCAAGGCGGGCAAGGCATGGGCCG
Source organism: Streptomyces sp. NPDC006430 (assembly GCF_040612395.1). Lineage (NCBI taxonomy): Bacteria > Bacillati > Actinomycetota > Actinomycetes > Kitasatosporales > Streptomycetaceae > Streptomyces > Streptomyces sp. NPDC006430. Next base: position 12,721 of record NZ_JBEXQA010000065.1, read on the forward strand.
CCGCGGACGACGCCTACTGGGCCAAGCGCCGCGCTCTGGCCGGTCCGGGGGAGAGCACCCCGGAGACGGACGACAGCGAGTTGCTGGAGCCGCTGCTGCAGCGTGCCGAGGATGCGGCCGGCGAGTTCCACCGTGTGCGGGCGGAGACCGACCGGCTCACCCGCTGGCACCGGCTGCCCCCCGAGGCACACCGGCCCGGTGAGCCGCGCTTGCGCGCGGGCGTGCCCGAACCGCCGGCCGTGAAGTTCACCTTCACCGCGGGGGACACTGCGGTGAAAGCCGAGCACCCCGTGTACGAGGCACTGGAGGGCGCGCCCGGCGATCTCGGGCAACTCGTCTCACCGGAGGGCGGCCTCTACACCCTGTACGACGTTCCCGCCGATGGTGACGGCTTCTTCCACGCCGTCGCCGAGGGACTGCATCACGCCGACCCCGGCCTGCTCGCGGAACGGGTGCCGGCGACGGACCGGCAGCAGATGGCCGACACTCTGCGGCGTCTGCTCGCCGAGGAGTTGAGCCGTCACGCCGACTTGCTGGAATTCACCTCGCCCGATACCAGGGACAGGTTCAGCGGCGACGAGCTGGGGGCAGGCGGGATGAGCCCCATGAAGACCCTCCGGCTCAGCGAGCTGAAGCCCGGCACGATGGCCTTGAGTACGCCCGAGTGGCGCGAGTTCTCCGACTCCGGCCACCTACCGCTGCACGCCGAGCTGCCGGGCCGGCAGCGTGCCGGTCTCGCCCGGGAGCAGCTGCTGCGCGGAGGCGACGCCACCGACGGCGCGGGATGGGATCACGGCGCGGCCGACCTACTGCCCGCGCTGGCTGCCCGTCACTTCGGAGTGCGGGTCACAGTGGTCGGCGCGGACGGGCGGTTCCAGGACTTTTGGCCCTCGCACTCCGAGGCAGGGAACCCCACCGAGGACCAGCTGCCGCACATCGTGCTGCACCTGAGCAACCGGCACTACCGGCCGGCCCTGCCCGCCGGTGAGGCCCGGCGGCAGCCCGCACTGTTTCCGGCACTGTCCCGGACCGCCGAGGGCGGCCGGAAGGCGGACGCCGCCGTATCCGCAACGCCTCAGAACCGGCCGCCGCGGCCCGCCTACGCCACGGCACCGTGGGCAGCCGATTCCGCCGCTTGGCGCACCACCCGGCGGGCCGGGACGACAGGACTGACCGGACCGGACGGCACCGCCCACACCCTCCGCGAGCCGACGGGCGACGGCAACGGCTTCTGGTCGGCCGTCACCACGGGGCTGAGGCCGCAGGGCGTCACCGAGCGAGGCCTCCTCACCCGCCCGCTTCCCGAAGGAGCCCGGCTGGACCGCGGGACACCGTTCACGGACGAGGAACTCGCCGTGGCCGGGCTCTCCGCGGAGACGATCGAGTCCGTGCGCCGCCGACGGGCTGACGGCGGGCTCCCGCACGACCTGGAACTCACCGCATGGCAGGAACGGGCCCTCATCCGCGCGCAGTTGCTCACCACTCGCGGCTGGAACGAAGCGACCGAGCGGACAGCCGTCGCACAGGTGGCCTCCTACGGCGTGAACGTGACCGTGGTCGGCGAGGACGGCACCTTCAGCACTACCCACGCCCCCGGCGACGGATCGGGCAGGCCAGAACTGGTCCTGTATCGCAGGGGCCGAGAATACTTGCTGGCCGAGCCGGTGACCGCCGACAACGGCTCGGGCACCTCGCCCACGGATGCCGAAACCCCGCCACGGGGGAACACGCCGTCCGTAAGGACGCCGCACGACCGGATAGCTCCCCTCGCGCAGGCCGCGGCCGGCGACCGTCAAAACGGGACCGGTGACCCGCCCCCGCCATCCCGGGCAGAGGAGACCCCCGAGCGGGACAACCGCGCGGAATTGGGCCAGCTGCTCGAGTCCCCGGCTGTGCTGGACACCCTCGTACGGCGCCATCACGTGGAAGGACTGCGCTACTCACCGTCGGTCACGGCCACCTGGGACCTCGCACCGCGCATCGAACTGCCGCTGCGCGATCTCGCACTCACCCCGACGGACCGTGTGAACCTGCTGCGCATGCATCCGGACCTCTTCGAGCCGTGGGTGGGGGAGAGCCTGGCCCGGCTGACCGGGTAGGAGCAAGGCGGCTTGCTGCTCCAGGCATCACATCCCTGTCCGGCAGCCTTGCCCGTAGGTGCGGCCGGACGGCGTGACCGCGCCCCCGGCCTGCGGGAAAACCCCCGGGGCATCCATCCGGTAACCGCCACCGCCGACAGGGACGGCCTCCGGCATGTCGGCCGGGTCCTCGCCGCAGGCCGCGGTACGAGAGGTGGGGCGGCTGACGTGTGCGTTGCACGAAGGTGCAGAGATCGAGGGACCTACAGATCAGATGTTCCTCAACGGCGAAGGGCCTCGTGGACCTTCGGCCCTAGCATCGCGGCAATCCTTCCCAGCGATTCACCGACCAAGGAGCAAGCTCATGGCAGGCGGCGTACAGCAGTCAAATGCACTGGAGACCCGGACCGGCATCCGGGCGCTGGTGAGGTGCCCCCTGCGATGTGGACACATCCGATAACGGATCTTGCGGATCCAGGAAGGTGAAGATCCGCGTCGCAAGGCCATCGAAGTGCCCTGCCGCTGGGACTTCATCTCTGCCAACGCCGGGGCCTTCGGCGTGCAGCGGCTGTGCCGAGTGCTCGGCGTCTCCCGCTCGGGCTACCACCGCTGGCAAGCCAGCTGTGAGACCGTGCCACGCGCAAGGAGGACGCGGCCGCCCCGATCGAGGAGATCCGCGAGATCCACGCCGAGCACAAGGTACATCCAGTCGGCGTGACGTGTCTCTACCTCGCCTCCGTCACGGCCACAGCGCCCTGGGCTACCTCTCCCCGATCGAGTTCGAACAGCAGCACCAAGCAGGGGCTAAACACTCACTCACAGCGTGAACCCCTGCTGTCCACAATCCGGTGGACACCTCGGTCACCGCGATCGCCGACGGCAGCCTCCGGACCGCCGGCAACATCCCGTCCACTCAGGCCGCGAGCCTGGATTCCATCAGCCAGGCGGCGGGTCAGACCGTCACCGGTGACACCACAGGGAAGCACTGATCTCTCATGGCGATTCAGGCCTCTAAGCCCGTGAATGACATGCTGTTCGTTTTGATCGGCGAGAAGCTGATTCAGGCTAATGAGGATCTGGCTCGTGGGA
>NZ_JBEXQA010000066.1:0-14827 GCF_040612395.1 Streptomyces sp. NPDC006430
CGCCTCGAACAACCCCGGAAGCGTCCCCGCCGGCACCTCAACCCCAGTGTCATTCCACCCGGACAACACCCACTCCCGCTCCACCTCACCAAGCAGATCGGCCCGCCCGACAGGGTCGGTGGCAGGTGCTGCGGTGAGCCAGTGAACGACGTTCAGAAAGCGTCGCAAGACGTCGGCGGTGGACGCCGCGTCGTGGAGATCCGGATTGACGTCGACGTTGATCTGGAGGCCGGACCGGTCGTAGACGTCGATGCGCATGCCATCCACGGGGCCGGTGGCGAGGTTGTGCGCGGTGACGGGAAGGTCGCCGAAGTGCAGGTCGTAGTCGAACGCCATGACGTTGATGTGGAGACCGCACAGAACGCGGTCGACCATCTTCAGGTCGCGGAGAATCTCCTCGTGGCGGTAGCGCCCGTGGCGCAGACCCTCGCGAACCGCGCGGGAGGTCTGCCGGACGGCATCGGCCACCGTGGTCCATGGATCGAAGGTCACACGGATCGGAAGAACGTTGGAGGTCATGCCCGGGATGCCGGCCTCGCGGTACCCCGATCGTCCTCGTACAAGGACTCCGATGACCACGTCGCGGGCTCCGGTGGTCCGGTGTTCGTGGACGGCCGCGGCGGTGATCAGCAGGCCGGCGAGGTTGGTCTTCAGACGGCGCGCGGCCGCCTTCAGGGCTGCGGCCTCCTGCACGCCGATGCCATCAGCGGTGCGGACGGGAGCGTGCTGGGAGCGTGGGCCCACGTGAGCAGCCCCGGTGAGGACGTCGTCGGCCAGGCCCGCCAGGGTGTCGTTCCAGTACTGCCGGTCCTGCTCGATCTCGGAGGAGGAGCGATAGGCACGTTCGGCATCGAGGAGCACGGAAACCGGCTCGAGGGCGCCGTCGTTCAGGTCGCGGTCTTCCAGGAGGGCGTTGTAGATGTCGGCGCCTCGAGTGGCGAGCACCGCGCCGCCCCGCCCATCCATGACGAGGTGGTGCGCGCTGGCAAACCAGAAGTGCAGGTTCTCACCGAGCTTGATGACGGCTTGGGAGGAGAGAGGGCCTCCATCGAGTTCCGCCGGACGGCGCAGGTCGGCGCGCATCCACTCGTCGGCGGCCGCACGCGGGTCGGACTCGTCGCTGAGGTCGACGACGTGGACGGGGTAGTCCCGCTCCTCGTGCACGTACTGCCAAGGAGTTCCGTCGATGACGCGGATGCGCAGCCGCAAGCTCTCAGCCTCGTGCAGCCTGCGCCGGGCAGCTTCCACCAGGAGTTCGGGCTTGACCGCGCCGCGGATCTCCAAGTATTCGGCAGAGTGGAAGCCCCGGTTTTCGGGAGCGAGTTGCTGCGCGTACCACACCGCCAGCTGACCAGTCATCAGTTCTCGGAGCCCAGCCTCGGATGTAGACATACCCGCATACTCCAATCGGTTCGCGTCATCGACTGGAACAGCAGGGGCCCGCCTCCGTCAGGGCGTGCCGCATTACCGCCCAGCCCTCTGGATCAAGGCTTTTACCTGGTGGTTCACACTGAATGGCGACCTCGCCCAGCAGCAGGGCACGTGGGTCCGTCACACCGTCGCCGGGAGCAGGAGTCCGATCGCGGACCGCTCCGGACCGTAGGGCCTCAACGCACGCCCGGGACCGGTGCCTGCCGGTCCCGGGACCGTGGCCTTGGGGACTACTTCCCTTCCATGGCCGCGATCAGGCTATTGGGACGCAGGTCGGTCCATGTCGTCTCGACGTAGTCGAGGCACTCCTGGCGCGGAGCCTCCCCGAAGACCTTCTCCCAGCCGTCGGGTACGTCGACAAACACCGGCCAGAGCGAGTGCTGGCCCTCTTCGTTCACCAGGACCAGGTAGTTGGCATCGGGGTCATCGAACGGATTCGTCATCGCGTTGTCCTCTCTGGGCAATGGTATGGACGCATGGTCAGTGGATTTCACCAACGCATTTCCGGCCGACTGCAGGTACATGTCGGCAACTTGTCGCGGTGATGGGCGGGCCCGGAATCCACCTACCGTCCCGCCATCTCACGGGACATCACGACTCTGCGGTGGTGATCCACTATGACCCAGGGTCGTGTGGTTACTCAACGTCTGGACACGCACTGCCCGCACACCCCGCGACCTGCGGCTCTCGTACAGCTGCGCACAGTTCAACTGTGTCCATGCGCCAGTTGAACATCTGCTCGGATGGCGTGCTCTTGACGGCTCGCGAAAGGTCGTGCCAGCGTGAGACTTGATTGGGGGAATGTCATTCGCGCCGCTGCTAAATCCGCGGACGGAGTCGAGATCGGCCGACTACGCCAAGAGTAATCCGTTGTGCACCGGCCGTTCATCCGCCGCCCCTCCGGCGCGTACCCAACTCCTCGATCCAGTTCGTTTTTCTGTTCCGGGGTCCAAGAACACGTGTGAGGCATCCGTATGCGCAGTGAGCCGGGCGAGCAGCCGGAGATCAATCTGGTGGATCCCAAGCTCTATTCGGACGGCGACCCGTTTGTCCAGTGGCGATGGCTCCGCGACAACGAACCCATGTACTGGCATGCACCCACGGAGCTAACCGGTTTCTGGGCACTGACCCGGTACGAGGATGTACGCACGGCCTACCGGGACTCCGAGACCTTCAGCTCGGCCCAGGGAATCCTCCTGCGGCCGACCGACCACGGCGCCGACCCCGGGGGCGGGCGCACCCTTGCCCTCACCGACCCTCCCCGACACCGACAGCTGCGCGGCCTGGTCGACTCATGGTTCGCGGTGCGGTCGGTGCGCGAGCTTGAGGCGGAGATGCAGGCCGTGACCCGCACCGTGGTCGACTCCGCTCTGGAACGCGGCAGCTGCGACTTTGTGACGGACATTGCCGCGCGCGTGCCGCTGTACGTGATCTGCAAAATGATGGGTGTCCCGGACTCCGACTGGGAGCGTCTCTACACGCTGACGAGTCAGGCCTTCGGCGCTGGCGACCCGGCCACCCGCAGGTTTGCCCATCTCGAGATCATGGGGTACTTCGAGGAGCTGCAGGCAGAGAAGGCGGACGATCCGGCCGACGACCTGGTGAGCGTGCTGGCCACGGCGAGCATCGACGGCGCCCCCCTCAGCACCGAGGACATCATCCTCAACTGCAACAACCTGCTCGTCGGCGGTACCGAGAACACGCGCATCGCCGCCTCCGGGGGCATGCTGACGCTCCTGGAGCACCCCGAGCAGTGGCAGCACCTCTCGGAAGATCCGTCACTCCTGCAGCCGGCCGTCGAGGAGATCCTCCGCTGGACCTCCACCGCCACGCACATCATGCGTACGGCGGTGCGACCAGTGGAGATCCACGGGCGCCGCGTAGAGGTGGGCGACCGGGTCACCTTCTGGCTGCCCTCGGCCAACCGGGACGAGCGGATCTTCGAGGATCCGGACCGGTTCGACATCACCCGCAAGCCCAATCGGCACCTGGCTCTGGGTTTCGGTGAGCACTTCTGCATCGGCAGCATGCTGGCGCGGGCAGAACTGCGGTTGCTTTACCAGGAGTTGTTGACCCGGTCAATCAGGGTAGAGCTCGACGGCGAGCCGACGCTGCTGGATTCGATCGTGGTGAACGGGCCGGAGCGATTGCCCGTCAAACTGACCGCAGCGTGAGCGCCCCTGCCTGACTGTTCTGCCCCGCTGCACAGCGAACGCCCCGCCTCCCTCTCGGGAGCCGGGGCGTTCGTTTTGCGGTGCGACGTCCGCAGGCACACGGACACCTGAACCGGTGATCAGCTGTGCCGGCCCAGCAGTTCGGTCGACGAGGCAGCGGAGAAGCGCCCAACCTTCTCGATGACGTCGGAGCTGTACAGGCGCAACGACTGCTGAAGCGCGAACTCGGCCATGTACTGGCGGAACGCCTCGGGCGACTCCTCGGCGAGGTTGAGCATCCGCCGGTTGGCGAGAACTGCGGAGCCCTGGAAGCGCTCGACGGCGCGTTCCACGGCGGCCTCCAGATCGCCGTGATCGTGGACCTCGTCGATCAGCAACCCGGCGTCGGGTTCGCGGGCGAAGATTCGCCTGCCCTCCAGGATGATCTGGCGGGAACGACGGAGGCCGACCGCCCGAGTCAGCCGGTAGTTGGCGGCTCCGGGGATGATTCCTTCCTGCGCGGCGGGCAGGGAGAGGTAGGCGTCCGCCGCGGCGATCACATGGTCGAAGGCCAGCAGCAGCTGGCAACCACCGCCGATAGCGAAGGTGTCGACCACACCGATCCACGGCTTCTCGATGCTGCGAGGCCGCCAGGCCGAGCCGTCGTCGGTCAGGACGCCGCGCACCAGCTTGTGGATGTAGCCGAGTTCGCGGCGCAGGAGGAAGTCGGTCAGGGAGATGCCGCCGCCGTGCAGTGTCTTCAGATTGATGCCGGCGCTGAAGACGCGCCGTCCCCGGTATCGGGGGTGGGTCATCTCGCCGCCGCGTACCAGGCCGACTTGCACGGCCGGGTCGAGGAGGGCGAGGTCGACCGCGGTCTCCATGTCGTCAACCTGCTGGTTGTCCTCCGCGTTCAGCGAGTCCTCGCGGCACAGGGTGAGGCGGGCCACGGCCCCCGTGCGTTCCAAGTGTACGGAGGTGAGTTCGGCCTTGCCGGTGCGGCAGAACTCGGGGAGTAGGTCGAGGGCGCGGGGAGTCGGGCGCAGCATCGCGTCGAGCAGGTGCGGGCCTGCGTGCGGCGAGCGCAGGACGTGCTGCAGGAAAATGCCCTGGTCGATCTCGCGGCCTTCCTTGTGGGCCTGCGGCCGGGCACGCTCGTCGACCAGCTGTTCGGCGGTGGGTACGAGGCCGGGGAAGGCCTCGGCCGCGACGCGGGCGAGTTCGGTCACCCTCAGATGTCGGGTGCGGCCCGCCGTGAGTTCGTCGTAGACGGCGTCCACATGGGTCCCAAGGAATGCGGCGCGCAGTGTGCGGGTGGCATCGATCGCCGCCCAGGCGAGGGCACGATGCTCCGGAGACCGGTGTTCCGGTGCGGGTAGGGCGTGCAGTTCCTCGTCGGTATGCTGCACCGCTCGGGCGATCACCGTGCGCGCCTGGTCCAGGCCGGCCCGCACGGCGCGCAGGTCGTCGGCGGTCGTCATGCCGCGGCCTCGACGCCAGCCCGGCGCAGGGTGAGGTCACAGGCCGCCAGGTGGGCGCCGAGGGCCTCTTCGAATCCGGTGCTTGTGGCGTCGAACATCAGCTGGCGGCGGATCGCCAAGTCGCTGCCGGAGAGAACAGCGGTGCGCCCGGTGAACCGGGCGAGACTGCTTGCGACGTCGTCGCTGACTTCGTTGATCAAGTGCAGGGCGAGGGCCTCGGCGGCCTCGATGGGGATGCCGAACAGCAGGGCCCGGCGGATCACAGCGGCGCTCGCCGCGTGGTTGGCGAGTCGGTACAGGGCCATGCCCGGCCACAGGGTGCCGTCGGCCGGGGGCATCGTCAGACGGACGGATCCGGTGGCGATGCGGTAGTCGGTCGCCAGGAGCGCGTCGAGGGCGAGACCGCCGCAGTCGCCATCGGCCACGGCGATGGTTGCGGCGGGCAGGCGCTCGAGCCGCCGCAGCGCGCGCTCCCACTTGCTGACCGGCGCAACCGTCAGGTCCTCGGTCCATGGCGCGGTCGGGGCACCGGAGACCCGAACGATCACGTGGCCCTGTCCGGCGCCGTCCTCGGCACGGTCACAGACGGCAGTGACGGCCGCGATGACGTCGGCGGACAGGGGCTTGGTTCCATCGATCCGCAGGACCAGGGCGTCGGCCTCGGACTGCGCGTCGATCTCGGAGATAGTGTTCATGACACCGTTCATCTGCTCGTTGTTCACCATTGCACCAGCGCTGTTTCGATGGTCGAGCCGGGGCCCATGGTCATCAGGACGCCGTAGTCGCCGACTTGAACGGCCCCTTCCTGGAGCAGCCGTTCGTAGGAGAACAGGAACGAACCGCTCGACAGGTTTCCGTAGTCACGCAACACGCCGGTGGTGTGGCGTACGTCGTGGCGGGTGAGGCCGAGGTTGATGCGGACCGCGTCGACGACCTTCTTGCCGCCGGAGTGCACGAGCCAGTGGCGGATCTCGCTGCGGCGCAGTCCGGCCCCGTTCAGGAGACGGTCAACGACCTGTTCGGCGTTGGCACCGACCACGTAGGGGACCTGCGGGTCCAGATAGAAGCTGAACCTCCCCTGCTCGTCGTCCCAGTCGTAGCGCATGGCGCCGATGGCGTCGGGGATCAGGTGGCTGGCGAAGCCCAGGATCCGCGGGCCGCCGGGTGCGGCGGGCACGTCGGCCGGGGGGTAGGAGGTGTCGGGGGCATCGGCCATCAGGACTATCGCGGCGGCGCCGTCGCCGAAGAGGCTGTTCACCACCGCGGTGCGCAGGGTGTCGTCGATCAGATAGGCGGCCGAGCAGGCTTCCGTACACAGCATGACGGCGACCTTGCCGGGGTTGGCCACTGCCCAACTGGCCGTGGCATTGAGCGCATTGAGCCCGGCGTTGCAGCCCATGCCGACGACGTCGACGCGGCTCGTCCGCGTCGGGATGCCCAGGTCTCGGATGAGGTGGGCGCTCAGGCCTGGGGTGAGGAAGCCTGTGGTGGTGGTACAGCACAGGTAGTCGACGTCGGTGGCATCCAGGCCGACGTTGTCCAGGGCGGCCCGCACAGCGCGGCCTCCCATGTCGAGGGCGAGGCGCTTGTGCTTGGCGAGGAGTTCGCCCTGGAACTCGCTGCGCAGGGCGCCGTCGGCGTCCTGTGGCGGGAGGGTGAGGAAACGGCGTTCGATCGCGCTGTTGAGGAAAACCGAGCGGACCTTGGCGTCCTCGATGGCGAAGAGATCGAGCACTTCGCGCTGGGTGTAGGAGTGCTCGGTGGTAGCGGTGGCGACCCCGGCGATCCGGGCGGCGCCGGCGGTCTTGCCACGGCCCGGGTCCAAGGCGTCTAGGACGCCGGTGCCGGAGTCGGTCAGGTCGGCGGTCATCGATACTTCCACCCCCACATACGAGGCCTGCTGCGGTCACGGGACTGTGCTGTCGACACGCTGATCACTTTCCGGTGGGCGATGGACACGGACAGGTCGGGCCGCGGTCAACCGCGGTCCGAGGCCTCAGCTCTGATGAAGCGCGCGAGCCGGGCGATGCCCTCGACGATGTCGTCGTGGGTCAGATAGCTGATCGAGAGCCGGAGGCTGCGGTCTCCGCCGCCCTGAGGATGGAAATAGGACATGGGCGTCCAGATGACGCCGTACTCCTCCGCAGAGCGCACCAGTGCGGCGTTGTCAGCAAGAAAGGGAACGTCGAGGCCAAGGAAGAATCCGCCCCCGGGCTCGTTCCAGCGCACGCCGAGTGCCACCCGATCCCGCTCGGGGAAGTTCGCGTCGAGCTCCTTGAGTACGGCCCCCATGGCCGCGCCGTAATGGGCGGAAGTCTCGGTGTTGAGGTCCGAGGTCCGCCCGTCGGCGGCGAGCAGCATGCCTCCCACGACAGCCTGGGCCAGCGGCGAGGTATTCACGGTCACCATGCTCTTGAGCTTGGTGAGCTCGTCGGCCAGCAGGCCGGCGTTGCCCTCGCGGTCGACGACGGACTGGTCGGCGACGACGAACCCCACCCGGGCGCCGGGAAACAGGGTTTTGGAATAGGAGCCGAGGTGGACCACGCGCTGGTGCTGGTCGAGTGACTTGAGGGTCGGCACCTGCTGTCCGGGGCTGACGAGCCGATAGGGGCTGTCCTCCAGGACCAGGATGTCCTCCCGGGCGGCCAGGTCCAGCAATGACTGTCGTTCTTGGAGCGACATGGTGTGGCCTGAGGGGTTGGAGTGGTCAGGCACCACGTAGAAGACGCGGGGACGCCGACCGCGGGCGCGCTCGGCCACGAGCGCCGACTTCAGGTCCGCACAGTGGAATCCGTCGGCGCGCTCCGGGACTGGGGTCGGGTCGAAACCCAGCATGCTGGCGACGCCGGTAATCCCCGGGTAGCAGGGGCTGGACACCAGGAGCACGTCCTCGGGCGCCGGGACGAGCGCGCGCAGGGTGAGGAACATCGCCTCCTGGCAGCCCACCGTGACCACGACGGCCTCGGGCGGCACGTCGATGTTCTCGTCCTTGCGCAGCGAGTCGGCGATCAGTTCGCGGATGCGGCCGGCGGTCGGACCGTACTGGAAGAGCGCGTCCCGGATCTCGGCGGGCGAGGCTCCCTGCTCCTCCAAGTGCTGCAGGTACCGACGGATGTGCGTGAAGATCTGCTCTACGTCGAAGAAGCCATCGTACGGGCGGCCCGGGGCGAACGAGATCGTCCCGGGGTAGCGGTGAGTGATCTCGTTCAGGAAATTCATGGTGTCGAGCACCGGGTCGGAGAGGCTGCTGTGCAGCTCTTCCTTCTTCAGCCGGGTCGCGGCCACGGGGGTGCCTCCCAGGAGGCGGACGACCGGTCCGGTCGTCCGCCTCAGTCGTAGGGATGGGTGGAATCGCGCCTGCCTACCAGCACCATTCCTGCTGGCCGTAGAGGTGGCCGGCCTTGATGTCGCGCTCCTTGCACCAGGTCATGAACTCTTCGATCTGCTTGATCTGGTACGTGTCCTCGGTGTACGTGGTTGCCATGACGTGACCGAGCCACGGCTCCTCGCCCATGGCGTACACGTACGCCTCACGGGCGCCGAGCTCCGTCATGATGGCCGCGGCCTGCTCTGCGTTCGACCCCGACAGCTTCCGGGAGTGGCTCATCTTCTTGGAGACAGGGATGGTCAGCAGCGCCTGGTACAGCCACGTCAGCGGCGCGCCGTCGCACTCCATGCCGAGGAACGCGATGTCGGCCGTACCCAGGTGCTCCTTGACGTAGCGGTACAGCGTCGGGTCGATTCCGGAGGAGTCGGCGCCGATGTAGACCTTCTTGCCCGCGAACTCCGCCCAGTACGTGGACTTGGCGCGGATGTCGAGGTCGCAGTGCTCGCCCAGGAACGGCGTGGCCGTGATCTTGCCGCCCGGGAACTCCACCTCGTCGAAGTCGTCGACCTCGATCACCGGGAAGCCCTGGTGCTTGAGCATGAGTGCCATGGAGGGGTCGGACAGGTTGCCGCGTGAGGAACGCGGCACCACGATCGCGCCCACGCGCCCGCGCAGCTGGAGCAGCGTCTCCAGGACGATGTGGTCCTGGTGCCCGTGCGTGATCAGCACCAGGTCGATGAAGTCCGGCAGGTCGTCGAGCGTGTACCGGTCGCCGGCCGTGTTGTCCGCGCTGATGAACGGGTCGGTCACGATGGCGGCCTCGGGCGTCTGCAGCACCAGGCACGCGTGCCCGAAGTACCGGATGCGGCCGCCCGCCTCGATGTGCCGGTCCGGCGACAGGCTCGGCCGGTCGGACAGCAGTCGCGACAGCTGCTTCGCCTGCGCGTCGTCGAGCTCCAGCGCCTCCCGCAGCTTCGCCAGGGTCGTCGGACTCACGCGCGCCTTGAACAGCTCCTCGAGGCCCTGGTGGCGGAACGGCAGGGGCAGTTCGAGCACGTCCGGCGACGGCAGCCGCGGCGTGCTCAGGATGAAGGGACGCTCGTAGCCCGGCTCGAGGGACAGCTGCACCGACTGGCGCGCCTCGCTGTACACGCGGCTCTTGTAGACGACCGGCTCCATGAAACGCATCTGCGCCTGGTTGTCCGTGTCGTACGCCAGCTCCACCAGGCCGTTCAGCTCCGAAGGCAGCTTCGGGTACAGCGGCGTCAGATCGAAGCCGGTCGCGTTCGCCCGGAGGATTTCCTGGCCCGAGGAGATGGCCTCGGCGAACGCCAGCATATCCGCCCGGTCCCGCTTGATGGCCGCCAGCAGGTCACGCACCTCGTCGGCGCGCTCTTCGGGAATATTGACGAAGTACCCGCCGCGCAGCTCCGGGTTGCTGCTCGCCGCAACATGAACCTTCGGGGACTGCAAATAGGATTCGAGCATCGGCACTTGCAGGAACGCAAGATTCATCGCCGCTTGTATGGGTGCCAGCGTGTGCGGCCAGGCAAAGAACCTGTCGACCAGCGGCTCAACTATGGCCTTCGAACGCAGAAACAACGGCTCATTCGACATCTGCCCCACCTCTCTTCGAGATTTTCACGGGATGGTTCGTCCCGGGCAGTGCGAATGTCGACTCACTGCTGGTGGAACGCTGGACTGCGGAGACCACAAAGGGAGCACGGAAGCCGGACACGTCGGCATGCCTCGTCCCGCAGACCACCCGAGCGCTAAGGACAGCACTATGACGTGGGACCCCGAAGATGATCAATAGCGTCCGGGGGCCTTGAACAGTGTCCGGTGGGAGTTCAAGTGCGGCAGTGCGGCAGTTGAACATGCCCGTTCTTGGCTCTTATGGGGCGCAAGCGGGAAGATGAGCCACGCTTGCCCGGTCTTGCGCAAAGTCACACGCACATCGACTGGCGCTCCGACGCTTCATTCGAAATTCGCCCGAATAAGGGGGTGTCAGCTCGGTGACCGACCTACAAGAGCCGGAGGTTCTGTATGAGAAGAGGGGGCATGTCGCCCATGTGACGCTCAACCGGCCAACCGTACTCAATGCGATGAATCTACGGATGCACGAGAAGCTGGCCAAGGTCTGGGACGACGTCGAAGCCGACGACGAGGTGCGGCTCGCCGTGCTGACCGGAACGGGCAGCAGGTCCTTTTCTGTCGGGCAGGACCTGCGCGAGCGGGCCGAGCTCGACCGGCAGGGGGTGCCGGCGTCGACCTTCGGAAGCCGTGGTCAGCCGGGCTGGCCCCGCCTGACCGAGCGGTTCGCCCTGTCCAAGCCGGTCGTCGCCCGCGTGAACGGCTATGCACTCGGCGGAGGCTTCGAACTCGCCCTGTCCTGCGACCTCATCATCGCCTCCGATCACTCGGTCTTCGCCCTTCCCGAGGCGACCCTCGGCTTGGTGCCGGGCGCCGGAGGAGCGTTCCGGCTGGCGCGGCAGATCCCCCTCAAGACCGCGATGGGCTACCTGCTGACCGGCCGCCGGATGAGTGCGTCCGAGGGGCTGCGCCTCGGCCTGGTGAACGAGGTGGTACCGGAGGAAGAGCTCGACGCGGCCGTCACGGCATGGACCGATGCCCTGCAACGCAGCGCTCCATTGGCCTTGCGCGCCATCAAGGACGCCGTGATGCGCTCCCTGGACATGCCGCTCCCCGACGCCTTCGTCACACCGTTCGCCTGGGAGGAGCGACGCAGGCACAGTGCGGATGCCGTCGAAGGCCCACGGGCGTTCGCCGAGCAGCGTGAACCTGTCTGGAGCGGGCGGTGACAACGGCGAACAGCTGCGCGCGACGGACGTGTCGATGCGACGAACACGGCCGCGGCAGCGATCGTGAGCGCGCCGGCCGCACGTCCCGGCGTTCAACTGCACCGTAGTGAAGGTTACTCTCCCTTAGTCCGGGGATGTGGGGTGAGTTGAGAATCAGGCGACAGTAGAGATCACTCGCCTCGGCGCGTGTGTGCCGGCAGCGGGGTTTTCGTGTCAGCCGCCTGAGGGGAAGTCCCGTACACAGCGGGCTTGATCGCGAGTGGGATAGCAGATAGTTTCCTGGTCGTTGCGGCAGATATTTACTCGCGCCTGTTCCACCTCAAAGACCGCTGCAGGCGGCACTGTTCGGCGATCGCACGGACCTAATACGCGTTCCCGATGCGGCGGCCAGCGGCAAATAACCTTCCGGCACCCTTCCCGGGTTGAGCTATTTCAGTACCAGACTCATACGGATATCGACCGCACAAATCCGGCAGCAGCTGACGGCCGTGAATTCACATATTTGAGTGAGAGGAATCCACCCATGTACGTCGAGTACCTCACGAACCTTCTCAACACCGTCTACAAGGTCCCTGGAACGATCGACCCGGAGAAGTCGTTCCTGGAACTCGAGGTGGACTCGCTCTCCCTGGCAGAACTCAGCGCGCACCTGGAGGACGAACTCGACGTGCCCATCGACGAGGAGAACCTGAGCGCCGCAACCACCGTGGCCGAACTGGCCGCGCTCCTGGAAACCCACGGCGCGGTCATGCCGGCATGAGCTCCGACAGACAGCATAGCCACCCGGATGTAGTGATCACGGGTATCGGCATGGTCACTCCGGCCGGAGCCGACACTGACACGGCCTGGAAGGCTACGTGTGCCGGACAACCGGCAGGCGCTACCGACCCGAGGCTCGTCCGCGCCCCCGTGGACTTCAGCTGCCCCGTCACCGGGTTCGACGCGGACGAGTTGCTCGGCGTCGAGGCCCGCCGCATGGATCCCTTCACGCAGTACGCCCTCGTTGCTGCCCGCGAGGCCTACATCGACGCCCAACTGGCCGGCGGAGACCTGGACCCTTCCAGGGTCGGCGTGGTGCTGGGCACCGGCGTCGCCGGCCTCGGGACCTGGCAGGAGCAGGGCGCGCGGCTTGGCGCCAGAGGGGCACGCGCGGTCAACCCGCTCACCGTCCCGAAGGCCATCGGCAACATCGCCGCAGCGACGGTGTCCATGAAATTCGGCCTGCGCGGTCCTTCGCTCAGCGTGGCCACCGCCTGCGCCACCGGCACCACGGCTTTGGGTCTCGCCCTCGACCTGCTCCGCGCGGGCCGCTGTGACGTGGTGCTGGCCGGTGGCACCGAAGCTGCCATCTCGCCTCTCGTATCCACTGCTTTCGACCGGCTGAAGGCGCTGTCCCGACGCCGTGACGCCCCTGCGCTCGCCTCCCGGCCGTTCGACGAACATCGCGACGGTTTCGTCCTGGGAGAGGGCGCCGCCGTGCTCGTCCTGGAGCGTGCGGCAGTTGCCAGGGCACGAGGACGAAGCGCCTACGCGCGGGTACTGGGCTACGGCGAATCCTCGGACGCCTACCACCTCACTGCGCCCCGGCCCGACGGCCAGGGCGCTCAGCTCGCGCTGCAGAAGGCGCTCGATGACGCACACGTACGCCCGTCGGACGTCACGCTCGTCAACGCCCACGCAACCAGCACACCCCAGGGCGATGCGATCGAGGCCCGCGTCATCGAGAACCTCTTCGGACGGAACGCTGCGGTCACTTCCACCAAGGGCGTGACGGGCCACATGCTCGGCGCCGCCGGAGCCGTGGAGGCCGCGTTCACCGCTTTGTCGATCAAGCAGGGCTTGATCCCGCCCACCGCCAACTTCCAGACCCGCGGTGCCGATATCCCGGAGATCGACATCGTTCACGGCACCCCGAGACACATCCCCGTGTCCATCGCCGTCAGCAACTCTTTCGGCTTCGGCGGACACAACGCAGTCATCGTTCTGGGGAGCACCAAAACATAAAGAAACACAAATACACCTAGATCGGATTCGTCATGGAATTCAGCCTGCTGTACTTCGCAAATCGTGAAGCAGAAGACCCGCCACAGGAGTACGAACTACTGATCAAGGCGGCAGAATTTGCCGATGCGAATAACTTTACAGCCCTCTGGATTCCGGAGAGACACTTCCATCCGTTCGGCGGGGCGTATCCGAACCCTGCACTTGCCGCCGCAGCGCTCGCCACCAGGACTCAAAGAATCAGGTTGCGAGCAGGCAGCGTGGTCCTGCCCTTGCATGATCCGCTGACGGTGGTCGAGAACTGGTCCTTCGTCGACAACCTCTCCTACGGCCGAGTCGATCTGGCTTTTGCCGCAGGATGGAATCCGAACGACTTCGTGCTGGCTCCGGACCGGTATGCAAACCGCAAGGAATACACGTTCGACGCGATCGACACAGTCAGGGACTTGTGGGCAGGAAAGGCTGCGTTGCGGGAGAACGGGGAGGGAGTGGCGTTCAAAACACAGACCTACCCCCGCCCCGTCCAGCCTGAGCCGAACCTGTGGTTCACCTGTACTTCCAGTCGAAACTCCTTCACCCAGGCGGGCGCGCGAGGCCTGAACGTCCTCACGGCTCTGCTGTTCCAGAGCCCAGAGGAACTGGCTGAAAACATCGAGCACTACAGGACCTCCCGCGAACAGCACGGCCATGACCCCGCTTCAGGAAAAGTCACGCTGATGCTGCACACCTTCGCCGGAGAGAGCGACAGCTCAGTGAGAAGGACTGTGCGCAAACCCTTCATCAACTACCTGCGGTCCTCCATCGACCTGTGGAAGGGGCAATGGCCAGAACTACAGGACGGGAATCCGGAGCGTCTCGCCAGGCTGGCTTTCCAACGGTACTTCCTCACCTCAGCCCTGTTCGGCTCGGTCGACAAATGCACCACATTCGCTCAGCGCCTCGAGGCTGCCGGGGTGGACGAAATCGCCTCACTGGTGGATTTCGGTGTCGAAGCAACGGAAGTGCTCGCCGCACTGCCTTATCTCGACCAAGTCCGACGCAACCTCGCGGGAGGCACGGATACAGCCCACCAGTAGCCGGTGAAGCGCGGGCGGGATCCGAGCCCAGCGCAATATTTGTGCCGGGCCTCGCCTGCACTCGCTTCAGTCAGGACTCGGTCTAGCCGTGCCTTTGTCAGATCCCCACGGTTATGTAAACCAGCATTTACTGACTTCAGCTCGTCAGGGTGATTCGTTGCGAAGTGGTTGAGGGGCTTGGCTCAGTGGCTGTATCCCGTGGTGTGTGAGATATGCGGATGGGGGCGGGCTGACCCCTGTGGGACGTCAGCGCCGGGAGAGGGTGCGGCTGCAGGCGGCTGAGCTGTTCGAGCAGATGATCAAGCCGGTGGAGGTCGCGCGCCAACTGCGGGTGAGCCGGAAGTCGGCTTACCAGTGGCACCAGCTGTGGCGGGACGGCGGAGTCGCGGCTTTGACCTCGCGTGGCCCGAGTGGATCGAGATGCCGGCTGTCGCCGTACTGCCTAGCCTCGTGCTTTCATGAAGCACGGTGTCCGACAGGTGATCAGGTAAGCGAAAAGTGCCTCTGACCAGCAAGAATGAGGATTGTCGAGGTC
>NZ_JBEXQA010000067.1:0-14779 GCF_040612395.1 Streptomyces sp. NPDC006430
GCCTCGGCGTAAGCAGCCCGTGTCACATTGGCGGCGGCGGCCAGATCGGCAGGCGGTGCGAACCGCCGCTCCTCCTTGAGCAGATTGGCCAGGCTCTCGCTACTCAACTTGGTACTCCTCTTGGGGTGTTGCTTCAACAGAAGGGTGTGGTGGATCGGAAACGGGTGTCGCGGACGGCTCAGCTGGCGCCGATGCCCGTCAGGGAGCGGATCTCCAGCTCGGCGTGCTTCTCCTCGCCGCGTTCCTCGGGTCGCGACAGCACCGTCCCGAGCCAGCCGAGCAGGAAGCCGAGCGGAATCGAGATCAGGCCGGGGTTCTCCAGCGGGAAGAGGTGGAAGTCCGCGCCGGGGAACATGGAGGTCGCCTTGCCCGAGACCACCGGGGAGAACACCACCAGCAGCACGGAGGTGGCGAGCCCGCCGTAGATGCTGCTCAGAGCGCCCACGGTGTTGAATCGCTTCCAGAACAGGCTGTAGAGCATCGTCGGCACATTGGCGGAGGCCGCGATCGCGAAGGCCAGCGCCACCAGGGCGGCCGTGTTGAGCTTGTCCGCGAACATGCTCAAGGTCACCGCGACCGCTCCGATCGCCACTGCCGACCAGCGCGCCACCCGCACCTCCTGCTTCTCGCTGGCCCTGCCCTTGCGGATGACGTGGGCGTACAGGTCATGGGCGAAGGAGGCCGAGGAAGCCAGGGTCAGTCCGGCCACGACGGCAAGGATGGTGGCGAAGGCAACGGCCGAGATGACGGCGAGCAGCAGGGCTCCGGTCGTGCTCGCCGGGCCGCCGCCGAGCTCCTCGGCGAGCACCAGTGCGGCGGTCGTGCCGGCCGGGTTGGACGCCTTGATCGCGTGCGGGCCGATCAGTGCCGCGGCGCCGAAGCCGAGCGCGATGGTCATCAGGTAGAAGACGCCGATGACGGCGATGGCCCAGTTCACCGAGGTGCGCGCGGCGCGGGCCGTGGGGACGGTGTAGAAGCGGACCAGGATGTGCGGCAGACCGGCCGTGCCGAGGACGAGGGCGAGGCCGAGGCTCACGAAGTCGAGCCGGGTGAGCGAGCTGATGCCGTACTTCAGCCCCGGTTCGAGGAAGGCGTCACCCTTGCCGCTGGCTTCGGCCGCCGAGCCGAGCAGCGCGGAGAGGTTCCAGCCGAAACGATTCATCACCAGCACGGTCATCAGCAGCGCGCCGGCCATGAGCAGGCCCGCCTTGATGATCTGCACCCAGGTCGTGCCCTTCATCCCGCCGATGGTGACGTAGAGGATCATCAGGGCGCCGACACCCAGAATGATCCACCTCTTGGCGCCGTCGCCGGAGACCCCCAGCAGCAGCGCGACCAGCGAGCCCGCGCCCACCATCTGGGCCAGCAGGTAGACGATGGAGACCACGATGGTGGAGACGCCGGCGGCGGTACGGACCGGGCGCTGCCGCATCCGGAACGCGAGGATGTCCGCCATGGTGAACCGGCCGCTGTTGCGCAGCGGTTCGGCGACGAGCAGCAACGCCACCAGCCACGCGACCAGGAACCCCACGGAGTACAGGAAGCCGTCGTAGCCGAAGAGCGCGATGGAGCCGGTGATGCCGAGGAAGGAGGCGGCGGACATGTAGTCGCCCGAGATGGCGAGACCGTTCTGGAAACCGCTGAACGAGCGCCCGCCGGCGAAGAAGTCGGTGGCGTCCCTGTTCTTCCTGCCGGCCCAGATCGTGATGCCCAGGGTGACGGCGACGAAGAGCAGGAAGAGGGCGATCGTCATCGTGCGGTTCTGCGAGGCGTTGGACGAGGCGAGTGCGCCGGTCCCCAGGAGTGCGTTGCCGTTCACGCGTCACCTCGCGCGGGGACCGTGTCGAGCCGCAGCGAGTCGGCCAACGGGTCGAGCCGGGACTTCGCGTACCGCGTGTAGAGCCAGGCGATCAGGAACGTGGAGGCGAACTGTGCCACGCCCAGCAGCAGGGCGACGTTCACGTTCCCCATGAGCTTGGTGGCCACCACGTGCGGTGCGTAGGTGCACAGCAGCACGTAGGCCACGTAGAAGAGCAGGAACGCCCCGGTCATCGTGAAGGCGAACTTCCGGAAACGGGTACGCAGTTCGGCGAAGGTTGCGGATTCGCCTGTCTCGGCGTACTGCGACGTCTCAAGCAGTTCGGTTGGGCTGGACATGGAACTCCGTTGCGTACGGGTGAGTTGAGCGAGTGGACAAGGGCTGTTGGTGCTCAGTGGGAGACGCGGGCCGTGATGCGCCCCCGCACGCTGACCGGCCATGGCGAATCGTCGGGCGGCACCATGGGCGGCGCGGTGGTACGTCGGCAGTTGTGCCCGGTTCCGGCGCCCGAGAGCGCTCCGCCGGCCGTGCGGCCCGTGGCCAGGGTGTACAGGGCGCCGAGGCTGAGCAGGAGCGCGCAGGAGAGGACGACGATGACGACGACGGCAGCGTTCCTGCCGCGCTGCTGGTGGCAGGCGGGGGTGGGCGCGCAGGGTGCCTGGAGCCAGACTGCCGGCGCCCAGTACACCTGCGGCGGCGGTGCCGCAGCTGCAGTCGGCGTTGCGTCGGACGACTCCTCGGACGCTGCCGGTGGAGTACCGGCACATGAGGTCGGCGGTGTGGTCGTCATGGTGCTCCCCGTGATGCGAAGTGCGGCAGTCCCCGTCGGGCCCCGTCCTGAGGGTGACCCGGCCTGACCGTGCGGCGGATGCCTGGGCGTGGGGGACCTGCCTGGGCGGTGAGCGGTCCGGGCGTCGGTGCCCATGGGGCCGGGACGCCGCGACTCACCGCAGCTCTTGGTCCGATCTCACCAGCGCACGACGAGTTCTGGCCAGCATTACGCACCGTAAGGTCTAGATCTTTCGGCCGGGGTGCGTGTTCTTTCGGTGGGGCCTTTCGGGTCCCGTCACCGCCGCAGGGGGCTGCTGCGGCTCTTGCGGCCCGCTGCCGATGAGCGGGCCGGGAGCTTCACCCGCCGGCCCCGGCCCTCCGGTCGGATCAGGCCTTTTCCGGCGCCGTCATGTCGATCAGGCGGCAGACCGTCTCGATGTCTATCTTGACCTGGGCGATGGAGGCACGGCCCGACAGCCAGGTGATCAGGGCCGAGTGCCAGGTGTGCTCGATGACCCGGACCGCGGAGAGCTGCTGCGCCGTCGGCGGGGCGTCCAGGCCCATCGCGTCGAGGATGATCGCCGTGGTCAGCCGGGACACCGTGTCCACCTCGGGGCTGACGCTCCGATCAGCGAACGTCAGCGCGCGCACCATCGCGTCGGCGAGGTGCGGTTCCCGCTGGAGGGCACGGAAGGCCCGCATGAGCGTCTCCGCGACCCGGGCCGCCGGGTCCTCGGCCGCCGGGGGACGCTTGCGCAGCGTCGTGTGCATGTGTTGGAGCTGGTCCTGCATCGTGGCCACGAGCAGGTGCACCTTGGACGGGAAGTACCGGTACAGCGTGCCCAGTGCGACCCCGGCCGCCTCCGCGACCTCCCTCATCTGGACGGCGTCGAAACCGCCCCGGCTGGCCAGCTGGGCGCTGGCGTGCAGGATCCGGCGGCGGCGCGCCTCCTGGCGCTCCGTCAGGGCAGGGCCCGCCGTCGTGGCGACGGCTTTCACATCCGCTGTCATCTGACCCGTTCCATGGCGTTCCGTGTCGTGGTGGCGCTGGCTTCCGTGCTGTTCGCGTGTCGATCCGCGGCCAGCATGCCAGGCGCCGGAGCCGTGGCGTGAATCACCTGCTCCACCTCTTACGGTGTGGTTTCCGGCCGGTAGATTCAATGGTCTTCAACGGATCAAGTCTGAAACTTGTTCTACATTATCCGAGCGGTTACGCTCCGGCGAAAGTGCAGGGAGATGGGGGCCGAGAGTGACCGCTGAGGCCATGATGACGAGCCCCTTCACGGGAGCCACCACCGACGGTGACCGCCCGTTGCGCATCGCACTCCTCACCTATAAGGGGAACCCGTTCTGCGGGGGCCAGGGCGTCTACGTCCGGCACCTTTCGCGGGAGCTCGTGCAGCTGGGACACTCCGTCGAAGTCATCGGCGCACAGCCGTACCCGGTCCTCGACACCGGTGCCACGCTCACCGAACTGCCGAGCCTCGACCTGTACCGGCAGCCCGACCCGTTCCGTACGCCGGGACGCGGGGAGTACCGGGACTGGATCGACGCGCTGGAGGTCGCCACCATGTGGACCGGCGGATTCCCCGAGCCGCTGACCTTCTCGCTGCGGGCCCGGCGCCACCTCGCCGCCCGCGCCGGCGAGTTCGACGTCATCCACGACAACCAGACGCTCGGATACGGCCTGCTGGCCGACCTCGGCGCGCCGCTGGTCACCACGATCCACCACCCCATCACCGTCGACCGGCAGCTCGACCTCGACGCCGCCACGGACCGCAAGAAGCGCCTCTCGGTGCGGCGTTGGTACGCCTTCACGCGCATGCAGGGACGCGTCGCCCGCCGGCTGCCGTCCGTACTGACCGTCTCGGGCTCCTCCAAGCAGGAGATCGCCGAGCACCTGGGCGTGCGGGACGAGCGCATCCACGTCGTCCACATCGGCGCCGACACCGACCTGTGGTCGCCCGACGCGTCCGTCGCCGAGGTGCCCGGGCGGATCGTCACCACCTCCAGCGCGGACGTCCCGCTCAAGGGGCTCGTCCACCTCGTCGAGGCGCTCGCGAAGCTGCGCACCGAGCGGCCCGACGCCCACCTCGTCGTCGTCGGCAAGCGCGCCGAGCAGGGCCCCGTCGCCCGTGCGATCGACTCGTACGGGCTCCAGGACGCGGTCCGCTTCGTCAAGGGCATCACCGACGCCGAGCTCGTCGACCTGGTGCGCAGCGCGCAGGTCGCCTGCGTGCCCTCGCTGTACGAGGGCTTCTCGCTGCCCGCCGCCGAGGCCATGGCCACCGGCACCCCGCTGGTCGCCACCACCGGCGGTGCCATCCCCGAGGTCGCGGGCCCCGACGGCGAGACCTGCCTGGCGGTGCCGCCCGGTGACGCCGGCGCGCTGGCCGCCGCACTGGGCCGGCTGCTGGGCGACGCGCACCTGCGGGCCCGCCTCGGTGCCGCCGGGCGCGAGCGGGTGCTGACCCGGTTCACCTGGGCCAGAGCCGCCGAGGGCACCGCCGCGCACTACCGCGCCGCCATCGAGCAGGCGGCCGGCCGTACCCGCCGCGCTCGGTGATCTCCTTCCGCTCCATGTCCCCCTCCCCCCTCCACCCCCGCGACCGCGAAGGCAGGACCCCGTGCTGACCGTCGATTTCTCCCGGTTCCCGCTCGCCGCAGGCGACCGTGTGCTCGATCTGGGCTGCGGCGCCGGCCGGCACGCCTTCGAGTGCTACCGGCGCGGCGCACAGGTGGTCGCGGTCGACCGCAACGGCGAGGAGATCCGCGAGGTCGCCAAGTGGTTCGCCGCCATGAAGGAGGCCGGTGAGGCCCCGGCCGGCGCCACCGCCACCGCCATGGAGGGCGACGCGCTGGCCCTGCCGTTCCCCGACGAGTCCTTCGACGTCGTCATCATCTCCGAGGTGATGGAGCACATCCCCGACGACAAGGGCGTGCTGGCGGAGATGGTCCGCGTCCTCAAGCCGGGCGGTCGCATCGCCATCACCGTGCCGCGCTACGGCCCGGAGAAGATCTGCTGGGCGCTGAGCGACGCGTACCACGAGGTCGAGGGCGGACACATCCGCATCTACAAGGCCGACGAGCTGCTCGCCAAGATGGAGGCCGCGGGCCTCAAGCCGTACGGCACGCACCACGCGCACGGGCTGCACTCCCCGTACTGGTGGCTCAAGTGCGCCTTCGGCGTCGACAACGACAAGGCGCTGCCGGTCAAGGCGTACCACAAGCTCCTGGTCTGGGACATCATGAAGAGGCCGCTGGCCACGCGGCTGGCGGAGCAGGCGCTCAACCCGGTCATCGGCAAGAGCTTCGTGGCGTACGCGACCAAGCCGCACCTTCCTGTGGGCGCAGCGAAGTGAGCTCGCCCGGACGTACGGAACGCCTGGTCCTGGACGGTGTGCTGACCGTCGACGAGGCAGCCGCCACGGTGGCCGGCATCCTGGCCGCACAGCGCTCGGACGGGGCCATCCCGTGGTTCCGCGGACACCACCTCGATCCGTGGGACCACACCGAGGCCGCGATGGCGCTGGACGCGGCGGGCGAGCACGCGGCGGCGGAGCGGGCGTACGACTGGCTGGCCCGGCACCAGAACGCGGACGGCTCCTGGTACGCGGCCTACGCCGACCGGCCGGACGGGGTGGACACCGCCACCGCGCAGGACGCGAGCCGGGAGAGCAACTTCGTCGCGTACATAGCGGTCGGGGTCTGGCACCACTACCTGGCCACCGGCGACGACCGGTTCCTGGACCGCATGTGGCCGGCCGTCCACGCGGCGACCGAGTTCGTGCTCGGACTCCAGCAGCCGGGCGGCGAGATCGGCTGGAAGCGGGAGGCCGACGGCGCGCCCGTCACCGACGCGCTGCTGACCGGCTCGTCCTCGATCCACCAGGCACTGCGGTGCGCGCTGGCGATCGCCGAGCACCGCGAGGAGCCGCAGCCGGACTGGGAGCTGGCGGCCGGCGCCCTCGGGCACGCGATCCGACGGCACCCGGAGCGGTTCCTGGACAAGTCCCGGTACTCGATGGACTGGTACTACCCGGTGCTGGGCGGGGCGCTCACCGGCACGGAGGCCGCGGCACGGATCGACGCGCGGTGGGACGAGTTCGTCGTCCCGGACCTCGGGGTGCGGTGCGTGTTGCCGAACCCCTGGGTGACGGGCGGGGAGTCCTGTGAGCTCGCCCTCGCGCTGTGGGCCATGGGCGAGTCGGACCGCGCCCTGGAGATCCTGCGGTCGATCACGCACCTGCGGGCGGACAACGGCATGTACTGGACGGGCTACGTCTTCGAGGACCAGGCGGTGTGGCCGGTCGAGCAGACGACCTGGACCGCCGGGTCGCTGCTGCTGGCGGTGGCCGCGCTCGGCGGTGACGAGGCCACCGGGGCGGTGTTCGGGGGGCTGGAGCTGCCGTCCGGGCTGGAGCCGGACTGCTGCGGATAGGGGTTCGGGCGGGGCCGGGCCGCTGAGAGCGGCGAACCCGAACGGGTCCCCCAAGTGGCGGAGCCCGAGGGCCCGGGTGACGCTGCGGGAGACACCTCACTCCCCGGAGGAAACCGTGTCCATACCCAGTACCGTCCGATTCCGCCGCGCCTTCACCGCGTTGCTCCTGTCCGGCTCGCTGCTCGCCGGGGCCACCGCCTGCGGCAACGGAGGCAGCGGCAGGGGCGGCAGCGAGGACGTGTCCCTGTCCGTGCCGGCGGCGCCGGCCGCCGACGTCGAGGCGGCAGCGGCAGCGGCAGCGGCGGAGACGCAAGCGGCCGAGGCAGTCGCGGCGGAGGAGGTGGCGGCGCTCGCCGCCGAGCCCACGCCGAGCACCTCCGCCGAGAAGCAGAAGTTCGCCAAGACGCGTTTCATCGCCAACGCGGGACTCGCGGCCGGGGCGACGTACCAGTGGATCGTCAAGCCGTACCGCGAGGGCAAGTTCAAGAAGGGCGCCGAGGGCCGTACGTTCGCCCTCATCAAGGCGGGCCTGGCCGGTGCCTTCGCGTACAACCGGCTGAAGGCGGCGGCGGAGAACGCCAAGGGCGACCCGTTGCTGTCCAAGGCGGTGGCTCCGCTGACGGCGGGCATCGCGTCCCTCAAGGGCCTGGGCACCAAGCTGCGCCAGGGAGATGCCGGCGACGCCGACATCAGCTCCTTCCAGGACGTCATCAACGGGGTCAAGGACGCCGGCAAGAGCGCGGGCGCCGTGGTGGTCGAGAAGGTCCCCAGCGTCTCCCAGTTGGGCGGGTAGCCCTTCGCACCCCCGCAGGCCGGACGGGCGCGGTCGCCGGTCCGGCCTGCTTCAATGGGCGGATGATCGATTTCTTGGTGGCCCTGGCCGCTGCCGCCGGGGTCGGGTGGCTCGTCCGGCGCAAGCAGCGGCAGCGGCTCGCCGCCGGGAGCCCGGAGGGGATCCCGTGCATGGCGCGGCACCCGGCCGGTGCGGGCCGCTGGCGGATGGGCCGGGTCTTCCCCGGCCCCGCCGGGGCCCGTTGGGTGCCCCGGCGCGGGGAGCCCGTGCCCCTGTCCGGGGGCCGGGCCACCGGGGTGCGGGCGCCGTCCGTGCGGGAGGGCATCTCCATCAACCCCGGATCGCGGATCGTGGCCTGCACGTACGAGAACGGCGGGAGCATCGAGATCGCCGTCATGCCGCTGGACCTACGGGAGTTGCTGGAGGCCGTCCCGCAGGCCGATGCGGACGGGTCGGCCGGGTCGGACGCGGCGACCGGACCCGCTTAGCTGTTGAGTTCGGCCAGGACGCGCAGGGTGTGCGGGTCCGGGGCCGTCAGGAGCAGGTCGGTGACCGGGCCCTTGCGCCACAGCTCCAGGCGTTCTGCGATCCGCTCGCGCGGCCCGACCAGGGAGATCTCGTCGGCGAACGCGTCCGGGACGGCGAGGACCGCCTCCTGCCTGCGGCCGGCGAGGAAGAGTTCCTGAATGCGGCGGGCCTCCTGTGCGTATCCCATGCGGGCCATCAGATCGGCGTGGAAGTTGCGAGCCGCGTGGCCCATGCCGCCGATGTAGAAGCCGAGCATCGCCTTGACGGGCAGCAGACCTTCGGCGACGTCGTCGCAGACCGCGGCCCGGACCATCGGGGCGATCACGAATCCCTCGGGCAGGTCGGTGAGCGAGGCCCGGTAGACGTCGGTACGGGTCGGGGACCAGTACAAGGGGAGCCAGCCGTCCGCGATGCGGGTGGTCTGGGCGATGTTCTTCGGTCCCTCCGCGCCCAGCAGTACCGGCAGGTCCGCCCGCAGCGGGTGGGTGATGGACTTCAGCGGCTTGCCGATGCCGGTGCCGTCCTCGCCGCGGTACGGGTGGCTGTGGAAGCGGCCGTCGAGGGTGACGGGCCCCTCGCGGCGCAGCACCTGGCGGACCACGTCCACGTACTCGCGGGTCGCCGTGAGGGGGCTCGCGGGGAACGGGCGGCCGTACCAGCCTTCGACCACCTGCGGGCCGGAGAGGCCCAGGCCCAGCATCATCCGGCCGCCGGAGAGGTGGTCCAGGGTGAGGGCGTGCATGGCGGTGGCGGTGGGGGTGCGGGCCGCCATCTGTGCGATGGCGGTGCCGAGGCGGATGCGCGAGGTGTGCGCGGCGATCCAGGTCAGCGGGGTGAAGGCGTCCGAACCCCAGGCTTCGGCGGTCCACACCGAGTCGTAGCCGAGGTTCTCCGCCTCGGTGGCGAGGTCGAGGTGGGCCGGGTGGGGGCCGCGGCCCCAGTAGCCGAGTGCGAGTCCGAGGCGCATGTACGTCCCCTCCGCGATGCCGAAGTCCTGCCACAGCCGTATCTGACGATGCGTCAGGCGACTGTAGGGCAACGGCCCCCCCGCCCGGAAGGGCGGGGGGGCCGTCGAGGCACTGCACCGGTTGGCGCGGGGTCAGCCGCGCTGGATGCCCGAGGTGTCGTTCAGGACGCCGCGGCGGCCGTCCTGGGTCTGGGCGATCAGCGTGTCCGCGCCGCGCTGGTCCACGGCCAGGTACCAGGTACCGGGCGCGAGTTCGGCGATCGGGGTGGGGGAGCCGTCCTCGGGGAAGAGGGGGCGGGCCACCGGGACCGCGAACCAGAACGGGGTGAAGTCCGCCGCCGGGGCGGGCGCCGCGCCCTGCGGGCCCGGTGCCGGGGTCGGGGTGCCGCCGTACGGCGGGACCGGCTGCGGGGTGGCCCCGTAGGGCTGCTGCTGGCCGCCGGGGTAGCCGTACCCGGTGCCGGGCTGCGGCTGGCCCCCGTACGGCGCGGGCGCCGCGGGCCTCGGCTCCGGCACCAGCCCGCCGGCGAGCGCCGGGATCTTCGCGCCCGCGACGGCCACACCGGCCAGCGCGAGGGTGGCCAGGAAGGCGATGATGCAGCCCGCGCCCAGGTCGGCGCCGCTCGGGCTGGTGATCAGCGACCAGAGGGAGGACCATGCGGCCGCGACCGCGAGCACCGTCCCCCATGCCGCCAGGGGCAGGCCGGCGAGCTTGGGGCCCTCCGGCTGGAGGCGGCCGGCGACCAGCAGACCGGCCGCGATGAAGCCGAGCAGGAAGATCGTGGGAAGCGCCAGACGGTAGACGTCGGTGTCCCACACGCTCGGCAGGTCGAGGCCGGTTGCGGAGTAGAAATCGAGGAACGAGGCGATGAACAGCAGCGCCGCTGCTCCGATCACCACGCCGTCGCCTCGAGTGAGGGAGCGGATGTTCACGTCTTAGGTGTCCTTCTCGGTCTCGGTCGTCTCGTGGTGCCGCGGTCGCACGCGCAGGAGCGGGGCGGGCGGGACCATGGTACGGAGGTTCCCCGCGGCCGAGAGGATCGGGGCGGCAGGCTGTCCCTGTGGGACTACCCGCCCAAGAAGCCGACGATGCCGTCCGCGATGCCCTGGGCCGCCTTCTGCCGCCACTGTGGACTGGTCAGCAGCGCCGCGTCCTTGGCATCACGCATGTTGCCGCATTCGATGAACACCTTGGGCCGGGTAGAGAGGTTGAGTCCGCCGAGGTCGTCGCGGACGACCAAACCCGTACCGCCACCGAGGTAGTTGGCGGGAGCCGAGCCGGTGGTCCGGGCGAAGTTCGAGGCGATCCGCTCGCCGAGCGACCGCGAGGGTTCGACGATCTTCGCGGTGTCCGCGGCGCCGCCCTTGACCTTGGCCGGGAGGATGACGTGGTAGCCGCGGTTGCCCTCGGAGACCCCGTCCGCATGGACCGACACCACGGCATCGGCACCCGCCTCGTTGCCGATGCGGGCACGCTCGTTGATGCAGGGGCCCCACGGCCGGTCGGCCTCGTGGGTGAGGACCACCTTCAGGCCCTTGGCCTCCAGGACGGTGCGCAGTCGGCGGGACACGTCGAGGGTGAACTCGGCTTCCATGTAGCCGGAGTTGGTGGTGGTTCCGGTGGTGTCGCACTCCTTGCGGTTCGTGCCGATGTCGACCTTCTGGTCGATCTCGGAGGTGTGCTTGAAGTTGCCCGTGTTGTGGCCGGGGTCGATGACGACGGTCCGGCCAGCGAGCGGGCCCTTGGCGGAGGCGCTGGGGCCCGGCGTCGTGGGGGGCGTGGCGGCCGAGGTCTGTGGGGCGGCCGAGGCGTCCGTGCCGGAGGCGGCCGGCATCACGATCCGCGGCGGCCGGGCGTCGTCCGCCCCCGCCCCGGTCGTCACCTGGACGAGGACCCACCCGGCCAGGGCGGTCGGGGCGAGTACGGCCGTTCCGACCGCGAGGGCGGAGCGGCGCGCGAACCACCGCCGCTCCGGGCTGACCGAGGAGGCGGGCTCGGGGGCTGGGGTGCTGTCGTCGTAGCGCACGTCGCGATGCTAGACCGGCGGTCCGCCGCCGGCGCGGACCCTGGGCCATCCGGGGGCGTGGTGCGTTTATCCGCTTATACGGGGGCCCGGCCGCGCCCCCGCAGGGCGTTGGGCGGGCCCCTGCGGGCCCGGCCCGGCGTGAGGTGGTCGCCCTCAGATGCCCGGGGCGACGCGGCGCAGGACGCGCAGCGAGTCCGTCACCGAGACCTCTTCGAAGGCGCCGGAGGCCAGGGCGCGCAGGTAGATCCGGTACGGGGCCTGGCCGCCGTCGGCCGGATCGGGGAACACGTCGTGGATGACGAGCGTGCCGCCCTCGGCGACGTGCGGGGCCCACCCCTCGTAGTCGCCGGTGGCGTGCTCGTCGGTGTGGCCGCCGTCGATGAAGACGAAGCCGAGCTTGCCGCCCCAGGTCGCGGCGACCTGCGGGGAACGGCCCACGATCGCGATGACGTGGTCCTCCAGCCCGGCCCGGTGCAGGGTGCGGCGGAAGGTGGGCAGGGTGTCCATCAGCCCGACCTCCGGGTCCACCACGGACGGGTCGTGGTACTCCCAGCCGGGCTGCTGCTCCTCGCTGCCCCGGTGGTGGTCGACCGTGACGGCGGCCACCCCGGCCTCGCGGGCGGCGTCGGCCAGCAGGATCGTGGAGCGCCCGCAGTAGGTGCCGACCTCCAGCAGCGGCAGCCCCAGCGCCCCCGCCCCGAGGGCGGCCTCGTACAGGGCGAGGCCCTCGCGTACGGGCATGAACCCCTTGGCGGCCTCGAAGGCGGCGAGGGTCTCCGGCTTGGGGGTGGCCATGGTTCCTCCGGCGGTGGGGGCGGTAGTGCGTGGGCGCCCATGCTGCCCTACCGCCGGGTAGCGGTCCACGCCGGGTCCGGGTGCGGTGCCGCTGCGGGGGTTCCGTCCCCCGGACCCCCCTCCCCGACCGGGGGCCGCGGCACTCCGGCCGGCCGGTCGTACTCGAACCACACCGTCTTGCCGGTGGAGGTCGGGTGGCAGCCCCAGCGGTCGGTCACGGCCTCGACCAGCAGCAGCCCGCGGCCGTCCTCGGCGAGCGCGTCGCCGCCGCGTACGGGGTGCGGCGGGCGGGGGTCCGCGTCGGTGACCTCCACCCGCAGTCCCTCCGGGCGGCACAGGATGAGCACCGAGCAGGCCCGGCCGGGGACGTGCCGGACGACGTTGGCGACCAACTCGGTCAGCGCCAGCTCGGCGGCGTGGGCCAGCCCGGCCAGGCCCCAACTGGTCAAGTAGATCCTCAGGATGCGGCGTACGTGCCGGGCCGAGTGTTCACTGACGGTGAAGTCCATCCGGTAGCTGCCGTCAATTTCCCCAGGAGAGCAGCGAGTTACGTGATTCATGTCACCAGGGTGGAGAAGGGTGGTTACGCTCGGCTACGGGCTGAAACGAACGCCGCACCGCGTGAACTTGGGGAGACCGCCTCATGGTCAACATCCGCGATCTGGATCCCAGCGCCTCTCCGCTGGACTACTACGGCTCGGAACTGCGCCGCCTGCGGGAGGACGCCGGGCTGAAACAGAGCCAACTCGGGAACATCGTCTTCTGTACGGCCTCCCTCATCGGCCAGGTCGAAACGGCGAGGAAGGTGCCGACCCGGGACTTCTCCGAGCGCGTGGACGCGGCGCTCGACACCGGCGGGGTGTTCTCGCGCCTGGTGGGGCTGGTGCTGCGCAGCCAACTACCGGCGTGGTTCCAGGCGTACGCGGAGATGGAGGCCAAGGCGGCATACATCTCGACGTACCAGGCACAGCTGGTCTACGGCCTGTTGCAGACCCCGGAGTACGCGCGTGCGGTGCTGGGCGTACGCACCGAGGAGGACCTCGACGCCAAGGTGGCCGCCCGAATGGAGCGGCAGCGGATACTCGACCGTGAGAACCCGCCACTGATGTGGGTCGTGCTGAGCGAGGCCGTACTGCACCAGGAGATCGGCGGTCGGGAGGTCATGCGGAACCAACTCGCCCACTTGTTGGCCCTACGGAGGCGCGAGTGGGTGCAGGTACAGATCCTGCCTTTCGAGGCGGGCGCCCATGTAGGACTGGATGGCTCGTTTACCGTCCTGCGGTTCGACGACGACCCGGACCTCGTCTATACCGAGGACTTCGTCCAGGGCCATATGACGGCCAATCCACAAGCTCTCAGGGAGGGTTATCTCCGTTACGATCACCTCCAGGCCGCCGCCCTCTCGGTGGAGGACTCGGCGGCGTTGATCGCCCGCGTCATGGAGGAACGCTATGGAGACCATCCAGAACCTGACAGGCGCACGGTGGCGTAAGTCCTCGTACAGCGGCACCACGGGCGGTGAGTGCGTCGAGTGCGCCCCGCTCGGCGCCGCCGTCTGGCGCAAAGCCTCGTACAGCTCCGACACCGGCGGCGAATGCGTCGAGGTCGCCGCGCAGCCCTGCCGGATCGCCGTCCGGGATTCCAAGAACCCCGACGGACCCGTCTTCACCGTCAGCCCCGCCGCCTTCTCCGCCTTCGTGAGGACCGTCTAGGGGTGGATCGCTCAGGGCCCTCGGACCCGGTGCGCGTGGGGCCGTTCCGTACGGTCGGGGTGCTCGGGCAGGGCGCATGGGCCGCGTCCTGCTCGGTGCCGGGCCCGACGGGCGGCTCGTCGCGGTCAAGCAGGTGAACGACCGGTTCGCGGGGACGGCCGCCGACGTGGACCAGGCGGCAGCTGATCAACGGTAAAAGGTTCTGGATCCGCACCGGCATCCCGTGGCGGGACCTCCCCGTCGAGTACGGGCCGAGGGGGCGGGTGTACGACCTGTTCCGCCGGTGGCGGCGGGACGGCACCTGGCATCGGATCTTCACCGTGCTCCAGGCCCAGGCTGACGCGAAGGGGCTGATCATCTGGGACATCAACGTCGACTCCACGGTGCGCCGGGCCCACCAGCACGCCGCCGGGGCGAGGGAAAAGGGGAACTGCAGAAGGAGCCGCCTGGCGGCGTCACCATCGAGCCGGACGACCACGGGCTCGGGCGCTCGCGTGGCGGTCTGGCCACCAAGCTGCACCTGGCCATCGAACAGGGCCAGAACCCCATGTCCAACCGCGCTTACCTGCTGCTGCGCGGGATCCGCTGCACCATCCCGGACGAGGCCGATCAGTCGCGCAATCGTAAGAAACGCGGCTCACGCGGCGGCCGGCCGCCGAAGTTCGACCCGCAGGACTACAAGGCTCGGCACGCAGTCGAGTGCGGCATCAACCACCTCAAGAGGCACCGCGACGTGGCCACGAGGTACGACAAACTCGCGGGTCCGCTACGAGGCGACCGTCCTCGTGGCGGCCATCGACGAACGGCTGTGACCAGCACATTCAATAGACACCTAAGGGCTTGCAGGAAATCAAGGTGTTGCTTCCCGTTCCGGGGCTCGTTGTTGTGGTATGCGCATCCCGGACGAGACTCGTGACCAACTCTGC
>NZ_JBEXQA010000068.1:0-14371 GCF_040612395.1 Streptomyces sp. NPDC006430
GCAGGTGATCAGGGTTCGAAGCGGTAGCCCATGCCCGGCTCGGTGATCAAATACCGGGGGTGCGAGGGGTCCGCTTCCAGTTTGCGCCGTAGCTGAGCCATGTAGACCCGCAGGTAGTTGGTGTTCTCCCCGTAGGTCGGCCCCCAGACCTCCAAGAGGAGCTGCCCCTGCGTGATCAATCGACCCGGGTGGGTGATGAGGATCTCCAGCAGCTGCCACTCGGTCGGGGTCAGCCGTACGGTGCGCTCGCCCCGTCGCACCTTCTTCGCGACCAGGTCAACGGTGAACTCGTCGGTTGTGACCACGGCGACTTCGTCAGCCTGTGAAGCTTCTGGTGTTTCCTGTCTCCGGGCAGCTGCCCGGAGCCGGGCCAGGAGCTCGTCCATGCTGAACGGTTTCGTCACGTAGTCATCGGCGCCGGCGTCCAAGGCCCTGATCTTGTCCTCCGACGTGTGGCGTGCGGACAGGACCAGGATGGGGACCTTGCTCCAGTCGCGGACACCCTTGATGACGTCGATGCCGTCCATGTCGGGCAGCCCGAGGTCCAGCACTATGACATCCGGCTTGCGGGCGGCCGCGAGCCGCAGGGCCGATCCGCCGTCTGAAGCCTCTTCGACCTCGAAATTGCGCGCCTGGAGATTGATCTTCAGCGCGCGGACGAGCTGAGGGTCGTCCTCCACCACCAGCACCCGGGTCATCGGTGTGCAGCCTTTCCGTTCGTGAGGGGCACGGCAGGAAGCCGGCGGGGCGCTGGGGGCACCTCCCAGTGGTGGCTGGGGGAGCTCCGTGCCCCGCCGACTCGCAGTCCGTGCGGATGCGGACCTCAGCTCTTGGACAGCGCCTTCAGGGCGATGTTGAGCTCAAGGACGTTGACGCGGGGCTCGCCCATGAAGCCGAGCGTGCGGCCCTCGGTGTGGTCCTCGACCAGCTTCTCGACCTGCTTAACGTCGAGCTTGTTCCGCTCGGCGACCCGGTGGACCTGGAGCTTGGCGTACTCCGGGGAGATGGTCGGGTCGAGGCCGGAGCCGGAGGAGGTGACGGCATCGGCCGGCACGTCTTCCGGCTTGACCTGGTAGGAGGCGGTGGAGTTGTCAGTGACGACGGCGTCCTTGGCGGCGAGGACCTGGGCGCAGAGGGAGCCCTCCTCCGCGTCCTTGGTGCACTTGCCGCCCACGGCGCCGTTGTCGGCGGAGCGGTTGGTGGCGCCGGACAGGATCAGCGAGTACTGGGTGTTGACGCTGTTGCTGCCCAGACCGTTGGACGGGCGCGGCTGGAACCACTTGAGGTCCGGCTTTGCCGCCTCCTCGGCGTCGTTGGGGTCCTTCTTCGGCAGGTTGTAGGTCTGGCCGATGAGGGAGGATCCGACGACCTGGCCGCTCTTGTCCTTGGTCTCGGAGCCGTTGGCCTTGTCGTTGAACAGGGCCTGGGCGACGCCGGTGACGGCCAGCGGGTAGATGACCCCGCAGATCACGGTCAGGACGAGCAGGGCACGCAGGCCCGCACCGATCAACCGTGCCGTGTTTCCTACAGAGTTGTTCATTGTCGTCTCAGCCGATTCCGGGGATGAGGGAGATGAGCATGTCGATGATCTTGATGCCGATGAATGGGGCGATCAGACCGCCCACGCCGTACAGCCCCAGGTTGCGGCGGAGCATCTTGTCGGCGCTGGTCGGCTTGTACTGGACGCCCTTGAGGGCGAGTGGTACGAGCGCGATGATGATCAGCGCGTTGAAGATGACCGCGGAGAGGATCGCCGATTCGGGCGAGGTCAGGCCCATGATGTTGAGCTTGTCGAGGCCCGGGTAGACCACGGCGAACATGGCCGGGATGATCGCGAAGTACTTCGCGACGTCGTTGGCGATGGAGAAGGTGGTCAGGGCGCCCCGGGTGATGAGGAGCTGCTTGCCGATCTCGACGATCTCGATGAGCTTGGTGGGGTTGGAGTCGAGGTCCACCATGTTCCCGGCTTCCTTGGCGGCCGAGGTTCCCGTGTTCATCGCGACGCCTACGTCGGCCTGCGCGAGCGCCGGGGCGTCGTTCGTGCCGTCACCCGTCATCGCGACGAGCTTGCCGCCGGCCTGCTCCCGCTTGATGAGGGCCATCTTGTCCTCGGGCGTCGCTTCCGCGAGGAAGTCGTCCACGCCCGCTTCTTCCGCGATGGCCTTGGCTGTCAGCGGGTTGTCACCCGTGATCATGACGGTCTTGATGCCCATGCGGCGGAGCTCGTCGAACCGCTCCCGCATGCCCTCCTTGACCACGTCCTTGAGGTGGATGACACCCAGGATCCGGGCGCCCTTCTCGTCCTTGACGGCGACCAGTAGCGGCGTGCCGCCGGCTTCCGAGATCTTGTTGGCGAGGAGGTCGGCGTCGTCGGAGACCTGGCCGCCCTGTTCCTTGACCCAGGTGATGACCGAACCGGCAGCGCCCTTGCGGGTCTCCTTGCCGTCCACGTCCACGCCCGACATACGGGTCTGGGCGGTGAAGGCGATCCACTCGGCGTGGGCCAGCTCGCCCTGGTGGCGTTCGCGCAGCCCGTACTTCTCCTTCGCCAGTACGACGATGGAGCGGCCCTCGGGGGTCTCGTCCGCGAGGGAGGAGAGCTGGGCGGCGTCGGCCAGTTCGGCCTCGGTGGTGCCCTTGACGGGGACGAACTCGGAGGCCTGGCGGTTGCCGAGGGTGATGGTGCCGGTCTTGTCGAGCAGGAGGGTGGAGACGTCGCCTGCGGCTTCGACGGCCCGGCCGGACATGGCCAGGACGTTGCGCTGGACCAGGCGGTCCATGCCCGCGATGCCGATCGCGGAGAGCAGCGCTCCGATGGTGGTCGGGATCAGGCAGACGAGCAGTGCCGTGAGCACGATCATCGACTGCTCGGCGCCCGCGTAGATCGCGAACGGCTGCAGGGTGACGACCGCGAGCAGGAAGACGATCGTCAGCGAGGCGAGCAGGATGTTCAGCGCGATCTCGTTCGGCGTCTTCTGCCGGGCCGCGCCCTCGACCAGGGCGATCATCCGGTCGATGAACGTCTCACCCGGCTTCGTCGTGATCTTGATGACGATCCGGTCGGACAGCACCTTCGTACCACCGGTGACGGCCGAGCGGTCGCCGCCCGACTCGCGGATCACAGGAGCGGACTCGCCGGTGATGGCGGACTCGTCGACGGAGGCGACGCCCTCGACGACGTCACCGTCGCCGGGGATGATGTCTCCCGCCTCGCAGACCACCAGGTCGCCGATGCGCAGCTCGGTGCCGGGGACCTGCTCCTCGCCGCCGTCCTTGGTCAGGCGGCGGGCGACGGAGTCGGTCTTGGCCTTGCGCAGGGTGTCGGCCTGGGCCTTGCCGCGGCCCTCGGCCACGGCCTCGGCGAGGTTGGCAAAGATCGTGGTCAGCCACAGCCAGGCGGTGATGGCCCAGCCGAACCAATCGGTCGGGTCCTTCAGCGCGAGGACGGTGGTGACCACCGATCCGATCAGGACGACGAACATGACCGGCGACTTGATCATGACCCGGGGGTCGAGCTTGCGCACCGCGTCCGGGAAGGACTTCAGCAGCTGCTTCGGGTCGAAGAGACCACCGCCCACGCGCCCGGCGGGCGGCTTGTGGCCGGTTGGCAGGTCGTCGTGCGGAGCCCTGGTGGGTGTGGCGGTGCTCATGATGCGAGCCCTTCGGCGAGCGGTCCCAGCGCCAGGGCCGGGAAGTAGGTCAGACCGGTGATGATGAGGATCGTGCCGACGAGCAGGCCGGTGTAGAGCGGCTTGTCCGTACGGAGCGTGCCCGCCGTCTCCGGGACGGGCTTCTGCTCGGCGAGCGAGCCGGCCAGCGCCAGGACGAACACCATGGGCAGGAAACGGCCGAGCAGCATCGCGATGCCGATGGTGCTGTTGAACCACTGGGTGTCGGCGTTCAGGCCGGCGAAAGCGGAGCCGTTGTTGTTGGCGCCGGAGGTGTAGGCGTACAGCACCTCGGAGAAGCCGTGCGCGCCGGAGTTCAGCATCGAGTGCGGCGGGGTGGGCAGGGCCATCGCGGCTGCGGTGAAGCACAGCACGAGGGCGGGGGTGATGAGGATGTAGCAGGCGGCGAGCTTGATCTCGCGGGTGCCGATCTTCTTGCCGAGGTACTCGGGGGTGCGGCCGACCATCAGTCCGGCGATGAACACCGCGATGATCGCCATGATCAGCATGCCGTAGAGACCCGAACCGACGCCGCCGGGCGCGATCTCGCCGAGCTGCATGCCCAGCAGCTGGATGCCGCCGCCGAAGCCGGTGAAGGAGGAGTGGAAGGAGTTGACCGCACCGGTCGAGGTCAGCGTGGTCGCGACCGAGAAGATCGCGGAGGCACCAATGCCGAAGCGGGTCTCCTTGCCTTCCATCGCGCCGCCGGAGACCTCGAAGGCCGGGCCCTTACCCGCGAACTCGGTCCACATCATCAGAGCGGTGAAACCGAGCCAGATGATCGCCATCGTCGCGAGGATCGCGTAGCCCTGGCGCAGGTTTCCGACCATGCGGCCGAAGGTCCGGGTCAGCGCGAACGGGATGACCAGGATCAGGAAGATCTCGAACAGGTTCGAGAACGGGGTGGGGTTCTCGAACGGGTGGGCCGAGTTGGCGTTGAAGTAACCGCCGCCGTTGGTGCCCAGCTCCTTGATGACCTCCTGCGAGGCGACCGCGCCGCCGTTCCACTGCTGCGTGCCGCCCATGAACTGGCCGACCTCGTGGATGCCGGCGAAGTTCTGGATGGCGCCGCAGGCGACCAGGACGATCGCGCCGAGGACGGCAATGGGAAGCAGGATGCGGACGGTGCCGCGGACCAGGTCGACCCAGAAGTTGCCGAGCTCGCCGGTGCGGGAGCGCGCGAAGCCCCGTACGAGGGCGACGGCGACGGCCATGCCGACCGCGGCCGAGACGAAGTTCTGCACCGCGAGGCC
Source organism: Streptomyces sp. NPDC006430 (assembly GCF_040612395.1). Lineage (NCBI taxonomy): Bacteria > Bacillati > Actinomycetota > Actinomycetes > Kitasatosporales > Streptomycetaceae > Streptomyces > Streptomyces sp. NPDC006430. The sequence goes on from NZ_JBEXQA010000068.1 coordinate 4,922, forward strand.
GCCGGTCTGCACGACGTGGCCCATGGCCTGCTCGCCGTAGTACGACTGCCAGTTGGTGTTCGCCACGAAGGACGCGGCGGTGTTGAACGCCTGGTCGGGGTCGATGGCCTGGAAGCCGAGGGAGCCGGGCAGGATGCCCTGGGCGCGCTGGAGGGCGTAGAGGAAGAGGACGCTCACGGCGGAGAAGGCGAGGACGGCGCGCAGGTAGGCGGGCCAGCGCATCTCGGCGGTGGGGTTGGCGCCGATGGCCTTGTAGATCCACTTCTCCGGCTTGTAGTGCTTCTCGGAGGAGTAGACGCGGGCCATGTAGTCGCCCAGCGGGCGGTAGGCCAGCGCGAGCGCGGCGATCAGCGCGAGGAGCTGGAGCACACCAGCGAGAACGGGACTCATCGGTGGCTAGAACCTCTCCGGGTACACAAGGGCGAGGACGAGGTATCCGAGCAGGGAGACGGCCACGACGAGGCCGATGATGTTTTCGGCGTTCACAGCTTGGTCACCCCCCGGGCGATGAGAGCCACCAGCGCGAACACCGCGACCGTGGTGACGACGAAGGCCAGATCGGCCACCGTGAGCTCCTGGATGAAGAGGGAGGAAATGAATCGGCCAGATGGCCGATGACGAGATAACCGTGTCTTCATCCCGGCGTTAAGACACCTTGACGGGGTCCATACGGGCGCAGGGGAACTCTTAACGCCACACTTACGCGTGAGGCCACGAATCGAGGGTCAGCCCTGGTGGGACAGGCCGGCCGTGTCCAAGGCGGCGCCGGCTTGCGCGGCCAGCGCGACAGCCACCAGGCGGGCCTCTTCGGGGGGCAGGGGGCGGTTCGGGAGCGGGTCGAGGAGGAAGCGGCCGTAGTAGTGGCCGCCGCCGACGACGCGCAGTTCGGTCTCCCCGTCCGGCCAGTCGGCGTACTCGGTGATGTGGCTGCCGCTGCGCAGCCACAGTCCGCCGTCGTGCTGTAGGCGCGGCCGGTCCCCGAGGAGCCTTCCGTACTCGAAGCGGCAGCCGCGCAGGCCCAGCAGGCCGACGAGCTCGCGGCGTACGTACTCGACCACCGCCTCCGGCGAGCTGCCTTCCTCGACCAGTCGAGCGGTTCCCTGGAGGCTGGACAGGTGCGCGGCGTCGGTGACCACGACGGTCCGGAGCCGCCGTACGCGTACGGCCAGCTGTGAGACGATCAGCCCGACGACGAGCAGGAGGACGGCTGTCTGGATCTCGTCACCGTCGGCGATGGTGAACTGCTGGTAGGGCCTGGTCAGGAAGAAATCGAACCAGGCGGCCGCAGAGAGTGCGGCCAGCGCACCGGCCGCTCAAGTGCCGAGGGCGGCGACCGCAACCACGGCGACGACCATGATCAGAGCCTCGTTCGTTGCCGAAAGATCCGTACGGAACGGAACGAGCGCGAGCGCGACGATGAAGGGGACCACGAGGGCCGCGAGCAGGACCGCACGGTCGTGGAACCGGTACCCGGACATGTGAGGCCTCCTGTCCGGACGCGACGATCTTGAATCAGAACCTCTCGGGCTTGATCAGTGCTGCCACGAGATAGGTGAGCAGAGCGACGGCGACGGTGAGCCCGACCACGTTTTCCGCGTCCATCAGTGTGTACTCCTTGCGATTCCGTCGGGCATGAGTCGCCCACATCAAGCCTGCCCCCGGTCGGAGAAGGAGCCACGCGCTCTGGCGCGGTCTTGACGCACCTCATACGACATACCGACCCCGGCGTCAGGAGTGCGTGAAGAGTGCGGCGGCGGTCGTATGGATTCCGCCAAGAGCACTGGTCATTCGGCCATGCCATCCCGACGCTGTCCTCACTTTGTCCAATCGGAGGAACAGCGAAGATGGCCATAGACATGGGCAAGACGACCGCGGCAGAACAGGCCCCGGGAGCGGAGGAGCCTCCTGATACCGGCGTACGGACGCCTCCCGAGCCGGGGGACCGACACCGGCTGACCGCACTCCAGGGCCTGGCCGCGCTGTCGCTGGACGCGATGGCCTCCGTCGCGTACGGACCCGAGTCGATCGTGCTGGTGCTGGCGGCGGCCGGTGCGTACGGCCTCGGGTTCACCCTCCCCGTCACCCTGGCGATCGCGACGCTCCTGGCCGTTCTGGTGGCCTCGTACCGGCAGGTCATCGCCGCGTTCCCGGACGGTGGCGGCTCGTACGCCGTCGCCAAGAAGCACCTCGGCCGACGCGCCAGCCTGGTGGCCGCGGCCTCGCTGATCCTCGACTACGTGCTGAACGTGGCCGTCTCCGTCACCGCCGGCGTCGCCGCCCTGACCTCGGCCTTCCCGGAGCTGTACGGGGAACGGGTGTGGATCTGCCTCGGGGTGCTGGTCCTGGTCACGGCGGTGAACCTGCGCGGGGTCGTGGAATCCGCCAAGGCGTTCCTCGTGCCGACCGCCGTGTTCGTGGGCTCGATCCTTGCCATGGTCGTGGTCGGTCTGTTCCGTGACGGCCCGGTCAGCACCGCTTCGGCCGCCGGACACGCCTCCGCACTCGGGGAAGGCGCCACCACCGTCGGCGCGCTGTTGCTGCTGAAGGCCTTCGCGGCCGGTTGCTCCGCCCTGACCGGCGTTGAAGCCGTGGCCAATGCCGTCCCGTCCTTCCGCGCCCCGGCGGCCCGGCGGGCCCAGCGCACCGAAGTGGCGCTCGGCGCTCTCCTCGGTGTCATGCTGATCGGGCTGTCGGTCCTGATCGGCCGCTTCCACCTCCAGCCCGTGGAGGGCGTCACCGTCCTGGCCCAGCTCGCGGACGCCTCGTTCGGCCACAACGCCGCCTTCTACGTCGTCCAGTTCGCCACCATGGCGCTGCTGGCGCTCGCCGCGAACACCTCCTTCGGCGGGCTGCCCGTCCTGATGAGTCTGCTGGCACGCGACAACTACCTGCCGCACCTGTTCGCCCTCAAGGCGGACCGCCAGGTACACCGCCACGGCGTGGTGTGGCTCGCGCTCGTGTCGAGTGCTCTGCTGGTGTTCTCCGGCGGCGACACCAACACCCTCGTCCCGCTCTTCGCGATCGGCGTCTTCGTCGGCTTCACCATCTGCCAGGTCGGCATGGTCCGGCACTGGTTCGGCGAGCGGCCCAAGGGCTGGCAGGCCAAGACCGCCCTCAACGGCTTCGGCGCACTGCTCACCGGAGTCTCGGCGATCGTCGTGACCGCCACCAAGTTCACCGAAGGTGCCTGGCTGATCGTGCTCGCCCTGCCGCTGATCGTCCTCGCGTTCGAGAAGATCCACTGCGCCTACGCACAGATCGGCGAACGCCTGGAACTCGGCCGTATCCCTCAGGCTCCCCAGCGCTCCCGCTCCCTGGTCGTCGTGCCCGTCTCAGGGCTGTCCCGCCTGACCTGCCAGGCGCTCACCGCTGCCCGCTCGCTCGGCGACGAGGTCCTCGCCGTGACCGTCACCCACTCCGGGCCGGAGGACCGGCAGGCAGCCGAAGCGCTCTGCCGGGACTGGGAGTTGTGGAAGCCGGGCGTCGAGCTGATCGAAGTCTCCTCCGATACCCGTTCGCTCGGCCGCCCGGTGTCGGCGTACGTGCGCGAGCTGACGCAGGCACACCCGGACGCCCAGGTCACCGTCCTCATCCCGGAAACCGAACCCGCCCACCTGTGGCAGCGGATGCTGCAGAACCAGCGCGGCTCCGTCGTCGCCCACGCGGTACGCCGCGATACCGACGCCGTCATCTGCCGACTGCGCTTCCGCATCACCTCCGACGTGTGTTGACGTGCCGTTGACGGTGGCTTGACGCGTCTCGTGCGTCGCCGTCAAGAAGGTGCCAATTCCCCCGCACACATGGGGTTTTCCTCTGGAACGGGCAGTAGTTTCCTGCCTGTTGCGCCGGCGGGGAGCTCGACTACTCACATGACGGCCGAGGGGGTCCATGCGAGACAGTCCCCGGCGGCGACACCCCTCACGCGCACCCAGTCCTTGCCCGACCTTGCCGGCAGGGGGTGCCCAGCCGAACTCACCAGAAGGTCGCTTCATGCCTCCCGCCGCCGCGCAGCACGTTCCCCCGGATCTCGGCACCCCCTCGCGGACCCCGGTCGACCGGCCGTCCCGGAAACGCTTCGGCCAGGTGAACGTGCTGGAGCCCGAGCTCCTCGCCACCTCGACCCGGGAGGCCGTTGCCAAACTCCATCCGCGTGAGCTGGTGAAGAAGCCGGTGCTGTTCGTCGTCGCGGTCGGATCGGTCCTGACCACGCTCTCGGCGCTCATCCACCCGTCCGTCTTCACCTGGGTGATCAGCGTCTGGCTGTGGCTGACGGTCCTCTTCGCCAACCTCGCCGAGGCCGTCGCCGAGGGCCGCGGCCGCGCCCAAGCCGAATCGCTGCGCAAGGCGCGCACGGACACGGTCGCGCTGCGGCTGAAGCACTGGACGTACGGGACGAACCTGCGCAGCGCCGAGACCGAGGTGGTGACCCCGGCCGAGCTCCAGCCGTTCGACTTCGTCCTCGTCGAAGCGGGGGAGCTCGTCCCGGCCGACGGGGATGTGGTCGACGGTGCTGCGATGGTGGACGAGTCGGCCGTCACCGGTGAATCGGCCCCGGTGCTCCGGGAATCGGGCGGTGACCGGTCCGGTGTCACCGGGGGCACGACCGTCCTCTCGGACTCGATCGTCGTGCGGGTCACCTCGCGCTCCGGGAACAGCTTCATCGACCGGATGATCGCGCTGGTCGAGGGCGCCTCCCGGCAGAAGACTCCGAACGAGATCGCGCTGAACATCCTGCTGGCCGCCCTGACCGTCATCTTCATCCTGATCGTGGTCAGCATCCAGCCGATGGCCGCCTACGCGGGCGCCGCCCAGTCGACGACCGTCCTGGTCGCCCTTCTCGTCACCCTCATCCCGACCACGATCGGCGCCCTGCTCTCCGCGATCGGCATCGCCGGCATGGACCGCCTGGTCCAGCGCAACGTCATCGCGATGAGCGGCCGCGCCGTCGAGGCCGCCGGCGACGTGAACACCCTCCTCCTCGACAAGACCGGCACCATCACCCACGGCAACCGCGAGGCCGCTGCCTTCATCCCGCTCCCCGGCGTCGACCACATCAAGCTCGCGGACGCCGCCCAGCTGTCCTCCCTCGCCGACGAGACCCCAGAAGGTCGATCCGTTGTATCGCTGGCCCAGCAGTACGGGCTCCAGCCGGCCGCCGCCGAGGATCTCAGCAACCCCCGCTTCACCGAGTTCAGCGCCCGCACCAGGATGAGCGGCGTGAACTTGAGCTGGGACAACGGAGCGGGCTGCGCCATCCGCAAGGGCGCGGTGGTGGAGGTCATGGACTGGGTGGCGATGCGCGGCGGGACCGTACAGGCGGAGGCCGCGGCCTGGTCCGCTCAGGTCTCGCAGTCCGGCGGAACCCCTTTGCTGGTGGCGGTCCACGACTGGGACGGGCCCCGGGTTCTCGGCATCATCCACCTCAAGGACGTCGTCAAGGAGGGAATCCGGGAGCGGTTCGCGGAGCTGCGGAGCATGGGGATCCGTACGGTCATGGTGACCGGCGACAACGAACTGACGGCCCGCGCCATCGCCGCCGAGGCCGGTGTGGACGAGTACCTTGCCGAGGCCACGCCCGAGGACAAGCTGGCCCTGATCAAACGGGAGCAGGCTGGCGGCAAGCTCGTCGCGATGACCGGCGACGGCACCAACGACGCCCCGGCCCTCGCGCAGGCCGACGTCGGGGTGGCCATGAACACCGGTACCTCGGCCGCGAAGGAGGCCGGGAACATGGTGGACCTGGACTCCAACCCCACCAAGCTCATCGACATCGTGGAGATCGGCAAGCAGCTCCTGATCACCCGGGGCGCGCTCACCACTTTCTCCATCACGAACGACGTCGCCAAGTACTTCGCGATCATCCCCGCCATGTTCGCCTCGGCCTACCCGGGCCTCGGCGCGCTCAACATCATGGGCCTGAGCAGCCCCACCTCCGCGATCACCTCGGCGATCATCTTCAACGCCCTGATCATCGTCGCCCTCATCCCGCTCGCCCTGCGCGGCGTCCGCTACAAGCCCGCCTCCGCACACGACCTGCTCCGCCGCAATCTCGGCGTCTACGGTCTCGGCGGCCTGATCCTGCCCTTCGTCGGCATCAAGCTCATCGACCTCCTGGTGTCCACCATCCCCGGCCTCGGCTGACGTTCGGCAACGGCTCATCAGAGGAAAGACCACGGCCGCGTCAGGCCGGCCAGCGTTGATCCACACTTCGCTGGTTCCCCTGCGGGGGCGGCCTCCGTCCGGGCCGCCCCCGCTCCTCGTTCGTGACACTGTTGCTGCCCGCTTGCCCGCTTGCCCGCTTGCCCGCTTGCCCGCTTGCCCGCTTGCCCGCTTGCCCGCTTGCCCGCTTGCCCGCAGGCAGGCTGCTGTCACTTACGCCCGAAGACGTTCACTACGCCACAGGTGGCTCTGTACGCGTTAAGGACGTGTCAGGATTGGCTCAGCCGCGGGCAAGAGATCAGTCTGCGTACGCTTGCTCCGCCGTCGATGTCGATGGCTGATTCTTTGCCGTACGACAGGAGCACCCCACGATGGCCACCCCTGCCCGCTCCTCGCGCCTGCGCGCGTGGCTGCTGGAAGGCCTGACCGCCGAGAACAGTTCACCCGCCGCCAAGGAGACAGCGGCCCAGCCCCACGGGCGGCCCTGGTGGCGTGTCATGTGCCTCACGGGTCTCGACTACTTCTCCACCCTCGGCTACCAGCCTGGAATCGCGGCGCTCGCGGCGGGCCTGCTGTCGCCGCTGGCGACCATCGTGCTCGTGCTGCTGACCCTCTTCGGCGCCCTGCCGGTGTACCGGCGGGTCGCCGAGGAGAGCCCGCACGGCGAGGGCTCGATCGCGATGCTGGAGCGGCTGCTGACGTTCTGGAAGGGCAAGCTGTTCGTCCTGACCCTGCTCGGGTTCGCGGCGACGGACTTCCTCATCACCATCACGCTCTCGGCGGCCGACGCCACCGCGCACCTGGTGGAGAACCCGCACCTCACCAGCACCCTCAACGGCCACCAGGTGCTCATCACCCTGATCATGATCGCGCTCCTCGGCGCGGTGTTTCTTAAGGGCTTCAGCGAGGCCATCGGCGTGGCCGTGGTCCTGGTGGCCACCTACCTCGCGCTGAACGTCGTCGTCGTGGCCGTCGGCCTGTGGAAGGTGCTCAGCGAACCCCAGGTCATCACCGACTGGACGGAGGCTCTGACCGCCGAACACGGCAACGCCTTCATGATGGTCGCCATCGCCCTCGTCGTGTTCCCGAAGCTCGCGCTCGGCCTGTCCGGGTTCGAGACCGGTGTGGCGGTCATGCCGCATGTCGAGGGCGACCCCGGTGACACCGAGGAGAAGCCAGCCGGCCGGATCCGCGGCGCCAAGAAGCTGCTGACGACCGCGGCCCTCATCATGAGCGTCTTCCTCATCACCAGCAGTTTCATCACCACGCTGCTGATCCCGCCCGCCCAGTTCCAGCCGGGCGGCGAGGCCAACGGCCGTGCCCTCGCCTACCTCGCGCACGAGTACCTGGGCTCGGCCTTCGGCACCGTCTACGACATCTCCACGATCCTCATCCTGTGGTTCGCCGGCGCCTCGGCCATGGCCGGCCTGCTCAACCTGATGCCGCGCTACCTGCCCCGCTACGGCATGGCCCCCTCCTGGGCCCGCGCCCTGCGCCCGATGGTCATCGTCTTCACCCTGATCGCGTTCCTGGTGACCTGGATCTTCGACGCGGACGTGGACGCGCAGGGCGGTGCGTACGCCACCGGTGTCCTGGTCCTGATCACCTCGGCGGCGGTCGCCGTGACCATCGCCGCTCGGAAGGCCGGCCAGCGGGGCTGGACGATCGCCTTCGGTGTGATCTCCGCAGTCTTCGTCTACACCACCGCCGTCAACGTCGCCGAGCGCCCCGACGGCGTGAAGATCGGTGCCTGCTTCATCGCCGGCATCATGGCGCTCTCCCTTCTCTCCCGCCTCGCCCGCGTTTTCGAGCTGCGCGTCACCCACATGGAATTCGACGACATGGCCCAGCGGTTCATCCGCGACACCGCCAACCGGACGATCCGCTTCATTGCTAACGAGCCGGACAGCCGGGACCTTGACGAGTACCGGCAGAAGAAGCAGCAGATCCGCGCGGACAACGACATCCCGGCCGAGGACGACGTCATGTTCGTCGAGGTCACCGTCCTGGACGCGTCCGAGTTCGAGTCCGGGATGCGGGTGCGCGGAGAAGTGCTCCATGACCGTTACCGCGTGCTGACCCTGGAGAGCTCCAGCATCCCCAACGCGCTGGCGGCGCTACTCCTGCACGTGCGCGACGAGACCGGCCAGCGTCCCCACATCTACTTCGAGTGGACCGAGGGCAACCCGATGGCCAACTTCCTCCGCTTCTTCCTCTTCGGCCAGGGCGAGGTCGCCCCCGTCACCCGCGAGGTCATCCGCGAGGCCGAACCGGACCGCGCCCGGCGCCCGCACGTGCACGCCGGCTGACGTCGGCGCAAAGACGCCGACAGGAAACCTTCCGGATCCTCGCCCAGGCGAGGATCCGGAGGGATGCTCGCTGTTGTGACCATCTCCTGGCGCCCCGATCGTGGCATCCGCCAGACCGTACTCGCCCTCGGGGCGGCCGGTCTCACCGTCATCGCCTCCGGCGCGCTCCTCGATGCCCTGTGGCTGCTTGCCGTCGGGGTCTGGGCGGTCATCGCAGCGATGGTGATCGAGCTCGTCTATCGGCCCTAGCTGTCGATGTCCCGGTTGCGGTGGTGCTTGAGAACCGCGGTGCCGCTGCGGCCAGATGGCACGGGTCGGTGACGATCGGCCGGAACTGGCCCGCCGGCTGCCCAGATGGTTCAGCTGAGACCCATCACGCCAGGAGGCGGCGGCATCGGTCGGCCGACTCCATCATGTCGAGGCTGACCTTTTCGAGGAACGCGCCTACCTTGGCCAGCCGTTGCCTCACGGGGCTTTCGAGCTCGTAGGTCTGCGCCGCTGCCGTCGCGGCGTGCGCCGACTCGGGCGTCTGGCGTGAGCTGATCACGATCGAGTGGTACCACGCGTCGTCGACCACGTAGACGTCGCGGCGCCGCTGCGGATCGCGTTCGCGCCGGAAGTATCCCTGCTGGACCAGGAAGTTCATGGCCACGGAGACGGAGGCCGGGCTGACCTTCAGCCTGCGGGTCAGTTCGGCCGCGGTGCGCCTGCCGTCCTCGGACAGCAACAGGTCGACGTGCACGCGCGCCGTCATCCTCGGCAGTCCTGACCTGACCGCCAGGTCGATGATCTCCTCTTCCATCGCGCCGCCCGGTGCTCCGGCCGCGCTCGGGGGTGAGGGTGTGCCACGTCGCGCCCGCTGGACCGTCGCCTGGTGCGCCTGCTGACACGGCCCCATCAGCCGCTACACCCACCCCGGCGGGAAACCCGGCTGGATGATCACCGGATACGACCTGGTCAGGTCGGTCCTGGCCGACCCGCG
>NZ_JBEXQA010000069.1:0-10560 GCF_040612395.1 Streptomyces sp. NPDC006430
AGCGACCTCGCCCCTCAAAACCCCAGCCAGCTCGGCGTCAGCAGGACGGAACCCCAACCCCCAAAACTCATGACACGCCCGGTCAATCCGCTCGGCAATAGCGAAAGGAACACTCGGATCCTTCTTTTTCAGGCAGTCCCTCAGCGTGGTTGCAGCCATTCTGGATTCTCCAACCTTGCGTCCGGCGTTGAGTTCAAGGACCACAGAACGGACAGATCCCGTCACTAGCACCAGATAAGCCACCCTGGCCTTCAGGTCATACGCGGGCAAAGCGGCGACCGCGGCGTCCACTTCGTCACGCGTCGGGAGGGGGGCTCCGAGCCCTCTCGCCCGGAGCAGGGGCTCCAGGGCCCTGATCCGGTCACCAATCGCCTTGTGTGGCACCCTGCTGCCACGTCGGAATCGCCCCACCGACGTCGAGTTGACGTTGAGCAGGCGAGCCAGGGCAGCGACCCCTCCCACGCTATCCAGCAGGTACACCATCGTCTTCTGGTCAGGAGTCCAGCGGGCACGCACCCGTTCGTCCACAGCCTCCGCGGTAACCGCGACCTGCTCGTTGAGCAGGCCGCATGCCGCATCGATCCGCTCAACGAGCTGAATGCGAATGTTCCCCCCGCCGCTGAGGATGCGCGAAACCTCGCCGGGATCTGCCTTCAGCAATCGATCTAGCTTTTCTTCCTCCAGATGTGCCCGCAAAAGCGACGCCTTGGCCTGGAGCGGGTTCACCGTGCCGTCCGCGGGAAGCCCGGCCTTCTCAGCCACTTCGTCCAGTTCCCGATAGAGCTTGAACAGCTTGTCAACCCGTTCCGCTACATCCATCCCGAGGGTCGCGTCAAGCTGCGGATCCAAATTCCGGCGCACCGTGGAATCTGTGACTTCGATCGCCTTGGCCAGGGCCAGTATTCCACCCAGCTTCCCTTGCAGAAAGGACAGCTTGCCCGCGAAATCCACCCCTCTCTCTTCATCGCGGCGATACCGGGCGACCTCGGCGTCCACATCCCCAGACGTCAACCCGAACCGTTCTGCGTCGAACAGGCGCTTGATCGCATTGATCCTGTGACCCACCTTCATATTCGGCGTCCGCCTGGCGGATCGGTAATCTGCCACCTCTCCCTTTTCGGTCTGGAGCAGGTCGGAAAATAGCACTCCTTGGGCTGTTCTGCCGGGCGCCTCCTTTATGAGGTCGTCCAGTGTGCGCTGGATCGCAGTCATCCGGGCGCGGACGCGCTCGTCCACCGCCTCCGCGGTAACCGCGCCCCCCTCGTCAACCAGGTCGAAGACCGCACCGATCCGTTCAATCTCTCCCCAGGACACCCCGGTCGCCTTCAGGTCGCCGCTCAACATGCGCTTCACCCGGTCGTTTTCGATCCTCAGCACCTCGGCGAGCCGCCGGACCGGGTCCACAACGCCGGTCAGCCCCAGACCGTCCCTCACCCGCTCCAACTTCACCTGAAGAAGCAACTTGGCAGCACCCCCGTCCGGAGCAGAACCGGCTGCGGCTGCGCTCTCACCCGCGGCTTGCACTGCAGGATCCGCCTCCGCCGACCGCCCACCGCCACCCACCCGACGACGCTTCGGCCCAGGCGGCGTGGGCTCCGAGGCGGGATCCGACTCCAGCGCCGACCGCCCCCCCGCACCCTCCGCCAGGTAGTTCACCGCGGGCGCCACATCGAACATCCCCCGGGCCTGGCCCGATACCCCCACACTCCCGGCCTCGGGGCCGGACCGAGAACGCCCGGCGTTCACGGCGTCATCCACATCGGCCGAGGTCAGGCCGGTACGGCCTGCCCGCAGCAACCGCCACACCGCGTCGATCCGCTCACCGACGGCCTCCGACGGCCTCCTCACACCCCTGCGGTACCCCTCCACCTCCTCCACACCCACACCCAGCAGACCGGCCACCGAACCATCCCCCGGCCCCACCGGCAGACGGTCCAGCACGTACCGCACCTTCACCCCACGCCGAACCGGACCATACGGAATCCACCGGTCGGAATCCGCCTGCCCCGACCCCAGCACCTCGGTGACGGTCCCCAACTGTTGCGGGGCGACGCCGTTCCTAGGCTCCGTGGCCCGTTCGCCGTCCGCCACCGGCTCGGCCAGGAGATACTCCCTGCCCCTGCGATACAGGACCAGTTCCGGCGTGTCCGCTGCCTCGCCCGAAGGGCGGATGGTGCCGAAGGTTCCGTCCTCGCCCACCACGGTCACCCGCACGCCACAGGAGGCCGCCACCAGCGCGACGGCCATCCGCTCCGTCGCCTCGCTCCAACCGCGGGTAGTGACCAACTGCCTGCGAATAAGGGCACTTTCCTGCCGCCCGGTGAGTTCCAGGTCCTGCGGGAGCGTGCCGTCGGCCCGCCGCCGGCGCGCTGAGCGGATCGTCTCCTCGGAGAGCCCCGCCTGAGCCAGTTCCCCATCCGTGAACGGCGTCCCACGGTCCAGTCGCGCCCCTTCGGGCAGCGGCCGGCCCGCGACCACAGCGCCCTCGGTGACATCCGGCCGATTCAGCCCCGCGCCCACGGCCGACCAGAAGCCCGTGCCGTCACCGGTCGGCTCAACGAGCGTACGGGCGGCGCCGTCCGGTCCGATGAGCCGCGTCGTCTCCCCGACGCGGGTCGTGTGCCAGGCGCCGGAACCGGCCGCCCACGGCGCCGTGGTGTAAGCGGGGCGCGCCGACCGGCCGGCCGCCGTCCCGCGGTCCCGCACCGCCTCGGCCGGTGCGGGAAGCGGGGGCTGGCGCCGGTCGTCGGCGGAGGGCAGGGCCGGCCGGTAGTGCCGGTCCTTCAACTGCATCACGACGTGCGGCAACCGGCCCTCGGCAGGCTCTGCGGCCTCGGAGGACAGGGGCAGGAAGTCCTGGAACCGCCCGTCCGCGCCGACCACGGTGACCCGTATGCCGAAAGCACGGGCGGCCAGCGCGGGCAGCAGGTCCGCCGCGCCGTGGTCCCATCCCGCGTCGCGGTCCGCGTCACCCCCGCGCAGCAACTGCTCCCGGGCCAGATCGACACGCTGCTTCTCCGGTAGTTCAGCGTGCAGCGGTATGTGGCCGGAGTCGGCGAACTCGCGCCGTTCGGGCCCGCTCAAGGGCATCGTGCCAGAGGCATCCAACTCGTCGCCGCTGAACCTGTCCCGGGTGTCGGGCGAGGTGAATTCCATCAGGTCGGCATGGTGGGTCAGCTCGTCGGCGAGTAGCTGACGCAGACTGCGGACGGTCTCCCGCCGGTCCGTCACGTCGACGCGGGTGCCGAGCCTCTGCGGGTCGGCGTGGTGCAGCCCTTCGGCGAGGGCGTGGTAGAAGCCGTCACCGTCGAAGGGAACGTCGTGCAGCGTGTACGACTGGCGGCCCTGCGACGATTCCGGCGAGGTGAGCACCTCCGGTTCGCCGGGTGCGCCCTCCTGGACGACGTACACGGGGTGCTCGGCGTCCGGGGCGCTGTCCGCCGCGATGAACACCACGGCCGGCGGTTCGGTCAGGCCTGCGCGCGTCTCCGGCTCACCCGGCCGCTGCGCTTCGGCCGGCAGCCGGTGCCAGCGGGTGAGCCGGTCGGCCGCCGCCCGCACGCGGTGGTACTCGCCGGCCGCGTCCTCGGCGCGCCGCTTCAGCGTCTCCAGCAGCTCACTGCTGTCCGGCTCCGGGGAGTTCTCCCGGAGTGCGGCCATGCCTCGGCGTGTTTGCCAGTACGCACTGTCCGCAGCGGCCCAGGCGTTGCCCGCCTTGGTGACTTGTGTCCAGGCGTCCTGGACCACGGGCGGGAGGTTCCGCTCGTCGACGAGACCCAGGTCCCGGGCGACGTCCTCACTGACGAGCACTTCGAGCACGGTGTCCGCGTGGGCACCCTGCGGGAGGGGACGGACCTGGCCGAACGCCAGCCAGCGCCTCACCTCGGCGATGCCCAGCCAGGCGGTGGGCACGGCGAACAGGAAGTGGCGGCCGCCGCGCTCGGTGCCGATCGCGGCGCTCTGCGCGGCCGAGACGGCACGCCCGTCGGCAGCGCCTCCGGCGATGCCGACGGAGGCGTCCAGAACCGCTGAGCCGGCTTGGCCGACGGAGAGGACCGGCTGCCCGGCTGCCGAGACTCCCCGGCTCGCGGTGTGCGACAGGGCGGTGCTCGCGCCGGTTGCGTCCCCCTCGCCGGTGAACATGGCGCTGTCGGGGAACACCGTCAGCAGGGTGGCGCGGGAGAAGTCCGGCTTGGAGTAGAGCCGGTACTGACCGTGGGCCCAGTTCACAGACGTGTCGTCGTCCAGGCCCAGGACGCGGTAGCCGTCCCGGGTGCCGCTTTCCGCGAAGCACGGGGCCAGCGAGGCGTCGCTGATCGCCTCGTCCAACGCCAGGCCCGCAGCCGTGCCGGGCCGGGTCAGCGCCGAGGCGCGGGCCTTGTCCAGCGCAGCGCTCAGAGCGCGTCCGGTCAGCTCGCGCGCGTGGTCCGGCGCGGCGTCGACGCGGGTGCCGTACGCCGCGGCGATGGCCAGCTCACCGGCCTGCCTGAGGTTCTCCAGCCCGCTGATGCGGCGGACCCGGAACCCCTGGGCGGGCGGCTCGAAAGGTGCTCTGGTGCCGTCGGGCCGTGCGACGGAACGCCAGTCGTCGATGTCCTGTGCGAAGACGTCTCCCGGCGCCCGCAACCTGACCGAGCGCGGGGGCGTGTCCAGCACGGGCGTGCCGAGAGGATCGCCCTCCGCGGTGGAGCGGGCGTCGGGGACCGTCAGGCTGAGCGGCATCTGTTCGCGCAGCAAACCGATCGAGCCCTGTGAGGTGATGGTCCGGCCGTCTCCGCGGTCGAGCGTGAGGCGCAGTTCGTACCTGGTGAGGTATTCGGCGTGCGGCCCGGACGCGATGAAGACCTCCACCCGCTGGCGCGTGCGGGACCGGCTGGAGGACAGCTGGTCCCCAGAGCCGAGGCGCCCGCTCAGGCCCGCCCGTACGGCTGTGAGATCGCCCGGGCGCGGAGATACGTCCGAGGAGATGGTTCCCACGCCCTGGGTAACGCCCCAGCCGGCCCCGCGGAAGGTCTGCGCCGACGTCTGCTCGGTCTCGCTCACGGTGGCGACCCGGGTGTCCCACACGACGAGTCCGTGGTCGAGGCGGTCCAACTTCGAATCGCCGGCGATGAGTTCGACCCGCAGTGAGACGAGATCACTGCCGATGCGGATCCCTGCCAGGCTCCGCTGGCTGACACGGGTGCGGGTGGCCGCGCCGGTGGAGGTCATGTGCTCGCGCAGGGCACGCAGCGCTCGGGGAGAGACCAGGTCGCGCAGCCGCTCAAGGCCCGTCTGGTCGAGGGTGACGCCCTGATTGCGCAGTTCCCGCGCGAAGGCGGTCAGCACGTCGCCGGTGTCCAGCGCGTTTGCGGCGTACGAGCCGAAGGGCTGGTCGTGCAGCCACTTCGGCAGCGTCCACGGCTTGGTGGTGAAGCGCGGCACCTGACCCAGTCCGTCCTGGATGAAGCCCAGTTCATGCGCGGCCTTCTCCGACACGTGCCCCAGCCAGTCCTGGGCGAACGTGAGCCGCCTGCCCGCCCAGCCGTTCTGGTTCCAGGGGCCGAGCAGCGATCCGAGGGCGCCGGCCGGGCGCAGCGAGCTGGCGAGTTCGCGCCGGGTGCCGCCCGCGATCAGGACGTGGTGGCCGCCGTCCTCCTGGCCGACCTCGAAGGTGACCGTGCGCGATACGCCGGTGGCCGTGGTGAGGGAGCCGCCCCGGCTGTACGACAGACCGTATGCGGTGCTGAGCACCGTCCCGTCGTGTCCCGTCAGCGTGTGCGCGGCGGTGACCCCGAGGGACCATGCGGAGGAGCGGGTGGTGTCGGCCGACCCCCTCGCCTGCAGATCCATGGCGATCGAGTGTTCGGTCGCGATCGTGACGGGCTTGGACACCACGACCGGATCGATGACCCGCATCCGGTGCACAGCGGTGGCTTCCTGGCCGTGCAGCCCGCCCCGGGTCCTCAGCATCAGGCGGGAGCCCGCGGAGACGGACGCCTGGTCGAAGCCGGCGGTGAGGAACTGCGGCTGGAAGTGCCGCATCAGGGCGTCATGCGGCAGGGCGCCCGTCCTGGCGAAGCGCCAGGAGCCGCCGGACAACTCGGCCATCAGCTCTTCGGCCGCACGGTTCAGTTCGCGGTGCGCGGCGACACTGAGCGTCTGGTAGGGGTGGCTACCGAACACGTCCTGCCAGGTGCCCTCGTTGCCGGACACGCTCTGCCCGCGGCTCTCGGAGGCGCTCGACAGGTAGTCGTCGGCGGGCGGCTCGCCGGTCAGCAGTGCCCGCGCCTCGGCCGTGTCGAGTGGTTCCACGACGGGAGCCGGGCTCCCTGCCCCGTCCGCGTGCGGATCGGTGGCGGGGGTGTGCTCGTCCGGCACGGACAGCAGGACCCGGCCCCGGATCGAGGCGAGGGCGGGATTCTCCTCGTCCCGGAGGAAGGACGGCATGCCGAGTACGCCCAGGGAGGCGGCCCTGGCTCCGCTGCGGTAGCGCGAGAACCCGTCTATCCGCGCGGTGAGTTCCAGGTCGTAGCTGAACAGGTGGGACGGCTTCGAGCCGGCGGCCAGGGCTTCGTACGAGACGATGGAACCGTGGTCGCCGCCGCGGCCCTCGGCGCGCTCCCACCGGGGGCCGGCGGAAACGGTGACCGCGTGCCGGGACGTCTTCGCGGTGGCCACCCGCGCGCTCGCGTCGATCCCCGCACCGATGGCGCGCGTCGCCCCGTGCGAGCCGTCGAGGCGTGTCGTGCCGGGAGCGGCGGCCCTCAGGGTGAAGTCGTTCTGGGTGCCCTCGTACCGGCGTCCCGTCAGTTCACCGCTGATGTGCAGGGACAGGTGGGGGCGGCGCAAGCCGCTCGGCCTGGCCATCAGGTCGATGGTGATCCCGGTCGTGGTGAGCGCCTCTAGGCTGCCGGCCATGCTGTGGTGGGACAGCACGTTCATGACCGTCAGCGTGTTCTGCAAGGCCAGGTTGTAGTGCTGCGCGTCCCCCCGGCTGGGGCTGCTCGGGGTTCCGGACTCGTCCAACGGGACGAACAGGCCGGGGTGGCGGTCAGCGGCCTCCCGGATCACCCTGTTCGTGAAGGTCTCGAGCAAGCCGCGCCGCCCGTACAGGGCACCCGCCGGGTCGCCATTGGCGTAGGTGAACTTCTCCACCCTGCTCATGCCCAGCATTACAGGGCGGTCAGGGGTCAAGTACAGCGGTGCGAAGGGCGCGTTCTCGTTCCTCGCGCGCAGGGTCGTGCCGTCGTCCCAGCCCGCGAGGCGGCGTGCCTCGGTGTGCGTCATCCGGTCGAGACTCCAGGTCTCGACACTGAGGGGCTCTCGCGCACCGGTCCAGCGCACGGTCACCGTCTTGGAGACCCGGTACAGGGCCGTCGGCACCTTCCTGACCCTGCCCACCGTCTTACGGCTTCCCGAGCCGCCGAAGACGGTGCTCTCCGAGGTACTGCGGCTGAGGCCGCCACCGATGCCGGCGACGACCGGGCCCCAGATCGGGCTGTCCACGTCGAAGTACCGGCCGACGCCGACGCTCAGGTCTCCGCTGGACGTCCTGGAGGCGACGCGTTCGTTCGTGACGGTGTGCTGGATGGTGTTGCGGAACTCGACGGCGCTGCTCTCGGTGAGCAATACGGCCTCGCCGGGCACGACCCTCTCCACGGTGATCGTCCCGAGCGGCGACCCGTTGTCCGCCGACAACAGTCCCGTCGTCACAGGGCCATGGGCCAGCCGGTCCGCGAGACGGTGGAAGTTCTGCGAGCTGAAGAACCCGGCGATCTGTTCGCGTGCGGCGTTGTTGCGGGCGCCATCGGCCTCCAGCTGCTCCAGGACGAGTTCCCGTAGGCGCTTGACGGGTCCGTAGCCCTCGGTGTGCACCAGCCTGTAGTCGGACTGCGGCCCCAGCTCGATCCTGCTCGGCACCCGGCCCGGTTCGCCGGGTGCCGTGAAGCTGTCCGGCAGTCGCACCATCAGCCCGTGCCGCACGGCGAAGCCGAACGCGTCCTCGTCCCTGACGCTCCCGTTCCGCCCGCCGACGGCACTTTCGAGCCGCGGCGGACCACTGACGGAGACCTCGTACCAGACGTCGTCCAGGTGGAGGTGCGCCCCGTCCGTCGAGTACTGCTCCAGCTTGGACGTGCTCCGGTCCCGCATGGCGTACTGCTGGCCGCGAGTGACGCCGGCCGCCGCGCCGACGCGCCCGGACAGGGCCGCCGCGCCCGGCCCGAGGGCTACGCCGACCGACAGCTGTGTACTGCTGGACACGCCCCTTGTGGCACCCGTGGTGACCCTGCTTGCCTGCTCCACCTGCAGCGCGGTCGGTTCACCGGTACCGGCGAACCGCTCCCAGGCCCCGTAGGGCCGCATCGTCACTCTGAGCACGTGGCCCAGGCCGTGACCGAAGGCGGGGGATTCGTACCCGTCGCCGTGGAAGACCTGCGGGGTGGCGCCGAGCGCGCGCCGCAGGTCCTCCATCGCCTCGTCCAGGCCGGGGGTGGCGCCCGTGCCAGCCCGGGCCGCGCCGAGCCGGTCGCCGATCTCCGCTACGACGCGGTCGGCGCCGCGCAGGGCGACCTGGCTGAAGCCGTAACTGCGTCCCTCGGTCCCGCCGGAGCCGTATCCGGCGGTCAGGTACTCCGGCAGCCGACTGCCGTCACTGAACGGCACCGGTCCCTCCTGCGGGAACGGCGGCGCCATGGAGCGGTCGATGCGGGGCGGCCGGTGCACATCGAGTGCCGACTCGACGCGGGCCGACGTGTTGCGCTGCTTGTCGGCCTCAGGGGTGGCCTCGGCACTGTCCTCGGACGCCGCGTGGCCCTGGTCGTGGGGCCGTCGCGACGAGTGCTCGTCGGCCTCATCCGCCCCAGCAGGACCGTCGGAAGTGGTATCGGCGGACGAATCGACGGCCGAGCCGAGCGCGGGGGAAGCGTCTTCTGCCGACGGCGCCCGGAATGCGTCGGAGGCAGCACCCAACTCCCCAGCCGTTACCGGGCTCTGCCCCTGGGCGGTCGCGATCGCGCGGCCGTGGAGCGCAGGGTCCGGCTGGTCCGCCTCGTACCGCTCACCGGATGGGGATTCGTCGTCCGTCGAGAAGTCCGACTCGTCGGAAGACAGGTCCGAGACGTCCGCGTCCGCACCGTCGTCCACGCCATCCCAGTGGCTGGTCCCTGTCCCACTGACCGGATCCACGACGGAGTCCCCGGCAGACATCCGGCCCCGCCCCGACCCCGGCACGGCCCTGCCGTCGCGGAGCGCTGTATCCGTCCCCTCCCGCTCACCGGCTTCGGACTCATCGCTCAGCGAGGAGTCCGAAGCGCCGAGCTCTTCCCCCGGCGCCGACTCAAGGCCGGAATCTCGCATCACGTCATCCGATGAGGGAACCTCCCCCTCGCCCGATTCGGAAAAGCCATCCCAAACCGAATCCACTTCGGTCGACGACAGCCACGACTCACCGGACGACAGGTCCGAAACTTCCAGATTCACGCCCTCCAGCCCGATCAACCCGTCCAACCCGTCCAACTCACCGGACGACAGATCCGGCAAGTCCGCACCGACGTCCTCCAAGGCGCTGGGGTCCTGCACCGTCGGCGCCGCATCAACCACCGCTGGGTCCTGGTCGGGCTGCTCGTCAGCCGCGCCGGGCTCGACTCGGCGGTGCGGATTGTCCCGCGACTGGAGCTGCCCCGGGAGCCAGTCGACCTCGCGGGTCGCCGGATTCCAGGTGCCGGTGCGGTCCTGGAGGCTGTCATAGACGCTCATAAACGCCTGCGGATCAATGGAGCCGGTGAAAGTGATCTCCGATTCGTCGTAAGTGTTCCTCCACGTACTGGGCAGATGATGATCCGGGCTCACCTTCTGCTTCCGGATGGTCATATCGAGGTTGATGCCTGTGGGTTCGGAGTTCAGCCAGGAGTGGATCTCCCAGCGGTATCGCTTGTTGCGGAACCACAGGTTGAAATTGCGAGTGGTGGCGAGGAACTGGGTCCGCACCGTCGTGGTCATTGCCCAGAGCCACAGCTCGATGCGGCTGTCGGGGTCCGCGGCGCGAATGCCGTTCTGGAATACCTCCTCCGGGGGAGCGTCGTCGAACCGCCACAACCGCTCGTCCGTGGCAAGCACCAGGAAGTCGCGGTCTCTCTCGTGCACCATCTCGCGCACCGTGCGGTACTCCATCACGGACTCGGCTGCGGCCCGCGGCTGCCCGACGGTCACCGTTTCGCCTTCACTGGCCCCCTCGGCCCCGTGGGACGAGGAATTCTCCTCCCGGGCCGCGGCAGCCTGCCCGTCATTGGGGTCCGCCTCCGCCATGCGGTAGTCCACAGCGGGCGCGACATCGAGCATCCCCCCGCCGTAGCCGGGCCGCTCGTCCACCGCGCCACGGACCTCACCACCGGAAGCAGCCCGCTCCGGACCCCACGACCCACCAGCACCGGCATGGATGTTAGGAGCCAGCACAACAGCGATCTGCCGCAGATGGTCCGCCGTCAGCACGAACGACTGCCCCGCACCATGAACATGAGCGTGCATCAGACTCGACACACCCTCCACCGACGTCTGCTCACCCCGCCCACCAGGCGTCAA
>NZ_JBEXQA010000070.1:0-9653 GCF_040612395.1 Streptomyces sp. NPDC006430
GACAGGTCGTTCCCGAACGACGCCGTCTCCGACGTGAAACGATCACCGGTGAGCTGCATGCCGTCACCCGAGTCACCCGCAAAACGAATGATCACTCGGTCGAGGCGGCGCACTTCCTTCGGCCCTGTCCCACTCTCGCTGGGGACGGCGTCGGTGACAACGGACATGGGTGGGTTCACCTGATACCTCGGAGGATGCCCGGTCTCGCGGCCGGGGAGGACTCGGACTCCTGCGGAGCAGGGGGCTGGGGGCAAGGGCAAGGGCAAGGGCAAGGGCAGCTTGGCGGGCCGGGGTCGCGTCAGACTCGACTGCCTCCTGAGTCAACCGTTTCGCACGGGCCGTGGGTACCCCTGTAGGGGTGGGGCTCGCAAGGGCGTCGAGATGCGCTCGACGGTCGGTGGAGGGTCGGTGGACCACCGGCGGGGCGCGTGCGCGGCCGTGGTCCTGCGATCGGCAGCCGGCGCGGTATTCGGTCATTGCGGGGCGGGTCGGTTTCGCGGGCTGATTTCCGGTGATGTCCGGGTCGGGCGCACAGGGGGGAGCCGATGCGTGGTCCGATCTCCCGATATCCGGGGTGCCGTTTGGCCGGATCTGCCGGTCCGGTGCGGGTTCGGGCCCCCTATATCCGTAAGGGCCGCTTTCCACCTCCGTAGGGGTTACGTGGAAACTGCCACCCCAGAGTGCGTTGTTGACCATGGATCAGTACGGAATTCACCCATAGTTTGAGAGGTCCTCGATCGGCTGCAGCGCCGGCACTTCTGGGATCCCGGCAATGGAGGTGTCCGTGCGTGTCCGACCGGCACCGGGGGTGGTTGCCGCCTTCGTGGATGCGGACGGCTACCTGGAACTGCGAGCGGATTCGCTGGCCGGACCGGGCCGTTTCCGGTGCGGCCCGGTGGGAACCGCCATGTGGATCGCGCTGCGCCGCCACGACGGTGATGCGGAAGTCGCCGCGCAGGTCCTCGCCGAGTTGTGGGGCACGGATCCGGAGAACGCGCGGGCCGATCTGGACATCTGGATCGACGAAATGCGCGATGCCGGGCTCCTACGCGTCCTGCCCGCACCCTGAGCCGCTTCGGAGCGGGTCTCCGGCTGAGCTCGACCTGCCCTGTAGGGCCGCGCCCCATCCTGACCCGGGTTAGGGGTGGACCTTCAACGGCGGGGGCGGCTATGACGTTAGCGAGCGGGACGTCGGAGATCGACATTCTGGAGAGAGCACTAACCGACTGTGTGGCGGGACGGTCCCGGATCGTCCTGATCGAGGGCGGCACGGGGTGCGGCAAGAGTGCCCTGATCTCCCATGTCGTCGAGCAGGCGGTCGCGTCCGCGGCGACGGTCCTCTACGCCGTCGCGACGCCCGAGGAGCAGCAGGTGCCGTTGGGCGTGCTGCGCCAGCTGGTCAACGGGGAGGAGTCCTTCGCCCTGCCGCAGCCGTCCGGCGGGGCGGTGGTGCCCTCGCGCGTCGGAGCGATGCAGGCGTTCTGCACGGAGCTGCGCGAGCTGAGCCTGGACAGTCCGGTCGTGGTGTGCGTCGACGACGTCCAGCACGCCGACCGCGAGTCCTTGCAGTACGTGCAGTACCTGGCCCGGCACGCGCGCGGCGCGGCGGTCCTCGTCGTGGTCGCCGGCGCGCTGCACGCCCAGGCGCAGGATCCGGCGTTCAGTACCGAATTGATGCGCCAGCCCCAGTTCCGCCGGGTCCGGCTGGGTCTGCTGACCGTGGACGAGGTGGCTGCCGTACGGGGTTCCCGGGACGGAGCTGCCGAGTTGCACCGGATCAGCGGTGGCAACCCGCTGCTGCTGCGCGCCCTCTGCGAGGAGACGACGGACGCGGAGCCGCTGGTACTCGAACCGGGCGGCCCCTTCGCCCAGGCCGTCGCGACCTGCTTGTGCCGGACGGGTCCGGACGCGCTCGGGCTGGCCCGCGCGGTGGCGGTGCTCGGCGAGCAGGCGTCCGCGGAACGGGTCACCCGGCTGCTCGGCCTGGACGGGCCCGCCGCCCGGCGGGGGCTGGCCGCGCTGGAGGCATCGGGACTGCTGAACGGCGTACGGTTCCGCCACCCGGCGGCGCGGGCCGCCGCCGTGGAGGAGTGCGGTACGGCGGCCCTGGCCGCCCTGCACCGTCAGGCGGCCCGGGTGCTGCGCGAGGACGGGGGTCCGGCGACCGCGGTGGCCGAGCACCTGCTCGCCGCCTGCCCGGCGGGCGGGCCCTGGGACGGTGATCCGGCGGACGTGGCGCTGCTGCGTGACGCCGCGGAGGAGCTGTTGGTGCGCAACGAGGCCCGGCAGGCGGCGCGGCTGCTGGAACTGGCCCTCCGGGCCGGGCCCGGGGCCCCGCTGCACGGCGGTGTTCGGATGCGGCTGGCCCAGATCACCGCCCGCTTCGATCCTGCTGCGGCCGAGCGGCAGGTGGGCGAGCTGGTGGCGGCGCGGCGAGCGGGTGCGCTGGACGCCGAGCAGGTGCAGCCGCTGGCCGGGCTGCTGCTGGCGCACGGGCAGCTGGCGGAGGCGGCAGCCCTACTGGCCTCCGGCACGGGCACGGGTACGGGCACCGGCACGGGTACGGGCACAGGGACGGGTACCGGCACGGGTGAGCCGGTCCTCTCTCCGCTGGACACCCTGGTGGACACGCCCGCGGCGGTCAGTGAGCGGCTGCTCCAGTCGGCGCGGCTGACCGACGCCACGGTGGCGCCACTGGCCCAGGCCGTACGGTCGCTGATCACCTCGGACCATCCCGAGCGGGCGGTGCCGTGGAGCCGGGAGCTGTTGGAAGAGGCCCACTGCTGCCAGGCTCCCGGCTGGAGCGCGCTGTTCGCCGCCCTGTACGCCGAGGCGCTGCTGCGGATGGGCAACCTGCGCGGTGCGCACGCGCAGGCGACCGCGGCCCTGCAGGCACTGCCCGAGCGCGGCGGCAGCTTCCCCTGTGCGCCGACCGCGGTGCTGATCCGGGCCTGCACGGCCATGGGGCGGTTCACCGAGGCCTCCCGGCTCGCCGACCGGCAGGTGCCCGGGTCCCAGCTGACCAGTCTGCACGGGCTGGCGTTCCTCCGGGCCCGGGGCCTGCACCGGCTGGCGGTAAATCAGCCGCACGCCGCGCTCGCGGACTTCCTGGCGGTGGGGCAGCTGATGGAGGCCCGGCGGATGGACCGGCCGGCGTTGGTGCCGTGGCGCACGGACGCCGCGGAGGCGCTGCTACGGCTGGGCGACGAGCAGCAGGCCGAGCAGCTCGTACTGGAGCAGTTGGCCCTGCCCGACGCACCTCGGCCGTGGGTACGGGGGATCTCGCTGCGGATGCGGGCCCTGACCGGGGATCCCAAGAAGCGGACCGCGGTGCTGGGCCAGGCCGTCGACGAGCTGCACCGTTCGGGTGACCGGGTGGAGACGGCGCGGGCCATGGCCGACCTGGGGCGGGCCCTACAGGCGGACGGTTCGCCGTCCAAGGGCAATGCGATGACCCGGATGGCGTGGAACCTGGCCAAGGAATCGGAAGCCGTGGCGTTGTGCCGGGAGATCCTGCCGGACGCGCCGCTGACGGCTCCGGCGGCGCGGGACCGGGCGCCGGCCGGGGCGGGTACGAAACACACGGCGACGAAGCTGAGCAGTTCGGAGCAGCGGGTGGCGACGCTGGCCGCCCAGGGACTGACCAACCGGGAGATCTCGGCGAAGCTCTACCTGACGGTGAGCACCGTCGAACAGCATCTGACGCGGGTCTACCGCAAGCTACAGATCACCTCGCGCGGGGACCTGCCGATGGGGCTGGAGCCGGTGAGCCGTACGGCCGTCTGACGACCGCGCCGACGGCCGCTACGACGGCCGCGTCCCCGAACGAGCCCCCGGACGAGCCCCCGGACGGGGACGTGTCCGGGGGGCGCCGTCCCGTCCGGGCGGGGGCTCAGCCGCGGCGGGAGCGCGGGGCGAGGAGCTCCGCGGCCCGGGCGCTCAGCACGGGGCGGTCCACCTTGCGGTTGGAGTTGAGCGGGAACTCGGGGACGTGTACGAAGCGGCGGGGCAGCATGCCGTGCGGCAGGACCTCGCGCAGGTTCCGGGCGAGCTCCGCCGCCGGGCGGACCTCGCCGGTGTAGAAGACGACGAGTTCGGTGGAACCGTCCACGGGCCGGGCGACGGTCACCACGTCCTCCACGCCCTCGCAGGCGCGCAGCGCGTGGTCGATCTCGGCGAGCTCGACCCGCCAGCCCTGGACCTGGACCTGGGAGTCCAGCCGGCCGAGGTAGATCAGGTCCCCGCCGGGCAGCCGGCGGACCCGGTCCCCGGTGCGGTACCAGAGGCGGCCGTCACGCTCGACGAACCGGCCCCGGTCGTCCTCGGGGTCGAGGTAACCGGTGGCCATCTGAGGTCCGGTGATCAGCAGTTCGCCCTCGGTGGGGGTCTCGGCGCCGGCCTCGTCGAGCAGGACGTGGTCGTGGCCGGCGTGGACGGCCCCGATCGGGACGAGCCCGTTGACCGCCCGGTCGGGAGAGGTCTGCGGGTCCCAGCGGTACGCGGTGACGGTGATGGTGAGTTCGGTCGGCCCGTAGATGTTCTCCAGCGTGGACGCGGGGGCGGCGGCCTGCCAGTCGGCGGCGTCCTGGCAGCGCAGTGCCTCGCCGGCGAAGAAGCTCCAGCGCAGCGTCGGCAGCGCGCCGGGGGCCAGGCCTCCCATGCGGCGTACGAGGCCGATGGCACTGGGCGTGGAGAACCATACGGTGATCCCGCGCCGCGCGAGGTGGGCCGGCATGTCCAGGTAGGCGCTGGGCGGTACGACGTCGACGACCCCGCCCGCACCCCAGGCGCAGAACAGGTCGAACATCGCGCAGTCGAAGTTCAGGTCGAAGGTCTGCGTGAAGACGTCGTCGGGTGTGAAGCCGTAGCGGGCGTCGCTGAGTTCGAAGTAGTGGTGGAGGCTGCCGTGGCTGATCGGCACGCCCTTGGGGCGCCCCGTGGAGCCGGAGGTGAACAACATGTACGCGACGTCATCGGCACCGACCTCGCGCGGCTCGACGAGGGCCTGCGCCGGATCGGGGTGGGCAACCGGTAGGTCCAGCTCGCCGAGGGTCTCGCCGAGGGCCGCACGGCCCTGGTCGTCGACGATCAGGGCCGCCGCGCCGGACAGTTCGAGCATGCGGCGGGTGCGGACGGCGGGGAAGTCGGGGTGCAGCGGGACGACGGTGGCGCCCGCGTACAGTGCGCCGAGTATGCCGGCGTACGCGGTGACGCTCTTGCCCGCGAGGACGCCGACGACCTTCGCCGAGCCGACCGAGCCGGCCCAGGTCAGGGCCTGCTCGTGCAGCTCCCGGTAGGTGACGGACTCGGAGCCCATGCGCAGGGCCGGACCGTCCGGGGACAGCGCCAGGCCTCGCCGGAAGCGCTCGTACACGGCGGGCCGCTCGTTCTCAGACATGTCTTCACTCCGGAGAGGTGTATTGGTTTCTTCGCGAGTTAGGGGTCCGGCCGGGGTTCCCCGGGCCGCGCCGTCGGTCCTAGCGTCACGTTCTTGGGAAACGACGACCAACACAGCGGAAAGACTGGGGTCACCATGGGCTGGGACAACACATTCGAGGAACTGCTCCGGGAGTACGTGCCGTTCCTCGGCGCGGACGAGCCGCTCGAAGCCGACACCGATCTGCGGGGCGTGGGCCTGGACTCCCTCGGCGTGGTCGAACTGTTGGGCTCTCTGGAGCAGGCGTACGACGTCCGGTTCGTGGACGAGGCGCTGTCCCTCGACACCTTCGCCACCCCGGCGGTGCTGTGGGAGCAGCTCACGAAGATGTCGGAGGGGGCCAGCCACTGACCCGTCGGCGCCGCGGCCGCGGCCGACCGCCCTCAGGCGGCGGCCGCGGTCCGGCGTCGTGGGCGCATGACCAGTCGGGGGTTGACCGGTACGACCCGGAAGTTCCGTGTCGCCGCCCCCACCCGGCTGAACAGGCCGTCCTGCCCGGCGACGTACAGCACGCCCGTGCCCTGGTCACGCAGCGAGGCGAGTACGCCCGGCCAGTCGACGGGACGGACACAGCCGTCGAGCAGCAGGTCCCGCACCCCCTCGCCCGTCGTCAGCAGCGCCCCGTCGTGGTCGGCGACCACGGGCAGGTGCGGGTCGTGGAAGACGAGCCCTTCCATGACCTCCTCCTCGACCCGGCGGCGCAGCCCGCCGAAGGCCGGTGAGTGCAGCGGGGGTGCCATCACGTACAGCGGCATCCCGCCGAGGGCGCGCAGCCGCTGCTGGAGCCATTCCAGCCGGGACGTGCGCAGGGTGAGCATCGCGAAGTCCTCGTCCACGACACAGGTGATGTCGTGCCACTCGCCCTGCTCGTCGAGCTCGGCGAGCACCTCGTCCAGCTTCGCGCGCGGGGTGCGGGCGAAGGACTGGGTGGCGACCTCCTCGGGGTGCTCGTCGGCGAAGTACGCGTCGAGGGTGCGGGCGAACCGAGCGGTGAAGCGGAGGCCGTCGGCGAACGACAGCGCCCCGGAGTGCACGGCGGCGGTCTTCTCGCCGAAACTCAGTCCCGTGCAGAAGGCCGGCCGGTCCTCGAACTCGTTCTCGGCCCACTGGGCGAGGGCGAGGCAGTTCACGAAGAACGCGAGCTGGGCGTACTTCGAGTAGTCGCCCTCGGCGGCCTTGAACCGCTCGTAGAGCGAGTAGCCCAGTACCTCGTCGGCCTCCGCGAACAGCTTTCGGGCGAACGGGTTGACCAGCATGAACTTGGCGACCTCGGCGAACGGGACGGGTCCCATGCCGGGGAAGACCAGGGCGCTGCCCGAACGGTCAGTGACGTCCATGACCCACCGTCTCCTTCGTACGCGCGCCGCCCGCGGTCCCGTCGGCCAGGGAGCCGAGGAAGTCCCGCATGACCTGCTGGAACAGCTCCGGCTCCTCAAGGTGCGGCAGGTGGCTGGACTCCTCGAAGATCTCCCACCGGACGTCCCCGGGGATCAGGTCCTGGAACGGCTGGACCGTCGCCGGGGTCGCCTCGTCGTACCGTCCGGAGATGAGCAGGGTCGGCACCTCGACCTGCGGGCAGTAGTCGGTGACCGACCAGTCCTTGAGCGTGCCGTTGACGTGGAACTCGCTCGGGCCGTTCATCGCGTAGTAGACCGTGGGGTCGTTGTAGACCTCGTAGAACGAGGCCAGGTAGTCCCGCGGCCACGGCTTGAGGCGGCACACGTGCTTCTCGTAGAACGGGCGCATCGCGTGGTGGTACTCGTCGCTGTCCGTGGTGCCCGCGGCCTCGTGGCGCAGCAGCGTCTCGTTGACGCCGGGCGGCAGATCGGCGCGCAGCCGCTTCGCCTCCTCCAGCCACAGCGGGTAGGACGCCGGGGCGTTGGCGATGACGAGGCCGCGCAGGCCGGCGGGCCGGCCGGCCGCGAACTTGGTGACGAGGAGACCGCCCCAGGACTGCCCGAACAGCACGTAGTCGTCGATGCCGAGCTGCTTCAGCAGGTTGTCGAGCTCGTCGGCGAAGAGGTCGGGGGTCCAGAAGTCCGGCCCCTTGTCGGGCAGGTGGGTGGAGCCGCCGTTGCCCAGCTGGTCGTAGAGGACGACCGGGCCGGTGTGCTCCGCCAGCTGCGTCAGGTTCTTCAGGTAGTCGTGGGTGCTGCCGGGTCCGCCGTGGACGACGACGAGCGCGGGCTGCTCCGACTGGAGGTCACCGGTGACCTGGTACCAGGTCCGGTACGGGCCGAAGGGCACGGTGCCTTTGGGTTTGATTGCCACCGTCGTCTCACATCGCTTTCTGGGTCTGGTCGGCGGTCTGTACGGCGTCGAGGGTGTGGGTGGTGTCGGCGGTCTCGGCGAGGAGCCACTCCTCCAGCACTCGGGCGGTGTCGTCCGCACGCTCCTCGACGATCGTGAAGTGGTTGGCCCGGACGGGGCGCAGCGTGTGGGTGGGCTCCCAGGGCTCGGCCTTGCCCTGGACGAGCTCGGGCGAGGGGTCGTCACCGTCCGGCACGAACGACTGCGTGCACTGGACGAACAGGACCGGCGCCCCGACCTTCTCCAGCTCCAGGTTCGGTACGAGCTCCACCCAGCGCCCCATGGCGGAGAGCCGCGTGCTGTCGAACACCCCGAAGGCCGCTTCCTTGTCGAACATGCCGAGCGCCAGGTCGTCCATGGGGACGCCCTCGCTCTCGCCGTCGTGCACGTTGTAGGTGTCGAGCAGGACCACGCCGTGCGGGCGCACTCCGTGCTCGCGCTCCAGGTGCCCGGCCGTGGCGTAGGCGAGGGTGCCGCCCGAGGAGTAGCCGATCAGGACGAACGGCTCGCCGCCGGCCGCCTCCAGGACGGTGCGCGCCAGGCCCTCGACCGCCGCCTGCGGCGTGGCCGGAAGGCTTTCGCTCGCGTCGAAGCCGAGGATCGGCAGGGCGGAAACCTTCCGCTTGCCCTGGAGGTGGGAGACGAGGCGCGCGTGCTGGTAGGCCCCGCCGGTCGCCATCGGCGTGTTGACGAAGATCAGGTGCGGTCCTTCCGCACCGTCGGCCAGCCGGGCCGCGGCCGGTACGCGCTCCAGCTCGGCCGCCGATCCGAAGGACGGCCGGACGGCCGCCGCCGCGCGCAGCAGGTCGAAGCCCTTGTCCGCGTGACCGGCGACCACGGCTCCGTGGAACAGATCGCGCAGGGTCTCCCCCGCGCCCCGGGCCGATGACGTGGCACCGGGAGCAGGGGCGCCGGGGGTCCCGTCGCCGGCGGTGCCGGTGACGCTGCCGGTGTCCGTCGTACGCGGTCCCTGCTCGGCGTACTCGGCCAGGAGCACCTTCGCGAGCTGGGCCGGGCTGTGGCTGTCGAACACCACCATGGGTGACAGCCGGAGCCCGGTGTCCTTCATGAGGGCGTTGCGCAGCTCCATGGCGCTGAGCGAGTCGAATCCGGACTCCAGGAAGCCCCGCTCGACGTCGATGGCGGTGGGGCTGCTGTGCCCTAGGAGGTGGGCGGCGCGCTTCTGTACGAGCTCGCGCAGCGCCGCGTCCTGTTCGGCCTCCGGCGCCTGGCCGATCCGGAGCCAGATGAGCTCCGTCTCGGCGCTCTTGGCTCCGGCCGTGCGGCGCTGGGTGGTGACGGTGGCGGGCCGCAGGAGGGCGGGGAGCCGCTCGGCACGTGCCCGGAGTGCGGTGCGGTTGATGTGGAGGGGGACGGTGGCGGGCCGGCCGCAGGCGTACGCGGTGTCGAAGAGGGCGAGGGCCTCCTCGGCCCGCAGCGGCGGAAGGCCCTGCCGCTCCATCCGCTTCACATCGGTCTCGGTGATGAGCTGGCCCATGCCCGTCCCGGCCCACAGGCCGTAGGCCAGGGACTGGGCCGCGAGGCCCTGGGCGTGGCGGTACGCCGCAAGGGCGTCCAGGAAGGTGTTCGCCGCCGCATAGTTCGCCTGCCCGGCAGCAAGCGTGAGACCACCAGCCGAGGAGATCAACGCGAACAAGGACAGGTCCAGGTGCCGGGTCTGCTCGTGCAGATACCAGGCGGCATCCGCCTTCGGCGCCAACACCCGATCCAAACGCTCAACATCCATGGCCGCGATCAACCCGTTGTCACCCGTACCCGCCGCATGCACGAGCCCGATCAACGGGTGCTCGACCGGAACCGACGCCAACAACCCAGCGACGTTCGCCGGATCAGCCACATCACAAGCCGTGATCGTGACCTCGGCACCCAGACCCGAGAGCTCCGC
>NZ_JBEXQA010000071.1:0-8970 GCF_040612395.1 Streptomyces sp. NPDC006430
CAAGACCCTCGGATGGAGGACACCCGCCGAAGCCCTCAACGAGCACCTACTCTTGACTCAACAAGCCGGTGTTGCGACGACCGATTGAGTCCGGGGAATACACCTCCAGCCAACTCAGCTCAAAATAGTCACATTGGGGCATCGACACAGCATGGGGCAGACTGCGACCGCACTCACGCCGCACGGTTCGACCGGGTGGCCGAGGGCTCGCGTTCTCGTGGGGCTCAGCCCTTGGTGAAGTAGCCGAGCAGGTCGGTGATCACGTGGGTGGAGCCGCCGTAGCTGTTCCAGATGCTGACGCGGCCGCCGTCGCCGACCGGGGTGGTGACGTGGTTCGGCACGGTTGCGCCGGGGCGGGTGTTGAGGCTGCTCGCCTCTGGGCGGGTGGCGCCGTACCCGTACGCGGTCAGGAAGGTCGGGGCCGTGGAGTCGGTCGCGGTGACGTTGAGGACCGCGCCGACGGCGTCCGCCGGCACGCCGGAGACCGTGGTGGCGCTACCGGCGGCCAGCTTGCCGGTGCTGCGGGTGTCGGCCAGGCGGCGCGGGAGGGTCGGCGTAAAGAGTGTCTTGCCGTCCTTGCCGTAGTAGCCGACCGCGTCGAGGATCACATGGGTGGAGCCTGTGCTGATGTGGAGCGCGACGATGCCCTGCGGGCCTACGGGGACGATCACTTGGTTCGACTTGTCCTTGCCCGGCTCCGGGTTGAGGTTGGACGTCTCGGCTCGATGCGCCGGGTCCGGATAGACGGCGATGTGCGAGTCGCTGGTGGTGCCCGTGCTGGTCAAGTTGAGTGCGACGGCGGTGGCATCGGCTGGAATCCCGGCGAGACCCGCGACTTTGACGGTGAAGAAGACGCTTTCGGCCAGTGGAACGCCCGTGCTGCGGGTGTCGAGGAGGCGGGTCGGGGGCAGTGGGGTGAAGCGCTGCCCGGTGTTGGGCTGGTAGTAGCCGATGAAGTCCACGATGACCGAGGCACGGCCCGTGTTGAGCTGCGCCAGCACCTTGCCTTCGAGACCGACCGGGACGGTGACCATGTTGGCGGAGGTGCCGCCCGCGGCGACGTTCACGTTCGAGCTCGCCGGGCGCGTCTGGCCTGCCGGCCAGACGGTGAGGTGGGCGTCTTCGGTGGAGTCGGTGACGGTCACGTTCAGGACGGCTGCGGTCATACCTGCCGATAGCTCGTGACCCGGTACGGCGGTGCCCGCGGGCAGTTGCACGGCCAGGGGTTCGCCGCCCTGGATCGGGGTGTGCGTGGTGCGGGTGTCCAGGAGGCGGAAGGGTTCGGTGGCCACGTAGCCGGACGGCGCGTAGTCGACCTTCACGCTCCGGCTGGAGGTGGACTTGGTGCCTTTGACGTCGGTGACGGTGACGCTGACGTTGTATTCGCCGACGGCGCGGTAGGCGTGCCGGACCGAGTGAAGGTCGTCGATGTGCTGGGATGCGCCGTCACCGAAGTCCACGTCCACGCCCGACACCTGCCACGGTGCCGCAGTGGCCGAAGGGTCGACAGCGAAGGTCAGTGGGGTTATGCCACCCTTCGGGTCGTCCCACTGCGGCAGGACGGCCGTGGCGGTGAAGGCGGCGGTCAGTGGTCCTGCAGGGGTCACCTTGGTCGACCGCGAGGCCGAGACCTTGGTTCCGATGCCGTTGACCGCGGTCACCTTGACCACGCAGTCGCAGGGGGAGGTGTAGACGTGGGCAGCGGTGATGCGGGCTGCGTTGCCCTGCCGGGTGACCACGGGAGCCGTTCCGTCGCCGAAGTCCACGGTGTAGACCAGCGCCGTGGGCCAACGGCTGTTCGTGGCGGCCTTCACCGTCACCTTGGTGCCCACCGGCGACCAGACCTGGTCGAGCTCCATCGGCTCGACGGCGCTCATGATGTCCGAAAACTCTCCGGCGCCTCGGTCCAGATACCCGCCGTCCTTACCGGTGTTCGAGACGCGCGGGTCATCCACGGGTGGACGCCCGTTCATGTCGGTCGGGAGTGCGCCCGGTGCCGTTGCGTCGGCGGAGTCGATCGTGGGCGACCCCTCGATCAAGCCGACGCCGTCGCGCGATGGCGTCAAAATGTCGTGGGCGCCCTGGCCGCTCGCGGCCTGGAACTCAGCCAGAGTCCGATAGCCCGTGCCGGACCAGTTGTAGGGGACCGTGGCGACCCCGGGATTCTCGGTGATCAGGTTGTAGTCGGCCCGGGTGCCCGCCGCCGCAGTCCGCGACACCGAAATGCCGCCCAACGGCTCCTTGGGCGCCCTGCACCCGCTGACGATGAGGCTGTTGAGCACGTTGTTGAACAGGGAAGAGCCGGTCGAGTCGCCGCCGACGGAGACGATGGGCCCGCACTCCCCGATGACGGTGTTGTTCGTGACGATGGTGCCGGGTGCATCCACGACGGTGACCGCCGGACCCTCGTTACGGCCGAACCCGATCAGATTGCGGCTGAGCATGGTGCGCTGGGAACCACCGTCGATCCGGACACGGGCCAGGCCGCTCCGGATGGCACGTACATCCGTGCTCCCCTCGCCGACCACGAGACCGCCGACGTCACCACCGGAGATCCGCTCCAGTACGACATCGTCAGAACGGCTGACCTTGACGCCACTCTTGAGACCCACCCCGCGGAGCACAACGTGGGAGGCACCACTGATGGTCAGGGGCTCGTGCAGATCCACCCAGCCCATGGTGCCGTCACTCGCATCGGTGGTGAAGGTGATCGGCTTGCCCGGCTCTCCGGATCGGTCGATCGTGACGGCCTCGTCGATGGGGGAGCCTGGAACGATCCGGACGGTCTGTGCCGGCTTGACCACCTTGGCCGCCGCCGAGATCGAGCAGAACGGGACGTCCTGCGTCCCCGCTCCGGAATCCCGACAGCCGGAGCCCTGTTTGTTGTTCACATACAGGTCGGTCGGGGTCTCGGCAGCGGCAACCGCCGGTATGCCGAGGAGGGTGACGAGGCCCGCGGTGAGCAGGACCGTCATACGAGTAGGGCGCACCAGCAGGGCTCCTTAGGGAAAGGTGCTGCGTGGATTCGGTTCGGTGCGGCTCTTCACGGCTCCGGAACGGCCCGTTCGCCGCACGGCCGCAAAAGGCGCATGAGAATCCAACAGAGACGTGGTCCATGATCTCCTGGGCAGGCTGCTCTTGTCATGAGAAAAATGAACATGCTCAAAGTTCGCGAGTAGGCCATGAAACCCGAGGCGGGCGAGGGTCACGGTGGCAACCATGCCGCCGAGGATGCCGTCGCTGCCGTGTACCGACGCCGACGTTCGATAGATGCCCCGCCACCGCCCATCCCCGCGAGTGCGGGGAGCAGCCGTAACAGACCAGGTCCATGTCCGAGCGGGCGGGTTCATCCCCGCGGGCGCGGGGAGCAGACTTGCTGACCTGCCACTTCAGGCGAGCGAGGAGGCCGTTTAGGGTTCACGCGAACCGGAATCTCAGGTGAATCGTTGTGAATCTGGGCTCGCGTCGACGTGGGGCAGGCAGCCAGCGCGTCGGCCAGTTGTCATACGGACACGGCGCCGGAGTCCGGGAGACCGGCCTGCGACCAGGCCTGTTGTGCGGTGGCCGTGTCACCCTCGGCGGCTGCCAGGACGTTCTGCTTCGCGCTGTTCTCGTGGATCGGGTCGGTGTCGAGGCCGAAGTCCGCGAGGTGCACGACGATGCGTACTTCGAGCTTCGGGTTGGACGCCATCCGCTCGTTGAGGCGCTAGAGCCGCACCCGGTGACCGATCAGGGCCCTGGCGCGCTCGATCATCGCCCGGCCGGCCTCGGAGTCGCCGCGGTCGGTGCGGATCGGCTGTTCCAGCTCCCCGAGGTGTTACGCAGGATCAGGACACCGCGGGTGCTGGAGGCTTCCACCCGTACGTTCAGCAGCGTGGCCGTGAACTGCTTCGCGGCATCCAGCCGGACGATGTCCTGGCCGACCGTGTCCCCCAAGACATAGAGACTGACGGCGCGCTCGCGAACCCGGTCGGTCCAGTCAGCCTCCCACCCTCCGGGCAGGGCCCGACGGCATGGACGGCGGCGATCACGAGGTCGAGGTCACGAGGGTTCACCGCCCCATCATGGCTGACATGGATCCGCAGGGTCGTCCGCCCCTGCTCCAGGCCTGCCAAGCTCCGATTAAACAGTCGGCGCGCGACCGACTCGGCGACCCGGCCGCTCGATCGCCTCAAACCCCTCAACGGATGTTGAGCGTGTTCATATTTCTAGTGACAACGGCTGGCTGGTAATGGATCATGAGCAGCGTCTTTGTGGATTCTCATGCGCCTGACGTCCCTCGGGGGGAACGGGCAGGCCGTTCGGCGTCATCCAGCGCCGCACCGAACCGAGGTCCACGCAGCCCCTTTCCTCTTCCTCCGAAGGAATACTGTTGGTGCGTCCTACTCGTGCGGCGGTCCTGCTCACCGCAGGCTTCGTCACCGTCCTCGGCATACCGGCGGTCTCCGCCGCCGAGACCCCTGTCGACTTGTTCGTGAACAACGGCAACGGCGCCAACTGCTCCGATACCGGCACCGGAACGCAGGCCGCCCCGTTCTGCTCGATCCAGTCGGCGGCCAAGGCGGCGGTACCTGGCCAGACCGTGCGGATAGCGCCGGGCTCCTATCCCGGAGCCGTCACGATCGGCCGCTCCGGAGAGCCGGGCAAGCCGATCATCTTCACCACCGACACCAGCACCGCCGTAGGCAGCAGGTCGAAAGCGGAACTGGTCGACCCTCTGACCATCGACGGCGCCTCCCACCTGGTGTTCCGTGGGATCAAGGCGACGCGTGGCGCCACGGTCGAGCGTTCCGGCGACATCGTCATGGAGGCTTCCGAGGTCATGCGCGAGCTCGTGATCGGTGCGGGAAGCGCGGACGTACGTGTGAGCCGGAGCTACGTCATCTCTGCGCAGATCAGGGCCGGCGCCAAGCACACGATCCTCAACCGCAACAACCTCCGCAGCAACGGTTCCCTGCCTCCGCTCACCGTAGTGGACGCCCACGGCACGGCCCTGGCCAACAACACCGTCGGCAGCTACTGCGGTGGGGGCATCTCCGTCAGTGGCGGTTCCACCGACTCCTCGGTGTTCAACAACGTGGTCCGCATCGAGAGCTACCAGTCCCCCTCCTGCGCGACGCCCACCGACGCGCGCCACGGTCTCCTGGTGGCGCAGAGTGCGGCACCCAGCACCCGCGCCGACTACAACATCCTCGTGCGCCAGCCCGATGTGACGGCTGCTCCTTACAACTGGGCGGGCACCGCGTACAAGACCCTCGCGGAGTTCGGGGCGGCGACCGGCCAAGGTCTACATGACCTCGTGAACCCGGCGGACCTCAACGCCGCCCTCGTCGACTCCGCCGACGCGACGGCGCCGGGTGCGCTGGCCTCCCCGGACGTCGACGGTTTCGGCCCGATCGACGATCCCAACGTTGCCAACACCGGCAAGGACGGCGGGTTCCTCGACCGCGGTGACCACGAGGGTCACGACCACCTGACCAAGGTCACCATGTCGGTCGACCAGCCCTGGGCGCCAGTGGGCACAAAGGTGGAGGTGCAGGCCTCGTCGAACAGCCGCTGGCCCGCCGACATGTCGTACAGCGTGGACTTCGGCGACGGGAGCGCGCCGGTCGTCACCCGGCAGGGCGGAGCCGCCCAGGCCGTCGCCTCGCATGTCTACGGCTCTCCGTGCGCGTGCGTGGTCAAGGTGACCGCGTCCAACACCGCCGGGAAGAAGGTCTTCACCGAGCAGCCGGTCAAGGTGACCGCGGCCGGTGCGCTGACCGCGGCCTTCACCGCCGCGCAGGTCCTGCCTTCCTCGGACAGCCCGACCGAGGTCGTCTCCCCGCTGACCGTCCGGGTCGACCCGTCGGCCAGCGCGGCGCCGTGGCCGTTGAGCAGTGTCGACGTGGACTTCGGCGACGGCACCACCGAGCACGTCCCCGACCTGTCCAAGGTCACGCACACCTACCGGACACCCGGCGACTACAAGGTGACCCTCACCCTCCAGGACTCCAAGGGCAGCACGTCCGCCTCCGGCCAGACGTTCAAGGCGGACTACGCGGCGTCCGGATACGTGGCGACCGAGCCGTTCCGGTTCTACGACAGCCGCGAGCACACCCCCTGCATGCCGGGCGGCGTCCCCCTCTCGATGCAGTTGCCCATCGGGCTCAACCGGCCGGAGCACCCGCTCTCGGGCGGCATGTCCGCGGTCGTCCTCAACGTGACCGTCACCGGTGCCACCGAGGACACCCACCTCACCGTCTGGCCCGAGGGCCAGGAGCGTCCCGCGACCTCGAACGTCAACGTCCGCGCCAACAGCACCACCTCCAACACCGTCACCGTCCCCGTCAGCGGCCACAACGGAGCCTGGATGCAGCTCAACTCCGGCTGGGCGTCGATCATCGTGGACTTCGTGGGCTACTACCAGCCGAACATCGGGCAGCGATTCACCCCGCTCGCCCCGGCCCGGCTGCTCGACACCCGCACCACCGGCGGCGCGCTGCCCGGCGGCAAGCCCCGTACCGTCAAGGTCGCCGGCGTGGGCGGCATCCCCGCCGACGCCACCGCGGTCGCGCTCAACCTGACCGGCACCGGCGCCACGGAGAACGCGCACGTCATCGCCTACCCCGACCCGGCCAAGCGGACCGTCACCTCGAACCTGAACGTGGAGCCGGGCAAGGACAAGTCGAACCAGGCCATCGTGCCGGTCGGCCCGGACGGCACGATCACCCTCTCCACCAACTCCGGTTCCACGCACCTGGTGCTCGACGCCGTGGGCTACTACGGAAAGGACGGCAAGGCTCTGTTCAAGCCGGTCGTCCCCAAGCGTCTCGCTGACACCCGCACCACGGGCAAGCTCGCCCCGGGCGCCACAACGACGGTCTCCGGCCTGCCTGCGAACGCGGTGGGCGCGGTCCTGAACGTCACCGCGACCGACACCACCGGCCCGGGCTTCCTGACGGCGTACGCCTTCGGCGGCACACTCCCCGGCGCCAGCAGCCTCAACACCCTCCCCGGCGCCACCGTCCCCAACCACGTGACCGCCCCGGTCGGATCAGGCAAGGTCAACATCTTCAACAGCTGGGGCGGCAGCAACCACGTGATCACCGACCTCCTCGGCTACTTCACCAACCCGTAGAACCACCCGACACGCACAGCACGCACTGACGCGGGAGTATCACGAAAGCGGTGTTCACCACTCGGTTGGCGTAGAGGTTTCTCGTTGGTCTGGTTGGCTCACACTCGTTCGGCCGAGAGTCGGCCGTCGAAGGCGATGTCGAACGCGTTCATCGCTTCCTTCCAGCGGCTGGTCCACGCTTGCGGCCCTTGCCGGTCGGGTCGAGGGCGAGGGCGGTTGATCAACGCGAAACGGGTGGCCCGCGTGATGCGCAAGTTCTCCATCCGGGGCATTCGCCTGCGCAGGCGGGTCCGCACCACGATCTGCCAGCCGTCGGCGACACCGGTCCCGGACCTGTTCCAGCGGGACTTCACCGCCCCCGCGCCCGGAGTCAAGTACATGGGCGACATCACCTACCTCCCCACCGGGGACGGCCGGTTCCTCTATCTGGCCACTGTCCTGGACTGCTTCAGCCGCCGGGTGGTCGGCTGGTCCATCGCCGCCCACATGCGCACCGAACTCGTCGCCGACGCCCTGCGGATGGCAGCCGCCACCCGCGGCGGCCTGAGCGGCGCGGTCTTCCACTCCGATCACTCACGCTGGCCGCATAACCACCCCGACGCGTGTCCACCTTCTCGGGGGATGACCCGTTGCCGTGGTTCGCGGTGCGCTGCTGCACCACGCTGTGGAGCCCCGAAGTAAGGCGTCACCCGAGGCGAGGCCGGCGGAGACGGTCGCTTCGCGGCCACCCAGGCATGGGCCCGTGCTAGCCGGCATGGGCCACTTCCGACCTCCCCCCTCACGCCCCCTGCGGACCGCGAGCCGGTGTTCGCGCCGCGGCAGCCCGGCTAAGATCTGCCCGCCCCGCGATGCGCGCGAGGGTCGGCACCTGGGGGTGGCAGGGATGGCGCAATCCTTGATCGGTGAACGGTTCGTCGTGGGCCTCGGCTGCAGGGTGAGCATCAAGGGGGTGGCTGTTACGACCGTCAAGTGGAGCATCTCGCACCTGCCGACCGGCGGCGCGAACCGGCCGACCAGCCGTGAACAGAGCGTGGGGATAACCTGCCCCCGCTGCTCGCGGAAGTTCTCTGTCCAGGTGGAAAGCGTGGCCAAGGCCCGGCGCAAACAGCTGATCAATCGGGCAGTGGGCTGGCTGCTGCTCCTCTCACTCCTCGTCACCGTCCCCATGCTCTTCCACCTCGGCGGCCAGACCGTCGAGGAGGGCGACACGCAATCGTCCGACCTCGTGGGCATCCTTTTCGGGCTGGTCGCCCTCGCCGTGATCGCCGGCCCATCGTTCCTCGTCGCCGCGAACCACAACGGCGTCAAAAAGCTCCGGCTCGTACGGAACGACGGCACCAGGACCGCCCTGGTCCAGGGCCACCGGCTGTTCTGAGGCCGTCCGAGCTCCGACGATCGGTGAGCGGCCATCGTCGCGACCGAAAAGGAAAGCGAATGCCACAGCACACCAATCGGGCGCTCCCGGTACGCGAGTTGCTGGATGGTGATCAAGACCGAGTGCATCCGCGGCCGCGTCTTCGCCACCAGAGCCGAGGCGAACCTCGCCCTCTTCGAGTACCTCGACGGCTTCTACAACCCCCGTCGCATCCAGAAACGCCTCGGCTACCTCAGCCCAATCGAATTCGACGAGAAGCACTACGCCAACCAGGCAGCAGCCGAACAAGTGAACCTGAAATTCCGTCAACCCGCCCCGACCAGCTAGTCCGGTCCTTCGCACATGAAGAGTTCGGATGAACTGACGATGTGACCGGCACCTTGGCGGGTGCCGGTCGTTGTACCCGGCATGCCGATATCTCGTTCGCGTCGCTCACGGGTGCACCGGCCGCGTTTCGCGGTGGAGTTGACCTCCG
>NZ_JBEXQA010000072.1:0-8192 GCF_040612395.1 Streptomyces sp. NPDC006430
CACGTGCTCGGCATCGACGAAGTAGGCGTGGACGACGACTTCTTCGAACTCGGCGGCCACTCCCTCCTTGCAGTCCGCCTCGTGAGCCGGGTGCGCGCGCAGCTCGGCGTGGAACTCCCACTGCGAGTACTGCTCGACAACCCGACGGTGGCAGGTCTCGCACAACAGCTTGGAAAACAGAAGTCAGCTAGGCCGGCCTTGCGGCCCATGCGTAACCAGGGGGATTCCTGATGTTTCCGTTGTCATTCGCGCAGCGCCGCCTGTGGTTCATCGAGCAGCTCGAGGGGCCGAGCTCGACGTACAACATTCCAGTGGTCCTTCCGCTGTCGGGCCACGTCGACCGGGTGGCGCTCGACGCCGCCCTGCGGGATGTGATCGGCCGTCACGAGGTGCTGCGGACGGTGTTCCCCACGGCCGATGGAGAGCCGTACCAGCACATCCTCAAACCCGACGCACTGTCCTGGGGGCTGTCCTACGCCGAGGTGCCGGCCCAGGACCTGGCGGCGGCCACCAGGGAGGCGGTGGCGCGACCGTTCGATCTCTCCTCCGACGTGCCGATCCGTGCCTGGCTGTTCGCGACCGGTCCCGACGCGCACGTACTCGTCGTGGTCGTACACCACATAGCCAGCGACGGCTGGTCCACCCGGCCGCTGGCCCGGGACCTCTCAATGGCGTACGCCTCGCGGTGCGAGGGCCGGGCGCCGGAGTTCGAACCGCTGCCGGTGCAGTACGCGGACTACGCGCTGTGGCAGCGTGAACTGCTCGGCGAAGAGAACGACCCCGAGAGCGTGCTCTCCCGTCAGATGGGCTATTGGCGCGAGCAGTTGGCAGACCTGCCGGAGGCGTTGGCGCTGCCCTTCGACCGGCCGCGCCCGGCGGTGGCAGGCTTCCGCAGCCACACGGTGCCCCTGACGGTGCCCGCCGAAGTGCACGCGCGGCTCGCGGAGATCGCACGCACGTCGGACGCCACGACGTTCATGGTGGTCCAGGCGGCACTTGCGGTGCTCCTGTCCCGCCTCGGCGCGGGCACCGACATCCCGATCGGCGCCGCGGTCGCCGGGCGCACCGACGTGGCCCTGGACGACCTGGTCGGGTTCTTCGTGAACACCCTCGTCATGCGCACGGACCTGTCGGGGGATCCGACGTTCAGCGAGCTGCTCGCCCGGGTGCGGGAGGCTGGTTGGAGCGCTTTCGCGCACCAGGACGTGCCGTTCGAGCGGCTGGTCGAGGAACTGGCCCCAACGCGTTCGCTGGCCAGGCACCCGCTGTTCCAGGTGATGCTCACCATGCAGAACACCGCCGACGCGGCCCTGGATCTGCACGGTGTGCAGGCCGGGGGAGCTGCGGACGGTGTCCGTCCGGAGTCGCTGACCGGCGGCTTGGCGGCCAAGTTCGACCTGGAAGCAAGCGTGGCCGAGGTGTTCGACGCCGAGGGGCGCCCGGCGGGACTGCGCGGCGAGCTCATTGCGGCGGCGGACCTGTTCGACATCGCGACGGCCGAGCGCCTGGTCGAGCGCCTGGGGCAGGTCCTCGCCGCAGTCGCCGCCGACCCCGGGACCCGACTGAGCGCGGTCGATGTCCTGGACGCGGACGAGCGTCGCCGGGTTCTCTCGGACTGGAACGACACCGCCGCTGAGGTGCCGCAGGCCACCGTGACGGAGCTGTTCGAGGCACAGGTGGCCCGCACTCCGGACACGGTCGCGGTGGTGTGGGAAGGCACCGAGCTGACTTACGCCGAACTGGACGCGCGGGCCAACCGTCTTGCCCGACACCTGATCGGTCTGGGCGTTGGCCCGGAGTCGCGGGTTGCGGTGTGCCTGGAGCGCGGCGTAGACGCGGTGGCGGCCCTCATCGGCGTGCTCAAGGCCGGCGGTGCGTACGTGCCGGTGGATCCGGCGTACCCCGCCGAGCGGATAGCGTACATGCTTGGCGATGCGGCGCCCGTGGTTGTCCTCGCCGCCTCGGCCACCGCCACTATCCTCCCGCCCTCCGGGCCGCAGGCCGTGGTTCTCGACGCGCCGGAGACCGTCGCCGCGCTGGCCGCTCTGCCTGCTGGTGCACCCGGGCAGCACGAGCGCGTGGCCCCGCTGACCCCCGGCCATCCGGCGTACGTCATCTACACCTCCGGCTCCACGGGCCGTCCGAAGGGCGTGGTGGTGGAGCACCGGTCGGTGGCGGGGCTGCTGGCGTGGGCGGGTGCCGAGTTCGGCGGCGCCGACTTCTCCCGGGTGCTGCTCTCCACCTCGTTCACCTTCGACGTGTCGGTCTTCGAGCTGTTCGGCCCGCTGGTCACCGGCGGATCCGTCGAGCTCGTCCCGGACCTGCTGGCGCTCGCCGACACCGAGCGCGGCCCCTGGCAGGTGAGCCTGGTCAGTGGCGTTCCGTCGGCCTTCGCCCGTATCCTGGGCCGCTCCGGCCCCGAGGTCCGTCCGCGTACGGTGGTGCTTGCGGGCGAGGCGCTCACTGCCGACGCGGTGGCCGGTATCCGCCGGGAGCTGCCGGGCGCGCGGGTGGCGAACATCTACGGTCCCACTGAGGCGACCGTCTACACCACCGCCTGGTACGCCGACACCGACGTCGAAGGCGCCGTACCCATCGGCCGGCCGATTTCCAACGCCCGCGTGTACGTCATGGACGGCTATCTGTCGCCGGTCGGACCCGGAGTGGCCGGTGAGCTGTACATCGCCGGCGCGGGTCTGGCGCGAGGCTATCTGCACCACCCCGCCCTGACCGCGGAACGTTTCGTCGCCGACCCCTACGGTGCGCCCGGTGAGCGCTTGTACCGTACCGGTGACCTGGTCCGGTGGACCGCCGACGGGCAGCTGGAATACCTGGGTCGCGCGGATGAGCAGGTCAAGATCCGCGGCTTCCGTATCGAGCTCGGCGAGGTCCAGTCAGCGGTGGCCGCACACCCGTCGGTGGCCCAGGCCGTGGTGGTGGCTCGTGAGGATGTCCCCGGCGACAAGCGCCTG
The DNA here is from genome assembly GCF_040612395.1 of Streptomyces sp. NPDC006430. Lineage (NCBI taxonomy): Bacteria > Bacillati > Actinomycetota > Actinomycetes > Kitasatosporales > Streptomycetaceae > Streptomyces > Streptomyces sp. NPDC006430. The sequence continues at coordinate 2,973 of NZ_JBEXQA010000072.1, forward strand.
GTGGCGTACGTCGTGACCGGCGCAGCGCCCGAAGAGGAGCTGTCGGCGGCGGTGCGAGCCCTGGTGGCGGAGCGACTGCCGCAGTACATGGTGCCGTCGGCAGTGGTGGTCCTCGACGCGCTGCCCCTGTCCCCGAACGGCAAGCTGGACCGTGTGGCTCTGCCTGCCCCCGAGTACACCAGCGGCTCCGGCCGTGGACCCTCCTCCGTCCGTGAGGAGATCCTCTGCGAGGTGTTCGCCGAGGTCCTCGGCGTGGACAGCGTCGGCGTCGACGACGACTTCTTTACCCTCGGGGGCCACTCCCTCCTCGCGGTACGCCTGGTGGAGGTCCTGCGCACCCGCGGCGTCTCCGTCTCGGTGCGGGCGCTGTTCCAGACCCCGACCGTGGCCGGGCTCGCCTCCGCGGCCGGGGCGGAGAGCGTCGTCGTACCGCCCAACGCCATCCCGGAGGACGCGCAGGCGATCACACCGGAGATGCTCCCCCTGGTCGACCTGACCGTCGAGGAGATCGAGCGGGTGATCGCCACCGTCGACGGCGGCGCGGCGAACGTCGCCGACGTGTATCCGCTGGCCCCCCTGCAGGAGGGTCTGCTCTTCCACCACCTCCTCGCCGACGGCGGCGAGGACGCCTATGTGCTGCCGACCGTGGTCAGGTTCGACTCGCGCGCGCGGCTCGAGGCGTTCACCGAGGCCCTCCAGCGGGTCGTGGACCGGCACGACATCCTGCGTACCGGCATCGTGTGGGAAGGCCTGCGCGAGCCGGTACAGGTAGTGTGGCGCCACGCCGCCGTGCCCGTCGACGAGGTCGCACTCGACCCGCAGGCCATGGACCCGGTGGCGGAGCTGGTCGCAGGGGTCGGCTCGGCCATGGACCTGCGGCGCGCGCCGCTGATCCAGGTGCACGTGGCGGCCGAGCCGGGCGGCGAAGCGTGGCTCGCGCTGGTGCGGATGCACCACATGGTTCAGGACCACACGGCGCTGGAGGTGCTGCTCGCTGAGGTGGAGGCATTCCTGTCCGGACGCGGGGACGGTCTGCCCGTGCCGATGCCCTTCCGCGACTTCGTAGCCCAGGCGCGTGGCGGGGTGGCCCGTGCCGAGCACGAACGCCACTTCTCCCAGCTCCTTGGCGACGTGACCGAGCCGACCGCGCCCTACGGCCTGGTCGACGCGCACGGCGACGGCGCGGCAGTGGTCCGCGCCAGGCAGGAGTTCCCGCCGGGCCTTGTGGAGCGGGTCCGCGGCGTCGCCCGCGGACTGGGTGCCAGCCCCGCCACCGTGCTGCACGTGGCGTGGGCACGGGTGCTCGCGGCGGTCAGCGGCCGCGAGGACGTGGTGTTCGGCACCGTCCTGTTCGGCCGCATGAACGCTGGTACCGGATCGGACCGCACGCTGGGCCCGTACATCAACACGCTGCCCGTACGGGTGCGTACCGGCGAACTCGGGTCGGCGGATGCGGTCACTGCGATGCGCGGCCAGCTCGCCGAACTGCTCTCCCACGAGCACGCGCCCCTCGCCCTGGCCCAGCAGGCCAGCGGCGTGCCCGGTGACACCCCGCTGTTCACCTCACTCCTCAACTACCGTCACAACAGCGGCCGTCCGGCCGCCGGTGCGGCGGACGAGGCGAGCGCGGCAGGGATCGCGGGCATCAGGGCCGTTTTTTCCCAGGAGCGCAACAACTACCCGCTGACCGTCTCGGTCGACGACGACGGGGACGGCGGCATCGGGCTCGCCGTGGACGCGGTTGCTCCGATCGATGCCGACGCGGTGGGTGATCTGCTGAGGGCTGCTGTGGAGAACCTGGTGACGCTGCTCGAAGGCGTCCTTGCGGGTGGTCCGGATCGGCCGCTGCGCAGCGTGAAGGTGGTGGACGGGAACGAGCGCCGCCGGGTGCTCGGCGAGTGGAACGACACGGCGGATGACACGCCGCGCCGACTGGTGCCGGAGCTGCTGAGGGAGTGGGCCGCGCAGGACCCGGCGGCGGTCGCCGTGGAGTGCGATGGTGTCGAGGTCTCCTACAGCGAACTGGACGCGCGGGCGAACCGGCTGGCAAACCTGCTGGTCCGCCACGGCGTGGGCTCCGAGTCGGTGGTGGGTCTGTGTCTGGAACGCGGTGTGGACGTGCTGGTTTCCGTCCTTGCGGTGTGGAAGGCCGGTGGCGCGTACTTGCCGGTGGATCCCGAATACCCGGCGGAGCGTGCCGCGTTCATGCTGACGGACGCCGCGGTGACGTGTGTCCTCACCGGGCAGGGCACCCGCGGCCGGCTCGCGGAGTTCGAGCAGCGATCCGGCGTACCGGTTGTGGTGCTCGACGACCCTTCGGTGGAAGCCGAGTTGGCGGGTCTGTCGGAAATGGCGCCGACACAGGACGAGGGTGCGGGCGCCGTCTTGCCTGCGCACAGCGCGTACGTCATTTACACGTCCGGGTCGACCGGGCGTCCCAAGGGGGTCGTGGTCACCCACGACGGCCTGGCGAATTATGTGATGTGGGCGCACCGGGCCTATGGCATGGCCGAGGGGGGTGGGGCGCCGCTGCATTCGTCGCTCGCCTTCGACCTGACGGTCACGAGTCTGCTGGTGCCCCTGGTGTCCGGCTCCCGCGTCGTGATCAGCCGAGAGGGAGGTGCCGAAGGTCTTGCCGCGGCGGTGCGTGATTCCAGTGGGTTCGGCCTAGTGAAGGTCGTGCCGGGGCATCTGCCGCTGCTTTCCCGGCTGCTGCCCGAGAGTGTGCGCGCGGGGGCGGCCCGCCGCTGGATCGTCGGTGGTGAGGCGCTGCAGGGCGCCGATGTGCGCGCCTGGCTCGACCAGGCGCCCGACTCCGTCGTGGTCAACGAGTACGGGCCGACCGAGACCGTGGTCGGGTGCTGTGTCTTCGAGGTGGCGGCCGGTCAGGAGGTGGGCGACTCGGTGCCGATCGGGCGGCCGATCGCCAACACCCGCCTGTACGTGCTGGATGGCAACCTGGCGCCGGTACCTGTGGGGGTGGCGGGCGACCTGTACATCGCGGGTGCCGGCCTGGCCCGTGGCTATGTGGGCCGGGCTGGGATCACGGCTGAGCGGTTCGTGGCCTCGCCGTTCGCGGCGGGCGAGCGCATGTACCGCAGCGGCGACGTGGCCCGGTGGCGTGCGGACGGCGAGCTGGAGTACCTGGGCCGCTCCGACGAGCAGGTCAAGATCCGTGGATTCCGTGTCGAGCCGGGTGAGATCGCGTCCGTGCTGGTGAAGCATCCGTCCGTGGCCCAGGTGGCGGTCGTGGCGCGCGAGGACGTTCCCGGCGACAAGCGCCTGGTGGCCTATGCCGTGCCGGGTGAGGCCATGCAGGGTGACGAACTGGTGCAGGGTCTGCGCCAGTTCGCGGACGAGGTACTGCCCGCGTACATGGTGCCGGCAGCGGTCGTCGTCCTCGATGGTTTGCCGCTGACGGTGAACGGCAAGCTGGACCGCGCGGCCCTGCCCGCACCGGAATACAGGGCGGGGGCGAGCCGCGGGCCCGCCAACGCCCGCGAGGAGATCCTGTGCGAGGTGTTCGCCGAGGTCCTCGGCCTGGAGCAGGTCGGCGTCGACGACGACTTCTTCCGCCTTGGGGGGCACTCCCTGCTTGCCGTGTCGCTGGTGGAGCGGCTGCGGCTGCGCGGCATCTCCGTCTCGGTCCGGACGCTCTTCGAGAGGCCGACGGTGGCGGGCCTTGCCGGGGACACGGCCACCGAGCGCGTCGAGGTACCCCCGAACCTGATCCCCGAGGGCGCGCAGGAACTCACTCCGGAGATGCTGCCGCTGGTCGGCCTGACCGCCGACGAGATCGAGCGGATCGTCGCCACGGTCGAGGGCGGCGTCGCCAACGTGGCGGACATCTACCCGCTGGCCCCACTGCAGGAGGGTCTGCTCTTCCACCACCTGATGGCGGGGTCCGGACGCGACACCTACGCGGCCCCCACGGCGCTCGAGTTCGACTCGCGCGCCCGCCTCGACGCTTTCGTGGACGCGCTCCAGCAGCTGGTGAACCGGCATGACATCTACCGCACCTCCGTGGTGTGGGAGGGGCTGCGCGAACCGGTGCAGGTGGTGTGGCGCAACGCCCGGATCCCCGTCGAGCGCGTGACGCTCGATCCGGACGGCGCGGAGCTGGTGGACCAGCTCCTGGAGCTCGGCGGCACCTCCATGGACCTGAGCCGGGCGCCTCTGGTCGACCTGCACGTCGCGGCCGTCCCCGGCTGCGACCGCTGGGCGGCGCTGTTGCGCATGCACCACATGGTCCAGGACCACACGACCCTGGAGGCCGTCTTCGAGGAGCTGCAGGCCTTCGTGACCGGGCGGGGCGCGGAACTGGCGAAGCCGCTGCCCTTCCGCGACTTCGTCGCGCAGACCCGCAGCGGCGACAAGCGCGAGGAGCACGAGCGGTACTTCGCCGGGCTGCTCGGCGATGTGACCGAGCCGACCTTCGCGTTCGGCCTCGCGGACGTGCACGGCGATGGCACCCACCTGTCCAAGGCCCACGTCGACTTCGAGGCGTCCCTGGACGACCGGGTACGCGCCACCGCGCGCCGCCTCGGCACCAGCCCCGCGACCCTGCTGCACGTGGCGTACGCCCGGGCCCTCGCTGCCGTCAGCGGCCGCGAGGACGTGGTCTTCGGCACCGTCCTGTTCGGCCGGATGAACTCCGGCGCGGGCTCCGACCGGGCGCTCGGTCTCTTCATGAACACTCTGCCGGTCCGGGCGCGGGTGTCCGGCGTCGGAGTCGTCGAGGCGGTCGGCTCCATGCGCAGCCAGCTGGCCGGGCTCCTTGAACACGAACACGCGCCGCTCGCCGTCGCTCAGGGCGCCAGTGGCGTCACCGGCGACATCCCCCTGTTCACCACGCTTCTGAACTACCGTCACAACACCACCGGCCCGGTCGCGCGCGTCGCTGACGGCGGCAAGGGCGAGGGGTTCGAGGGCATCCGCAGGCTGTTCATGCGGCCCCTCAACAACTATCCGCTGACGGTCGCCGTGGACGACAACGGAGACAGCATGGGCCTGGTGGTGGACTCCGCCGACCCCGGTGACCCGCGCGCGGTGGGTCTCCTGGTGCGGACCGCCCTCGAGAACCTGGTCGCGGCGCTGGACTCCGCGCTGGACGGCGGCCCCGAGCTGCTGCTGAGCTCGGTCGACGTGCTGGCCGAGGGTGATCTGCATCGGGTTCTGGTGGAGTGGAACGACACTGCGGCGGAGGTTCCCGCCGGTACG
>NZ_JBEXQA010000073.1:0-7456 GCF_040612395.1 Streptomyces sp. NPDC006430
CGGCGGGGGGATGCTCGATGTCGCGCCCGCTGTGGACTACCGCACGGTGGAGGCGGACCCCAATGACGGGCAGGCTGCCGCGGCCCGGGAGGAGAGTTCCTCGTCCGGCGGGGGTGGCGCCGCCCGGCAACCGTTGGGGACCGGCAACGAGATGTTGGGGGCGGGGCGTGCGGGTCTGACTTCGGCGGGCCAGGCCGGGGGGATGTCCGAGGTGGCGCCCGCGCTGCCCTGGGAGCCGGGTACGGACATGGACATGGACTTGGACATGGACTTGGACTTGGACATGGACCTGTACCCGGTGCCGGACCTGTACCCGGTGCTGGATCTGTACCCAGACCTGGACCTGGTGCCGGACCTGGTGCCGGACCTGGACCTGGACCTGGTGCCGGACCTGGACCTGGACCTGGTGCCGGACCTGGATCTGTACCTGGACCCGGACCTGGTGCCGGACCTGGACCTGGACCTGGTGCCGGACCTGGGCAGGGGCGGGGGCGTGGAGGGTCTGAACGCGCTGGGGTCTGGTGGGCGTGCGGCCGGCTCAACCGGCGGGGACTCCGTCTCCTCCGTGGGTGTGGGTGTGGGTGTGGGTGGCGGTGGTCTGTCGGCGGAGGCGGCTGATGGCGTGCAGGCCGCGGGTGAGGGCGCTGCCGCAGCCGGACCTGCCCCGGACGGGGGTCCTGCCCGGACGCTTCTTCAGATGAAGCTGGAGCGGGTGAGGGATGCTCTGGGGTCGGCCGGCGTGGACCCGGGCCCGGGGTTCGCCGAGGTGCTGAGCATCCGCGAGGACCGGGTGCTGCGCATCTTGAGCGGCACGCTGCAGACGCCGAAGACGGAGGAAGTTGAACGGATCGATGCGGCCCTCGGCCTGCTCAAAGATGGGGTCGCACTTACCGCGGAGACGGTGGACGAACGCGTGCGACTTGGCTGGACTCCTCTCCAGGCCACGTTGGCGGGCCTGATGAAGCAGGCGAGTGAACTCGGCAAAACTAGAGCGGCAGTGGCCGGCCTGATCGGCGCCGAGGAGTCACGAATACCCGTGTACCGATCGGGCATGACGCCGAGAATGAAGCACGGTGAAAGGATCAATGCGGTCGAGCGCCTGTTGGTTCCCGGACAGTGGTTGACCCGTGAGCAAGTGGGAGAAGAGGTCGCCCGGTATCGCAGGGACGAGGAGGGAGGGGTGGACTTCGCGGGCAAGCTGGCCTATCTGCGAGGGAAGCTGGACGGAACGATTTTGGCCCTGACCCGTGCGATCAGGGCCTCAGATGCGACGATTCAAATCTCAGACTCTTCTGTGACTAAATATTTGACCCCGGGCTATGACGTGAATCCTCCAATGGATGTCGTCGAACGGGTGAATGAGCTTTACCGGTTGTACCGGGAAGTGGACGCTGCGGCTGAGGAGACCGGGCTTCCCGCGGGCGGCACGCTGAACCCGTTCCAGGCCAAGGTATGGCGTTTGCAGGTACGTCTGGGGAAAGAAGAGCTGGACGGATTGCTGAAGGCTTACCCGGGCGAGGTTTCGCGCATCCTCAGCGACGGGGGGAACGCTCGCGTTCGGCTCGTTGAGCGGATCGATGCGGCCCTCGGCCTGCTCAAAGACGGGGTCGCACTTACCGCGGAGACGGTGGACGAACGCGTGCGACTTGGCTGGACTCCTCTCCAGGCCACGATGGTGTACCTGCTGGACAGTGTGGGAGGGGTCAGCGCCCTGGCAAACCTGCTCAACTGCACTGAACCAGTGGTGTCGAAGATTCGATGGGATACCGCGGGGCTGGGCATGGCGATGGGTGTCCGGATCAGGGCTCTGGAGCGCCTACTCAGGGCGAGAGACCGGGTCGGGGGCCCCCTCCCGACGTGCGCCGATGTGGAGGCCGCGGTCGGTGCTTTGCCTGCGTATGACCTGTCGGCCAGGGTGGCTTATCTGGTTCGCGTGGCGGGATCTGCCGCGGCCGCGGTCAGGGAACTCGATGCCGGGCGTGTGAAGGGAGAACGCCTTCTTTCCGGGAGCCAGCTGAGGAACTACCTGGCAGGCAAAATTTTGGACCCGGCTTTGGATATTGTTGATCAGATCGACCGGGCGTGTCATGTTTTTTGGCGGCTGGGGTTCCGTCCTGCTGATGCCAATCTGGCCGAGGTTTTGGGGGGCGAGGCCGCCGCCGCGACGGCTGCTGGATGGGTGGCTGGGCCTGCGGCTGGTGGGGACGGTACGGCGGCGCGGTTTGTCGTTGGGGGGCGGTTCGCGGGTGAGCGGACGCAGGTCGAGGAGCCGGGTACGGACCTGGACCTGGACCTGGACCCGGACCTGTACCCCGACCTGGACCTGGACCCGGACCTGTACCCCGACCCCGACCTGGACCTGGACCTGGACCCGGACCTGTACCCCGACCCCGACCTGGACCTGGACCTGTACCCCGACCTGGACCTGGACCTGGACCTGTACCCCGACCTGGACCTGGACCTGGACCTGGACCTGGGCAGGGGCGAGGGTGTGGAGGGTCTGAACGCGCTGGGGTCTGGTGGGCGTGGAGCCGGCTCAGCCGGCGGGAACTCCGTCTCCTCCGTGGGTGGGGGTGGCGGTGGTCTGTCGGGGGGTGTGGTGATGCCTGATCCGGCAGAGGTGTCCCCGGACGGGGTGGCGCGTGGGGCGAAGCGTCGTCAGGTGGGTGACAGTGGGCTGCCAGTGGGGGAGGCCGCGGGGTTGGGCCCGTTGTTGGGGGCGGGTGAGGTGCGGACGGAGCGGTGGGTTGGGCTTCGGTCTCGTGATCCTTTGAACCGTGATCGGGTGATTGAGCCGTTCGTTCTGGGGGAGGTCGACGGGCGGCGTGTGGTGCGGCGGCCGGCGGGGGTGGTGTCGGGTGACCTGATCGGGGTGGGTTATGCGTGGGCGTGGCATGAGGGTGCCGGGCCTGAGGAGGATGTACTGCGTTTGACGCGGCGGGTTCGTCTGGTTCCGCAGGGGGGTGTGGGTGCGGAGCGGGTGGCCGGGTTGCAGCGTGGTGTGCAGGCGGCGCTGGAGGAGTTGGTCGACGGGCGTGGGTATCGGGTTGCGGTGGAGCGGCGTGACGGGGTGACTGGTCTGCTGTTTCAGGTGGGTGTGGAGTTTGTGGATTCCGTGGATGAGGCTGACACGGTGGTCCGGGTCCATGGTGGCTCGCCGGTGGCGGATCGGGGGATGGGGCAGAACGACTGGTATACGGATGTGGATCCTGCCGCGTGGGTTCACGAGCTCGTTCATGGTTTGGGTGCGCGTGATGACCACGAGGGTCACGGAGATGTGCCGCGGTTGTTGCTGACGCGGCCTGAGGATATGCGCGCCAGGCCTCTGCTGGGTGCGGGTGAGTCCAGTCTGTTCGGCACGTTCGCCGAGGGGCACGGTGAGTTTGTTCTGACGGGGGATCACCTGCGGCAGATCGTGGATACGTTTCCTGCGGATCTGAACCGTCATGCGCTGCTGCGGCGGGACCCGGTCGGTGAGTTCGAGCGTGCGCCGAAGAGGCGGCGGTTGGAGGTTGAGTTCGGCTCGGGGGAGCCTGTCCGCCGGGAGCGGTCGCAGCAGGGGGATCCGGACGCAGCCTTGGCGGACGAGTCCTCCAGGCGTGGACTCGAGGCGTCCACCGCGGAAGAGCGGCCGATCAACGTGGAAGCGTGGCCGTCTGCGGATGACGCTTCCCCCCCGGTGCTTGTGCAGAAGATGCATTCCGTCCTGCGGACGGCTGTCGCAGTAGCTGCGGTGACCGGCGTTGGTGAGCGAGGGGTGGCTCACCATCTGCGCGATGGGACTGGACCGGGGCGTGCGAGGGTGGGGCGGTACAGGGATGAGTACGAGGCGTTGCGGCTGGAGTTGCTGCGGCTGCGGGAGCTGGGTGAGTCGTTCGATGCGAAGAAGTGGGTCCGCGCGCGGGAGGCGGAGCGGGAGGCTGTCGAAGGCTTGATGGCCGAGTTGTCCGTTGGTCGAATCCGGTCGCTCAACGTGGATGGGTGGCCGTCTGGGGCTGATGCTTCCCCCCCGGTGCTTGTGCAGAAGCTGCATGCCGTGCTGGGTACGGGTCCCGCAGTGGTCGCGGTGACCGGAGCAGCAGTCCATCCAGTCACAGTGACTCGACATGTGCGCGGAGGGACTGGACCGGGGCCTGCGAGCGTGGGGCGGTTCAGGGCTGAGTATGAGGCGTTGCGGCTGGAGTTGCTGCGGCTACTGGAGCTGGGTGAGTCGTTCGATGCGAAGAAGTGGATCCGCGCGCGGGAGGCGGAGTGGGAGGCTGTCAGAGGCGTCTTGGCCGAGTTGTCCGTTGGTGGAGTCGACGTGGAAGCGTGGCCGTCTGCGGATGACGCTTCCCCCCCGGTGCTTGTGCAGAAGATGCATTCCGTCCTGCGGACGGCTGTCGCAGTAGCTGCGGTGACCGGCGTTGGTGAGCGAGGGGTGGCTCACCGTCTGCGCGATGGGACTGGACCGGGGCCTGCGAGCGTGGGGCGGTTCAGGGCTGAGTACGAGGCGTTGCGGCTGGAGTTGCTGCGGCTGCGGGAGCTGGGTGAGTCGTTCGATGCGAAGAAGTGGGTCCGCGCGCGGGTGGCGGAGCGGGAGGCTGTCGAAGGCTTGATGGCCGAGTTGTCCGTTGGTCGAATCCGGTCGCTCAACGTGGATGGGTGGCCGTCTGGGGCTGATGCTTCCCCCCCGGTGCTTGTGCAGAAGCTGCTTGCCGTGCTGGGTACGGGTTCCGCAGTGGTCGCGGTGACCGGAGCAGCAGTCTATCGAGCGTCAGTGACTCGACATGTGCGCGAAGGGACCGGACCGGGGCCTGAGAACGTGGGGCGGTTCAGGGCTGAGTACGAGGCGTTGCGGCTGGAGTTGCTGCGGCTGCGGGAGCTGGGTGAGTCGTTCGATGCGAAGGCGTGGGTCCGCGCGCGGGTGGCGGAGCGGGAGGCTGTCGAAGGCTTGATGGCCGAGTTGTCCGTTGGTGGAGTCGAGGCGTTGAACGTGGATGGGTGGCCGTCTGGGGCTGATGCTTCCCCCCCGGTGCTTGTGCAGAAGCTGCTTGCCGTGCTGGGTACGGGTCCCGCAGTAGCCGCGGCGATCGGAGCAGCAGTCCATCCAGTCACAGTGACTCGACATGTGCTCGGAGGGACTGGACCGGGGCCTGCGAGCGTGGGGCGGTACAGGGCTGAGTACGAGGCGTTGCGGCTGGAGTTGCTGCGGCTGCGGGAACTGGGTGAGTCGTTCGATGCGAAGGCGTGGGTCCGCGCGCGGGTGGCGGAGCGGGAGGCGGTCGAAGGCTTGATGGCCGAGTTGTCCGTGGGTGGAGTCGAGGCGTTGAACGTGGATGGGTGGCCGTCTGGGGCTGATGCTTCCCCCCCGGTGCTTGTGCAGAAGCTGCATGCCGTCCTGGGTACGGGTTCCGCAGTGGTCGCGGTGACCGGAGGAGTAGTCCATCGAACGTCAGTGACTCGACATGTGCGCGATGGGACTGGACCGGGGCCTGCGAGCGTGGGGCGGTTCAGGGCTGAGTACGAGGCGTTGCGGCTGGAGTTGCTGCGGCTGCGGGAACTAGGTGAGTCGTTCGATGCGGAGGCGTGGGTCCTTCAGCGGTCGGCGGCGCGGCGAATTGGGACCGGGCCTGATGCGGCGCCGGCGGTGGACTACCGCCTGGGGCGGCCGGGGCTGTCCCGTGTGAGCGCGGATGATTCGGCTGATCTGGGTTCGGTGCGCGAGTCGGATGGCGGAGTTGGTGGTGTCGTCGGCGGGGATGTGGTGGGGGAGGCGGTCGGGGAGGCCGCGCGGTTGGGTCTGGTGTTGAGGGCCGACCAGTCACCCCCTCACGCCGTACCACCGCAACTTGATACCCACGCCTCGGCGGCGACTCAGGAGGCTCCCTCGGTCGGGGAGTTCCTGGACGAGTTGTCCTGGGACGAGGTGGAGGCGCTCGAGCAAGAGGCCGGCGACGAGCGTGCGTCGAAGAGGCGGCGGTTGGAAAGTGAGTTCGGCTCCGGGGGGTCTGTCCCCGAGGAGCGGTCGCAGCGGACGGACGTGGCTGAAGCGGTCAACGTGGAAGAGTGGCCTGTTGCGAGCGATGAGACCCCTCCCCGCGAGCTTGTGCAAAAGATGTACAAGATCCTGCGTTCGAATGCCGCAGTGGCCAGGGTGATCGGAGGCATCAAAGGATCAACAGCGTATCGCTACCGAAATGGAAGGCGTGGACCGCGCGCTGCGATATCGGGGCGGATCAGGGATGAGTACGAGGCGTTGCGGCTGGAGTTGCTGCGGCTGCGGGAGCTGGGTGAGTCGTTCGATGCGAAGGAGTGGGTCCGCGCGCGGGTGGCGGAGCGGGAGGCGGTCGAAAGTTTCATGGCCGAGTTGTCCGTGGGTGAACTCGAGGCGTTGAACGTGGAAGAGTGGCCATCTGCGGATTCCGCTACCCCCCCGGTTCTTGTGCAGAAGCTCTATTCCGTCCTGGGTACGGGTTCCGCAGTGGTCGCGGTGACCGGAGCAGCAGTCCATCGAACGTCAGTGACTCGACATGTGCGCGAAGGGACTGGACCGGGGCGTGAGAGCGTGGGGCGGTTCAGGGCTGAGTACGAGGCGTTGCGGCTGGAGTTGCTGCGGCTGCGGGAGCGGGGTGAGTCGTTCGATACGGAGGGGTGGGTTAGTGGGCGGGTGGCGGAGCGGGAGACGGTCGAAAGTTTCATGGCCGAGTTGTCCGTGGGTGAACTCGAGGCGTTGAACGTGGAAGAGTGGCCATCTGCGGATGCCGCTACCACCCCGGAGCTTGTGCAAAAGATTTGTGATGTCCTGGGTACGGACGGGGTAGTAGCCAGGGTGATCGGGGTTAAGAGAAGGGCAGCGTATCGCTACCGAAAAGGAAGTCGTGGACCGGGCGCTGAGATATTGGGGCGGTTCAGGGCTGAGTATGAGGCGTTGCGGCTGGAGTTGCTGCGGCTGCGGGAGCTGGGTGAGTCGTTCGATACGGAGGGGTGGGTTAGTGGGCGGGTGGCGGAGCGGGAGGTGGTCGAAAGTTTCATGGCCGAGTTGTCCGTGGGTGAACTCGAGGCGTTGAACGTGGATGGGTGGCCGTCTGGGGCTGCTGCTTCCCCCCCGGTGCTTGTGCAGAAGCTGCATGCCGTCCTGGGTACGGGTCCCGCAGTGGCCGCGGTGACCGGAGGAGTAGTCCATCGAGCGTCAGTGACTCGACATGTGCGCAAAAAAACGGGACCGGGGCCTGAGCGCGTGGGGCGGTTCAGGGCTGAGTATGAGGCGTTGCGGTTGGAGTTGCTGCGGCGGCTGGAGCGGGGTGAGTCGTTCGATGCGGAGGCGTGGGTCCTTCAGCGGTCGGCGGAGCGGCGGGTTGAGGCCGGGCCTGATGCGGCGTCGGCGGTGGACTACCGCCTGGGGCGGCCGGGGCTGTCCCGTGTGAGCGCGGATGATTCGGCTGATCTGGGTTCGGTGCGCGAGTCGGATGGCGGA
>NZ_JBEXQA010000074.1:0-7335 GCF_040612395.1 Streptomyces sp. NPDC006430
GGCCGGGTGCGCCCCGGCCGTACGATCGCGCGGGCCCGTTCTGCGAGGTGGCCGGGTCGTACGTGTGATCGCCGCCGGCGTGATCAGTGGATGCCGTACCGGGCGGCGATGCCCTCGACGACGATGTGCAGGCCCTCTTCGAAGTGTGCGTCGTAATCCTGGAAGAGGTGGCTGCCGGCGGCTGCGGACAGCGGGTAGTCGGCCAGGCGTTCGCCGCGCTCCGTCACGTCGTAGCCCTCGCGGCGCTCGCCCGGGGCGGGGTGGACGCCCTGTTCCTCGATCACGAAGCCGAGCGTGTACGAGAAGGCGGTCGTCATGGCCCTCACCGCTTGGGGCAGTTCGAACCCGGCGGCCAGCAGGTCCCGCAGGTACGCCTCGGACTGTTCGGCGTGGTCGGTTCCGGTGAAGCGCGACCCGGTGAACACGCGGGCTCCGTCGCGGTAGGCGAGCAGGGCCCGGCGCAGGCCGCGGTTGGCGGTCAACACTCGATCGCGCCAGGCGGACGCGGAGCCGTCGGCCCCGGGTTCCTCCGGCCCCCGTTCCCGCTCGTCCCGCTCCTGAGGGGGCGTGGCCATCCGCCGGAACATCTCCGTGGCCATCTCGTCGATCAGTTCTTGTTTGTTCTTGAAGTGCCAGTACAGCGCGGGCGCTTTTACATCCAGTTCCTGCGCGATGGCGCGGAGGGTGAGTTTGTCGAGCCCGCCTTCGTTGAGCAGCCGCAGAGCGGTTTCGGCGACGGTCGAGCGGCTGAGGGGCGGGACGCGCGGCGGTGTGTGCTGCGGCTTGGTGTTCATCGTCTGCCTGTCTCCGGGAGCTGCGCACTCACGGGTTGACAGCTTAACAACGTTAAGGGCATCCTGGCGTTATGAAGTTCCTTAACGTTGTTAAGGGGAGGTCTTGTCGTCCATGCCCGTATCGGGCGTGGACGAGGACGAAGGGGGAGATCGATGACGCAGCACGTGCACAACGGCAACGCAGGGATCGCGGCTCTGGGGAGCGAACGGAGCGATGTCCTGATCGTGGGAGCAGGTCCCACTGGTCTGGCCCTGGCCTGTGACCTCGCCCGGCGCGGAGTGCGCGCACTGGTCGTGGAGCGGTCACCGGAGCTGTTTCCCGGCTCTCGGGGCAAGGGCATCCAGCCCCGGACCCTTGAGGTCCTCGACGACCTCGGGGTCCTGGACAAGGTCATGCGCTGGGGCGGCCCGGCACCGATCGGCATGACATGGCAGAGCGGCAGCCGCACGGGCGAGTACCGCATGTTCGACGAGGCGGAGGCGACCGAGGATGCGCCCTATCCGGGGCCCTGGCTGCTGCCCCAGTGGCGCACCCAGAAAATCCTGCTCGACCGGCTCCGCGAACTGGGCGGTGACGTCGTGTTCGGCGTCGAACTGACCGACCTCACTCAGGACACCGAGTCCGTCACGGCCACCGTGGCGTCGGCGGAAGGCGGGAGTGCGGTGACCGTTCGCGCCCGGTACGTGGTTGCGGCCGACGGCGGCCGTTCCACGGTCCGCCGGCTCACCGGCATCAAGATGACCGGTGAGCAGGTGGACCCCGTCCCGATGCTGGTGGCCGACGTCGTCATCCCGACGCTCGACCGGGAGAACTGGCACATCTTCCCGCCCGTCGCCGGCGGCACGGGCTTCGCGGCCCTGTGCCCGTTGCCGCACGCGCAGGAGTTCCAGTTCGTCGCCCAGTCGACGGCGGCCGGTGGCGAGGTCACCGAGGAGGGCGTGCGCACCCTGGTCGCGGCGCTCACGCACATACCCGCAGAGGAGGTGACCGAGGTCCGCTGGGCATCCGACTTCACCGTGAACGCCGCTCTCGCCGACCGGTTCCGTGACGGCAGGGTCTTCCTTGCGGGAGATGCCGCCCACATCCACTCGCCTGCGGGCGGCCAGGGGCTCAACACCAGCATCCAGGACGCCTACAACCTGGGTTGGAAGCTCGCCGCCATACTGCGCGAGGGAGCCCCGGAGGCACTACTGGACACCTACGAGGAGGAGCGGCTGCCCAATGCCGCCGCGATGCTAGGCCTGTCCACCCGCATCCACCGCGGCCAGGAGCGGCGCGGCGCCGCCACGCGCCAACTCGGTCTCGATCACCGGGAGTCCTCGCTCACTCGGGAGACGCGCACCGGACTATCCGAGTGCGACCTCACTGCGGGAGACCGGGCTCCCGACGGAATCCGCGACGGAATACGGCTCTTCGACCTCTACCGCGGCCCCCACTTCACCCTGCTCGCGGTCGACACCCCGCTGCCGGACCGACTGCCGGCCCTCCCGGGGCTGCGTACCGCACACATCGGCCCCTACGAGGTGTACGGGCGCGGGGTGTACCTGGTCCGCCCGGACGGATACATCGCATGGGCCGGGTCTGCGGACAGTCCGCTCGAAGCCGCGGACGAGCTGCAGGCCTGGGCGTCCAGGGTGACGCGGGAGGTTCCCGTGGGCCAGCCGTAACCCGTAGGTGACGGCCCGTGTCGCCACGCCGAGGACCTGCTGGCTGGCGAGCGTCGCACGGGGATGCGGGCTCACCGGCCGTCGTACGCCGCCCGTGAGAAGATCCATCCGAACTGCGCGCTGGTCTCGACGCGGACGTGGAGGGTGACGATGTACGCGATATCCCTGGGCGACGACGGCGCGGAGCTGCGCCCGCTCGAACCGTGGCGGGCCGAGGAGTTCCTGGCCCACGTGGACCGGGGGCGCGAGTTCATCGGGCAGTACAACGCGCTGCCGGACGTCGTCACGGACCGGGAGTCGAGCCGGTCGTTCCTCCAGGCCTACGCGGACAAGGCCGCGGCCGACGCAGGGCGGCTCTGGGGCATCTGGGCCGACGGCACGCTGGTCGGCGCGGTCCTCTTCCGTAGGTTCGACGTGGTGCAGGGCATCGCCGAGGCGGGCTGCTGGCTGGAGCCTGCGGCAGTGGGCAAGGGGCTGGTGACCCGCGCCGTGCGGGTGATCATCGATTGGGCCGTGGAGGAACGGGGCATCCACCGCGTGGAATGGTGGGTTTCGGCCGGGAACGAGCCCAGCATCTCGGTGGCCCGGCGACTCGGGATGGCCAAGGACGGCGTGCTGCGAGAGAGCTACCTGTACCGCGGGAAGCGGCACGATGAGGAGATCTGGTCGGTACTCGCCCCCCAGTGGCGGGCGGCCCGGCTGGCCAGCCGCTCTCCCCACGTGCGGGACGGGGCCTGAACCGCTGAACGGCCCCGGCGAGGTGGCAGGAGCGCTCGCCGGGAGACGTCCGAGGTGCGCGGGAGCCTCCTTTCGGCCTCCGGTCAGGTGATCTGCCAGCGCTGGCTGTCGCTTCCGCTGCAGGTGGCCTGGACGACGGCGGCGCCGGCTGTGGTGGAGCCGCCCGAGACGTCCGCGCACAGCTGCGAGGAGCCGTTGACCAAGGTGTAGGAGCCGTCGGTGTTGAGGGCGAGCCGCCACTGCTGGTTGGGGCCGCCGTGCGGCGTCCAGGTGATCAACGGGGTGCCGGAGGTGCTGGAACTCGCCGGATCGTCCGGGGCCTTGCCCGCTGCCGTGAGGGCGCGGGTTCCGCTCAACCGGTCTCCGTACACCTCGAACTCGTGCACCTGGCGGCAAGCCGCGGAAGCACGTGCGGAGCGTGTTACCGTCGCGCCATGTCCAAGGTCGAGATTGACGCGTTGACCGCCGAGTTCTTCGGCGCCTTCGACAACCGCGGCGGCAAGGCCGCCGACGTGGCCCGGATCCGCAGGCTGGTCCTCCCGGGCGGGGTGATCGTCAAGACCGGCCCGGATTTCACGGCCTACACGGTGGATGAGTTCGTCGAACCGCGCGTGCAGCTGCTGAGCGATGGTCGGCTGGTCGAGTTCTCCGAGTGGGAGACCTCCGAACGGACCGAGATAGTGGGCGACATCGCGTCACGCTTCGGCCAGTACCGCAAGTCCGGGATCTTGGACGGCGAACCGTTCGAGGGGAACGGGACAAAGACCATCCAGTTCGTCCGCACCTCGCAGGGGTGGCGGATCGCCGCGTTCTCCTGGTACGACCAGCCCTGACTGGCGCGTCCCGGTGCTGTGACCGGAAGGGTTCACCGGCCCGCGAGCGGGCCCGGTGCATCATCCGGTCCAGCCCGCCGCCCGGCAACAGCGGCGCCATCCGGCCCAGTTCCTCAGCGAGGTCGGTGGTCCCGCGGACCTACCGCCACACTTCGGGGTCGGGCGATGCCGGAGCCTTCCCGGCCCGCCCAAGTCCTCGCGCTCCGCCGCCCGCGCACGACGGCGGTCACCAGGACCAGGACCGCCGCAACGCCGTAGGCCGTGGCGCTGACCGCCCCGCGCGAGGCGAACACCTGGCCCGTGACGTAGACGACGGCGCCGGCGACCGGCACGCCCAACCACTCCCAGCGCCCGTCCAGGGCCACCAGGGCCACGAGCAACAGCGCGTACCACGAATAGCCTGGCGTGAGCAGGAGGAACGCCCAGCCCGTCACCAACAGCGCGCCGCTCCAGGGCCGTCGGGGATCACCGCGCCACCATACGTACCCGCACACCCCCGCCATCGCCGCGAGCACCACCGGCAGTGCCCACTCGGCGGGCAGGGCCAAGCGCAGCAGCGCGTAGCGGGAGCCGGCCGCGGGGTCCTCGTACCCCTCCTCCTCGACGTATCCGCCGAGGTAGCCGAAGACGGAGCCGTGCGAGAAGAGGACGTACGGCAGGTACGCGAGCGCGGTGAAGGCGGCGGCGGGCAGCAGCACGGCGGCTGCGTCCCGGACCCGGCGTACGCCGGCCAACGCGCCGGGCAGGACGATCGCCGGCATCAGCTTCGTGGCGACGGCAGCGCCGAGGAGCAGCCCTCCGCCCGCTCGCCGGCGGCCCGGGCCCGGGAGGGCCACGAGCCCGAGACCGGCCACGGCGAGCAGCACCCCCAGGACGTCGATGTGGGCGTTGTTCACTGCCTCGACGGGCACGGCAGGGCACCACGCCCAGTACGCGGCCCTGCGTAGGTCGCTACCCCGGCGGCGCAGGATCAGCAGCAGCGCGCCGGTCACGCCGAGCGACAGCAGCCCCGCGCCGATCTGGAGCGGCTTGTGCCGGGCGCCGTCGGGGGAGAGCCGGTCGACGGCCAGGAAGTACGCCTCTGCCACCGGCGGGTAAATGGTGTGCACGGCGGGCCGGTTGATGCGGGTGCAGTGGGGGGTGTTTCCGGTGTGGGGGACGCGGGCCCGGTCCGGGCCCGTGCAGGCCGCACCCGTGGGGAAGAGCCAGGGGTCGCGCAGCCGGGCCAGTTCCGGGTCCTGCGGAGCGTGGTCGTACGGGGAGACGGCGGCGGACTGGACCCGCCCGTCCCAGGCGTAGCGGTACGAGTCGGTACTGGTCCGGGGCGGCGCCACCAGCCCCGTCGCCGTCACCGCTACGGCCCCCGCCAGCACCACCGGCACGACGCGGGCCGCCGGGACCCGGTGCAGCACGAACAGGGCGACGACGAACAGGGCCCAGCAGCCCGCGTACCGCCACGACAGTCCGGCCGGGTCGGTGAAGTAGCCGTCGTAGCGGATGGTGCGGACGAGGACGGTGGCGAGAGCGGCGACGGCGGAGAGCGAGGAGAGGGTGGAGAGGGCCGGGACGGTGAGGGCGGTGCGCAGTTTCACGTCCGCAGCGTTCCAGGCGACCGGCACGCACGGGGCCCGGCCGCCCCGCACGTCCGCGTTTCGTAAGGTGTCCGAACCGGCTGCGAGCACCGTCTCGGGGGTGTCATGGATCCATGCGCTTCCCCATCCCTCACGATCCGCCCGTCACGTTCAAGGCGCGGCTGCACGACGCCCGTACCGCCACTGCGATCGGTCGCTGGCTCGGTCTCGCCGTCGTCGTCTGCTTCGTCACCGGCGTGCTCAGTCACTACCTCCAGCACCCGCCGCACTGGCTCGCCGACCGGTTGCCGCCGCGCCCGTATTGGGGTTACCACCTCACGCAGGGGCTCCACGTGGCCTGCGGGACCGCGGCGGTCCCGCTGTTGCTGGCGAAGCTGTGGGCCGTGTACCCACGGCTGTTCGCCTGGCCGCCCGTACGGTCGGTGCGGCACGCGCTCGAACGGGCATCGGTGGCGGTGCTGGTGGCCGCGGGCGTGTTCGAGCTGTTCAGCGGGCTGCTGAACACCTTCCAGTGGTATCCCTGGCCGTTCTCCTTCGTGCCCGTGCACTTCGCGCTGTCCTGGCTGCTGCTGGGATCGCTCCTGCTGCACCTCGCCGTGAAGTGGCCGCAGATCCACGCCCATTGGACCCGTCGCTCGCCGGGTACCCTCGCCCTCCCCGAGGCCGACGGCCCCGATCGGCGGGCGCTGCTGACCGCCGTCGCGGCGGGCGTGGGGGCCGTGACGCTGACGACCGTCGGGCAGTCCGTGACCGCGCTCGCGCGGTTCGACCTGTTCGCCCCGCGCGATCCCGCCGTCGGACCGCAGGGCCTCCCGGTGAACCGGACGGCCTCCGCCGCCAAGGTCACCGAGGCCTCCGTACGGGACTGGCGGCTGACCGTCACCGGCCCACGCCCGTACACCCTCACACTGGACGAACTGCGCGCGATGCCGCAGTACGAGGTGACCTTGCCCCTCGCGTGCGTCGAAGGATGGAGTAAGTCCGCCCGATGGTCGGGGGTGCGGGTGCGGGACCTCCTCGACCGGGCGGGAGGCGGCCCGGGCGCACGGGCCCGGGTGGTCTCGTTGGAGGCGGCGGGCGCGTACCGGGTGATGGAGATGGGCCGCGAGTACGCCCAGGACCCGCTCACCCTGCTCGCGCTGCGGCTGAACGGCGAGGTGCTCTCCCTGGACCACGGATACCCGGCGCGGATCATCGCCCCTAACCGGCCCGGCGTGCTCCAGACCAAGTGGGTCGGCCGACTGGAGGTGGCGTGATGACGTACCGGTACGTCCTGGGGGGCCTCGGGCTGGCCCTGATGGCCTGGGGCGGCGCCCTGCTGCTCCAGCAGCCCTCGCCCTGGCGGATCGCGCTCTGGCTCGCGGGCGCGGTCGTCCTCCACGACGGGCTGATCGCGCCCCTCGTGATCGCGGTCGCCGCGCTCACCGCCGCCGCCGGCCTGCACCTGCGCGGGGTACCGCGCGCCGCCCTCATCGTCGCCGGCTCCCTGACCGCGATCGCCCTGCCCGCGCTGCTGCGGCCCGGCCACCCGGCCAACCCGACGGTGCTGCCGCTGGACTACCTGCGCAACTGGCTGCTGACGATGGCGGCCGTCGCCGTGGCCACGGCCGGGTACGCGGGGGCGCGCAGCTGGCTGCGTTCGGCACGCCGGCAGGCGTGAGCGGCAGGGCAGCCGGAAGCGGCTGACGCGGGTCGATCCGCGTCAGCCGC
>NZ_JBEXQA010000075.1:0-6929 GCF_040612395.1 Streptomyces sp. NPDC006430
CGGGCGCTCGATGCCGCGCTGCGGGATGTGATTGGCCGTCACGAGGTGCTGCGCACGGTGTTCGGGATGGCCGATGGCGAGCCGTACCAGCGGGTTCTCGACCTTCCGGACGTTGCGTGGCAGCTCCAGGCCGTCGACCTGTCCACCGCAGACGGGCCAACCGGCGGCCTCACTGAGGCGGTCGTCGGGGCTGCATCGCAGTCCTTCGACCTGTCGTCCGAAGTCCCGGTCCGTGCTTGGCTGTTCACGACCGGGGTCGACGAGCACGTCCTCCTCGTGGTGGTACACCACATCGCAAGTGACGGCTGGTCGTCCGGGCCACTCGCCCGTGACCTCGCTGCTGCCTACGAGGCGCGTTGTGCGGGTCGGGCTCCGGAGTGGGAGCCGCTGCCGGTGCAGTACGCCGACTACGCGCTGTGGCAGCGCGAACTCCTCGGCGACGAGAACGACCCGGACAGCGTGCTTTCCCGCCAAGTTGCCTATTGGCGGGCCGCGTTGGCCGGGGCGCCGGAGGAGCTAAGGCTTCCCTTCGACCACCCGCGTCCCGCGATCGCCGGGTACCAGGGGCACCGGGTGCCGCTGGAGATCCCAGCGGAGGTGCATGCGCGTCTGGCGGAGCTGGCCCGCGTCGAGGGCGTGACGCCGTTCATGGTGCTGCAGGCTGCTCTCGCGGTGCTGCTGTGCCGGTTGGGTGCGGGCACTGACATCCCGATCGGGTCGGCGAATGCCGGGCGTACCGATGTGGCCCTCAATGACCTGGTCGGCTTCTTCGTCAACACCCTCGTGCTGCGCACCGACCTGTCCGGCGACCCAACGTTCACCGAAGTCCTCGGCCGTGTGCGGGAGACGGGCCTGTCCGGGTTCGCCCACCAGGACGTGCCCTTCGAGCGACTGGTGGAGGAGCTGGCACCGCCCCGCTCACTTGCAATCCACCCCCTGTTCCAGGTGATGCTGACCCTGCAGAACAACGCCGGGGTCGCCCTTGACCTGCCGGGTGTCCGGGTCACCGAGGTGGATGAGGAACTCAAAGCCGGAGCTTCGGCTGCGAAGTTCGATCTGTCCCTGAGCGTCGAGGAGACCTTCGACGCGCAAGGTGCCCCCGCGGGGCTGCGTGGTGGGCTGACCGCTGCAACTGACCTGTTCGAGATCGGCACCGCCAAACAGCTCGCTACGCGCTTCGCGCGCGTCCTTGATGCTGTGGTCGGCGATCCGCGCATGCGGCTGAGTGCCGTGGATGTCCTCGACGAGGGGGAGCGCCAGCGGGTCCTGGTGGAGTGGAACGACACCGACTCCGAGGCGGTTGCGGTCACTGTGGCGGGGTTGTTCGAGGCCCAGGTGGCACGGACGCCGGATGCGGTGGCGGTCGTGGCCGACGGTACGGAGGTGTCGTACGCGGATTTGGACGCACGCGCCAATCGCCTTGCGCATTACCTGGTGGGTCAGGGTGTTGGTGCGGAGTCGGTGGTGGGTCTGTGTCTGCCGCGTGGCGTGGAGACCATCGCCGCGATCCTGGCGGTGTGGAAGGCCGGTGCCGGCTACCTTCCCGTGGACCCGGGGCAACCCGCCGAGCGCGTGGCGTTCATGCAGGCGGACAGCGGGGCCGTGACGCTCCTGACCACCTGTGCCCTGCTGGATGGCCCCGCGGCCCAGGCACCGTCCGTGCTCGCTTTGGACGCTCCTGAGGTCGCCGGCGCGATCGGCGCGTGCGCCGCCATAGCGCGGCAGACGGATGTGGTGGCGGACGGGCTCGCGTACGTGATCTATACCTCGGGGTCGACGGGTCGCCCCAAGGGTGTCGCGATCACGCACGGTTCCCTGGCAAACTACGTCGCCACCGTGCCGGCCGGGGTCGGATTCGGTGCCCCGGGGGACAGGTATGCCCTGCTCCAGGCGCAGGCCACCGACCTCGGCAACACCGTGGTGTTCGCCAGCCTGACCACTGGTGGTGAACTGCACGTCCTGGACGAGGGCGCGGTCACCGACCCGGCGGCTGTCAGCCGGTACCTGGCCGAGCACCGCATCGACCACCTCAAGGCGGTCCCGTCCCACCTCGCGGCCCTCGGCGCGGCCGGGGACCTGAGCGCGGTGCTGCCCGCCAAGTCCCTGGTCCTCGGCGGTGAAGCGGCCTCTCCCGCCTGGGTGCGAGAACTGGTGTCGGTCGCGGGCGAGCGTGCCGTGTTCAACCACTACGGCCCTACCGAGACCACGATCGGCGTCGCCACCAGGCACCTGACCGCGGAGCGGGTGGCCGACGGAGTGGTGCCGGTCGGAGCACCGGTCGGCAACACCCGCCTGTACGTGCTCGACGCCGCGCTGCGCCCGGTCGCGCCGGGCGTCGTCGGCGAGCTGTACATCGCGGGCACCCAGCTCGCGCGCGGCTATGTGCGCCGCCCCGGTCTGACCGCGGAGCGGTTCGTCGCATGCCCGTTCGGCACGGCCGGCGAGCGGATGTACCGCACCGGTGACCGTGCGCGGTGGACAGGTGACGGCCAGGTGGTGTTCCTGGGCCGCACCGACGAGCAGGTGAAGATCCGCGGTTTCCGCATCGAGCCCGGTGAGGTCCAGTCGGCTCTGGCTGCGCACCCGTTGGTGGGTCAGGCAGTGGTGATCGCCCGCGAGGACGTCCCCGGCGACCGGCGTCTCGTCGCTTACGTCGTGGCCGATGATCCGGAGACCGCACAGGACCCGGGCCTGCCCGCGACGATCCGCAAGTTCGCCGCGCAGCGCCTGCCGGAGCACATGGTGCCCTCGGCAGTGGTGGTCCTCGACGGGCTGCCGCTGACAGGCAACGGCAAGCTGGACCGCAAGGCCCTGCCCGCCCCGGACGGCGCTGCGGCGCGTGTGGGCCGCGGGCCTGCCAACGCCCGTGAGGAGATCCTCTGCGCCGCGTTCGCCGAAGTCCTCGGCCTGGACCGGGTGGGGGTCGACGACGACTTCTTCGACTTGGGCGGTCATTCCCTGCTCGCCGTGCGCCTCGTCAGCCGCATCAGGGTAGTGCTCGGCGTGGAACTGGAGATCCGAGTCCTGTTCGAGGCGCCGACGGTGGCCGGACTTGCGGCCTGCATCGACGAGGCCGACGGGGCCCGGACAGCGCTGATGGCGCAGGAGCGTCCGGAGCGGGTGCCGCTGTCGTTCGCGCAGCGCCGCCTGTGGTTCATCGGCGAGCTGGAGGGGCCGAGCCCCACCTACAACATCCCGATTACCGTGCGCCTCAACGGCGTGGTGGACGCCGCCGCGCTGAACGCCGCCCTGCGGGACGTGATCGGTCGCCACGAGGTGCTGCGAACGGTCTTCGCGACCGCAGACGGCGAGCCCTACCAGCGCATCCTCGACCTCGAGGACCTGGAGTGGGCCCTGCACGTGGCCGAGGTGCCGGAGGTAGGGCTGGCCGAGGCGATCGACGGTGCCACGCGGTATGCATTCGACCTCTCGGCCGAAGTGCCTTTCCGTGCTTGGCTGTTCTCGGCCGGATCCGAGGAGCACGTGGTCGTGGTGACCATCCACCACATTGCCGGCGACGGCTGGTCGACCCGGCCCCTGGCGCGGGATGTGTCGGTGGCGTACGAGGCGCGTTGTGCGGGTCGGGCTCCGGAGTGGGAGCCGCTGCCGGTGCAGTACGCGGACTACGCGCTGTGGCAGCGCGAACTCCTCGGCGACGACCAGGACCCGGAGAGCCGGATCTCCCGCCAGGTCGCCTACTGGCGCAAGGCCCTTGCCGGTGCACCGGAGGAGCTGGAGTTGCCCTTCGACCACCAGCGCCCCGCGGTCGCCAGTTACCAGGGGCACCTCGTGCCACTGGAGATTCCGGCGGAGGTCCACGCCCGCTTGGCGGAGGTAACCCGCGCCGAGGGCGTGACGGTGGCCATGGCACTTCAGGCCGCGCTTGCGGTACTCCTGTCGAACCTGGGCGCAGGTACCGACATCCCCATCGGCTCGGTGAACGCTGGACGCACCGACGAAGCCCTCGACGACCTGGTCGGCTTCTTCGTCAACACGCTGGTGCTGCGCACGGACCTGACGGGGAGCCCCACGTTCCGCGAGCTCCTTTCCCGGGTACGGGAGTCCAGCCTGTCCGCGTTCGCCCACCAGGACGTGCCGTTCGAGCGCCTGGTCGAGGAACTCGCCCCGACCCGCTCGCTGGCCCGGCACCCGCTGTTCCAGGTGACCCTCGCGGTGCAGAACAACGCCGAGGCGGTCCTGGACCTGTCCGGCATGCGCACCGAAGGAGCCGCGGAGGCAGACGCCCAAGGCACCACGGTGGCGAAGTTCGACCTGGACGTGAGCGTGGGTGAGACCTTCGACGCACAGGGCGCCCCGGCGGGGCTGCGCGGTGTGCTGATTGCAGCCGCGGACCTCTTCGAGCCCGCCACCGTCGAACGGCTCGCAGGGCGTCTTGCCCTCGTCCTTGAGACGGTCGCCAACGATCCGGACCGGCTGCTCAGTGGTGTTGATGTGCTGGGTGAGGTTGAGCGCCGTCGGCTGTTGGCGGAGTGGAGCGGGACAGCGGCTGAGGTGCCGGCGGGGACGATTCCGGAGTTGTTCGAGGCGCAGGTGGCGCGGACGCCGGATGCTGTTGCGGTTGTGGCCGACGGCTTTGAGGTGTCGTATGCGGAGTTGGATGCGCGTGCGAATCGTCTGGCGCGGCTGCTGGTCGGCCGGGGCGTGGGTCCGGAGTCCGTGGTGGGCGTGTGCCTGGAGCGCGGCATCGATCTGGTGGTGGCACTGCTGGCGGTGACGAAGGCGGGGGCTGCGTATCTGCCCATCGACCCGGCCTATCCCGCCGAGCGGGTGGAGTTCATGCTCGTGGATGCCGGTGCGCTGTGCGTGATGACCTCTGAGGCGTCGCAGGGTGCGCTGCCGCAGGGTGTGGCTCGAATTACGCTGGACGCGCCCGCTGTGTACGGCGAGTTGGAGGCCCTGGTCGACACGCCGTTGTCGGATGCGGACCGTGGCGGAGTGCTGCTGGCGGCGCATCCGGCGTGGGTGATTTACACGTCGGGGTCGACGGGTCGGCCCAAGGGCGTGGTGGTCACGCACGTCGGTATCGGGTCGCTGGTGGGAGCGCAGGCGGAGCGGTTCGCGGTGGATGGTGCGAGCCGGGTGCTGCAGTTCGCGTCGGTTGGGTTCGATGCTGCCTCTGCAGAGATCTGGGTGGCGTTGTGTGCAGGGGCTCGGCTGGTGGTGGCGCCGGCGGAGGCGCTGGTGCCGGGGGCCGGTCTGGTCGAGTTGGTCGCGCGGCACGGGGTGACGCATGCGACGTTGCCGCCCGCCGTGCTGGGCGTGGTGGATCCGCGGGACGTGCCGTCGCTGTCGGCGGTGGTGTCGGCGGGTGAGGCGCTGGCTTCGGAGCTGGTGGCTGCGTGGGGGGCCGGCCGGCGGCTGGTGAACGCCTACGGTCCGACCGAGGCGACGGTGTGTGTGTCGATGTCGCAGCCGCTGGCGGCCGGTGACGTGCCGTACATCGGCTCACCGATTCCCAACACCCGTGTGTACGTGCTTGACCGGTGGCTGTGTCCGGTGGCGCCGGGTGTGGTTGGTGAGCTGTATGTGGCGGGTGCGGGTCTGGCGCGTGGTTATGTGGGCCGGGCTGGTCTGACGGCGGAGCGTTTCGTGGCCAGCCCGTTCGGTACGGCCGGTCAGCGGCTCTATCGCACCGGCGACCTGGTGCGCTGGAGTTTCGAGGGCCAGTTGGAGTATCTGGGCCGGGCGGATGAGCAGGTCAAGATCCGCGGGTTCCGTATCGAGCCGGGTGAGGTCCAGGCTGTTGTCGCCGCGCATGCGTCGGTGGCTCAGGTGGCGGTGATCGCCCGTGAGGACGTTGCGGGTGACAAGCGTCTGGTCGCCTACGTGGTCCCCGCCGGCGAGGGCCGCGATGGCGAACTGCCGTTGGAACTTGCTCAGTTCGTGGCCGGTCGGCTGCCGGAGTACATGGTGCCGTCGGCGGTCGTGGTCCTGGACGTGCTGCCGTTGACGGTGAACGGGAAGCTGGACCGTAAGGCCCTGCCGGGACCGGAGTACACCACCGGTTCCGGCCGTGGTCCCTCCACGGTCCGCGAGGAGATCCTGTGCGCCGTGTTCGCCGAGGTCCTCGGCGTGGACAGCGTCGGCGTCGACGACAGCTTCTTCGCTCTGGGCGGTCACTCCCTCCTTGCGATCCGGCTGGTGGAGGTCCTGCGTAGTCGAGGGATATCGGTGTCGGTGCGGACGTTGTTCCAGACTCCGACGGTGGCCGGTATTGCGGCTGAGGCGTCCGGCGCGGAGAGCGTTGTCGTTCCGCCGAATGCCATTCCGGAGGGCGCGCGGGCGATCACGCCCGACATGCTCCCGTTGGTCGACCTGACCGCCGAGGAGATCGAGCGGATCGTTGCGACCGTGGACGGTGGCGCGGCCAACGTCGCCGACATCTATCCGCTGGCACCGTTGCAGGAAGGTCTCCTCTTCCACCACCTGCTCGCGGATGGTGGTGAGGACGCGTATGTGACGCCGATGGTCGTGGAGTTCGACTCGCGGGTACGGCTGGATGCGTTTGTCGATGCGTTGCAGCGGGTCGTGGACCGGCATGACATCTACCGAACCGGGATCGTGTGGAACGGCCTGTACGAGCCGGTACAGGTGGTGTGGCGGCACGCCCGACTCCTCGTCGAAGGAGTTGAACTCGACCCCCTGAGCACGGACCCGGTAGGCGAGTTGGTCGCCCAGGTCGGCCTCTCCATGAACCTGGACCGGGCCCCGCTGATTCGGATGCACACAGCTGCTGCGCCGGACGGCCGGTGGCTGGCACTGCTGCGCATGCACCACATGATTCAGGACCACACCGCGATGGAGGTGATCCTCGGTGAGGTGGAGGAGTTCGTTGCGGGGCGGGGCGCGGAGCTGCCGGAGGCGTTGCCGTTCCGTGACTTCGTTGTGCAGGCGCGTGGCGGGGTGGA
>NZ_JBEXQA010000076.1:0-6763 GCF_040612395.1 Streptomyces sp. NPDC006430
CCGGACCCACGGCGAGCAGCTGAGCACGGATCGGCACCTCGACCGCCAGGTCAAACGCATACCCCGCCGCCTCGGCCACCACAGCATCCACGTCCGCCGACGTAACGTCATCGACGAGCAGTTCCCAGCCCAGCTCCACCGGGTCCAGGACGCGCTGGTACGGCTCCCCGCCGTCGGTGGTGGCCATCACCGTGCGCAGCACCTCATGACGGGCCATCACATCGCGCAGCGCCACGTTCAGTGCCACCCGATTCAGTCGGCCTCTCAGGCGCAGCGCCACCGGAATGTTGTACGTGGGGCTCGGGCCTTCCAGCTGGCTGATGAACCACAGGCGGCGCTGCGCGTACGACAGCGGAAGGAGCTCCGGACGCTCCTGCGCCGTCAGGGCGGCCCGGGTGGTGCTCCCGCCGGCGAGCCGGGCGGAGAGCCCGGCCGCGGTGGGTGCGTCGAACAGTTCCCGGATCTCAAGGTCGACCCCGAGCACCGAGCGCACCCGGCTGGCCAGTCGCACTGCGAGCAGGGAGTGCCCGCCGAGGGCAAAGAAGTCGTCGTCGACACCGACGCTGTCCACGCCGAGCACCTGTGCGAACACGGCGCAAAGGATCTCTTCGCGCGCGTCGGCAGGGGCACGCCCGGCCGTTGTTGCGGCGGCGAGCTCCGGAGCAGGCAGGGCCTTGCGGTCCAGCTTCTTGTTCACCGTGAGCGGCAGTTCGTCCAGGACGACGACCGCCGCGGGAACCATGTACGCCGGCAGGTGCTCGGCCGCGAGGCCGTGGAGCGCCACGGGCAGCTGGGCCGTCGCGGCGCCTCCGGCGGGCACGACGTAGGCCACCAGACGCCTGTCGTCCGGGGCGTCCTCACGGACGATCACCGTGGCCTGGGCCACCGAGGGGTGTTCGGCCAGCACGCTCTCGATCTCCCCGAGTTCGATCCGGAAGCCCCGGATCTTCACCTGGTCGTCGGAGCGGCCGGCGAAGACCAAGTGGCCTTCGCGGGTCCAGCGGGCCCGGTCGCCGGTGCGGTACAGGCGGGACCCCGTCGGGCCGAACGGGTTCGCCACGAACCGTTCCGCGGTCAGCCCCGGGCGCCCGAGATAGCCGCGGGCCAGCCCGGCACCGGACACGTACATCTCGCCGGTGACACCGGGCGGGGTGGGGGCCAGGTGCTCGTCGAGCACGTACACCTGGGTGTTGATCACAGGAGATCCGATGGCCACCTCGGCAGCCGCGGGGTGACAGCGCCACAGGGTGGCGTCCACTGTGGTCTCGGTCGGGCCGTAGGAGTTGAACATCACGCGGCCACGCGCCCAGCGCGCCATCACCTCAGGAGGGCAGGCCTCGCCCGCCACGACGAGCACGATGTCCGTGCCGATCGACTTCTCGTCGAGGGTGGCCAGGACGGCCGGCGGCAGCGTCACGTGCGTCACGCGCTGGGCAGTGAGGAACTCGGGCAGCGCCGTGCCCAGGCGCCGTTCCTGCGGGACCACCACGAGAGCGGCCCCGGACAGGAGCGCCATGAACCACTCCCAGCCGAAGGTGTCGAAGCTTGCCGATGCGAACTGCCCCACACGGTGCCCCGAGCCCACGCCGAGGTACCGGATGTGGCCGGCCACCAGGCTTGCCACGCCCGCGTGGGAAACCAAGACGCCCTTGGGGCGGCCCGTGGACCCGGACGTGTAGATCACGTAGGCGGAGTGCTCCACCTTCAGCGGAGCCCGCCGCTCGGCGTCGTCGAGTTCGTCCGACGGCAGGGCGTCCAGCGCCCCGGCCACCTCGGGCGAGTCGAGAAGTACGACCGTGGCAGCCGACTCCTGCGGCAGTACGGCGGCGGTGGCCTGCGTGGCGATGACCGCCACCGGTGCCGCGTCGGCGCACATGTACGCGATCCGGTCGGCCGGGTACTCCGGGTCCAGCGGCAGATACGCAGCCCCCGCCTTCAGTGCACCCAGCAGCGCCACGATCAGGTCGACGCCACGTTCCAGGCACACCCCCACCACGGACTCGGGACCCACTCCCTCACCCACCAGCAGCCGCGCCAGGCGGTTCGCCCGCGCATCCAGCTCGCCGTACGACACTTCGACACCGTCGGCAACGACCGCCACCGCGTCCGGAGTACGGGCCGTCCGCGCCTCGAACAGGCGCGGAATCGTCTCCGGCGACACCTCGGCCCCGGTCTCGTTCCACTCGGTGAGCACCTGGTGGCGCTGGGTGTCGTCGAGCACGCGGATGCCGCTCAGAGGAGCGTCGGGGCCGCCGTCCAACGCCTCTTCCAGCGCGGCCACGAGGTTGGTGGTGGCCGTGCTCACCATCGCCGCCACGGCGTCCGCGTCGATCGGAGCGACCGCATCCACCGTCAGCCGCAGCTCATCACCGAAGTCATCGAAGATCACGGTCAGCGGATAGTTCGTGCGTTCGCGAGAGAACACCAACTCGATGCCCTGGTTGACCTCGGCCACACCCCGACCGGATCCCGTGTTGTGACGGTAGTTGAGCACCGAGGTGAACAGAGGGGTGTCCCCCGGCACACTGCTGGCCTGCTGCGCCAGAGCCAACGACGCATGCTCGTGCTCGAGCAGCCCCGCGAGCTGACCACGCATCCCCCGCACTGACGCGAGGACTCCCGCACCAATGTCCAGGCGTGCCCGCACCGGCAGTGTGTTCATGAAAGGACCGGGCACCCGGTCCGCACCGGCTCCGGAGTTCATCCGCCCGAACAGGACGGTGCCAAAGACCACATCGTCCCGGCCGCTGACCGCGTCGAGGACCCGCGCCCACGCCACATGCAACACCGTGGCCGGGCTCACACCGAGCTGTCGCGCCACCTCGCGCAGCCGTGCCTCAACGTCGGCCGCGAAGTCCCTCCGTGCCTGCACCGAGTCCGCGCCGTCGCCGTACGCATCGACCAGGCCGTAGGGCGCAGTGGGTTCGTCCACGTCGCCCAGCAGCTCCGCAAAGTACCGCTCGTGCTCAGCTCGCTCCACCCCGCTGCGCGCTTGCGCGACGAAGTCACGGAAGGGCAAGGGCTCCGGCAGTTCGCCGCCCCGACCGGCGAGGAACGCCTCCACCTCGCCCAGCAGGAGTTCGAGGCCCGTGTGGTCCTGAATCATGTGGTGCACGCGGATCAGCAGCAGCCAACGACCTTCCGCGACAGCCGCCGCGTACAGACCGAGCAGCGGCGCACGGCCCAGATCCATCGACAGGCCGCCGGCATGAAGGAGCTGTTCCACCGGCTCAACACCGTGCGGGTCGAGTGCGAT
Organism: Streptomyces sp. NPDC006430; assembly: GCF_040612395.1. Lineage (NCBI taxonomy): Bacteria > Bacillati > Actinomycetota > Actinomycetes > Kitasatosporales > Streptomycetaceae > Streptomyces > Streptomyces sp. NPDC006430. Next base: position 3,257 of record NZ_JBEXQA010000076.1, read on the forward strand.
CTCCTCCACAGCGAGTTGGGCATGCCGCCAGACCACCTGCGCCGGCTCGCGCAGACCTTCCCAGAGGATGGCGGTACGCAGGATGTCGTGCCGGTCCGTGACCTGCTGAAGCGCGTCCGTGAAAGCTTCGAGCCGTTCACGGGTGTCGAACTCCAGCACCGTCGGCCTGACGTAGGCGTCCTCGCCGCCGTCGGCGAGGAGGTGGTGGAAGAGCAGCCCCTCCTGCAGGGGAGCCAGCGGATACACGTCGGCGACGTTCGCCGCGCCACCGTCCACGGTCGCGACAATCCGCTCGACCTCATCCACCGTCAGGTCGACCAGGGGCAGCATCTCCGGCGTGATCGCCTGCGCGCCCTCCGGAATACCGTTCGGCGGCACGATCACGCTCTCCGCGCCAAAAGCGGCCGCGAGCCTGGCCACGGTCGGCGTCTGGAACAGCGCCCGCACCGCGACGGAGACGCCCCGTGCGCGCAGAATCTCAACCAACCTGATCGCGAGGAGGGAATGGCCGCCCAGCGCGAAGAAGCTGTCGTCGACACCGACGCTGTCCACGCCCAGGACCTCGGCGAACGCAGCGCAGAGGATCTCCTCGCGGACCGTCACCGGGCCGCGGCCGGAACCGGTGGTGTACTCCGGGGCGGGCAGGGCCTTGCGGTCCAGCTTCCTGTTCACCGTGAGCGGCAGCGCATCGAGGGTGACCACGGCCGAGGGCACCATGTACTCCGGCAGCCGAGCGGCAACGAACTGACGTACCTCCTCCGCCAGTTGACCGTGACGGTGGCCGTCGACGGGGACCACGTAGGCGACCAGGCGCTGGTCACCCGGAACGTCCTCGCGGGCGGTCACTACGGCGTCACCGACCTGCGGGTGCTCGGCGACAACGGCTTGCACCTCACCCGGCTCGACGCGGAAACCACGGATCTTCACCTGATCGTCGGCCCGCCCGGAAAACACGAGCTGCCCGTCCGGCGTCCACCGCGCCCGGTCGCCCGACCGGTACATCCTCTGGCCGGCCGATCCGAACGGACACGCGACAAACCTCTCAGCAGTGAGGGCGCCCCGCCCGACGTAACCAAGGGCCACCTGCGGGCCCGCGATGTACAGCTCGCCCACGACCCCGACCGGTACCGGCGCGAGACCGTCGTCGAGCACATACACCCTGGTGTTGGCGAGCGGTGCACCCATCGGCACCACCGGGCCACTCCCGGGCTGCACTGCTCCGGCTGTGACGATCACGGTCGACTCGGTCGGCCCGTAGGAGTTGACCAGGCGACGGCCGCCCGCGCCCCACAGCTGGGCCTGCGCTGCGGAGAGCGGCTCTGCGCCGATCCGTAGCGTGCTCACGCCCGCCAGATCCGCCGGGTCGAGCACCGCAAGCAGCGACGGCACGACGCTGACTGTACGTACCTGCGCCGTGCGGATCAGACGGCCCAACTTCTGCACGTCCGCGCGCTCTTCGGCGCCCGCCACCACCAATGTGCCGCCGGACGTCAAGGTCGCGGCAATGTCCAGGACGGAAGCGTCGAAGCTGAACGAGGCGAACTGGAGCACGCGCTCCCCAGGTTCGATGGCGAGCACCGAGCGTACCGCCACGGCGAGGTTCGCCACGCCCGCGTGGGTGGTCTGGACCCCCTTCGGCCGCCCGGTCGAGCCGGATGTGTACATCACGTACGCGGTCCGGCTGTCGAGGGATGAATCGGCGGGCGGTGGCGTGGACGGCTGGTGCGTGAGCGCGTCGACGGTGTCCAGGTCGTCCAGATGCAGCAGGGAAACACCGCGCACGGAAAGAGCCCGCGTCGAGTCGGTCAGGCCCACGACCAGGGTCGCTCCACAGTCGGCGAGCATGTACGCGATCCGCTCCCCCGGGTACTCCGGGTCGAGTGGTACGTAAGCGGCCCCGGTCTTCCACACGGCCAGGATGGCGGCGACCATCTCTGCCCCGCGCGGCAGGCATAGCCCCACCACCGACCCCGGGGTAACGCCCTGATGCACCAGGTAGTGCGCAAGGCGATTGGCGCGTGCGTCCAGATCCGCGTACGACATCTCCGTGCCATCGGCCACGACCGCCACCACATTCGGCGTCCGCGCCACCTGCTCCTCGAAGTGGTCCACCACCGTGCCGGCAGGAACCTCGGCCACGGTGTCGTTCCACTCGACCAGAACCCGCTGCCGCTCCCCCTCGTCGAGGACTTCCACGGCACTGAGCCGTAGCCGCGGCTCAGCCGCCACCATCTCCAGGACACTCACGAAACGCGCCGCGAGCCGTCCCGCAGTCCTGGACTCGAACAGATCGGCCGCAGCCGTCAGCGCACCCCGCAGCCCCGCCGGGGCACCCTGTGCATCGAACGTCTCCTCGACAACCAGAGACAGGTCGAACTTCGCCGCCGAGGCACCAGCGGCACGTTCCTCCACCGCGTTGCCGACCTGAACACCCGGCAACTCCAGAGAGACTTCTGCGGTGTTCTGCAAGGTCAGCATCACCTGGAACAACGGGTGCCTGGCCAGGGAACGCTCTGGCGCCAGGTCCTCCACCAGTCGTTCGAAGGGCACATCCTGGTGACCGAACGCAGACAGACTCGTCTCCCGCACCCGCCCCAGAATGTCGGTGAACGTCGGGTCGCCGGACAGGTCCGTGCGCAGCACCAGCGTGTTCACGAAAAACCCGACGAGGTCGTCGAGGGCCACATCGGTGCGGCCGGCATTCGCCGACCCGATCGGGATGTCAGTGCCGGCGCCGAGGCGGGAAAGGAGCACCGCGAGAGCGGCCTGGAGCACCATGAACGGTGTCACGCCCTGGGCGCGGGCCAGCTCCGCCAGACGCGCATGCACCTCGACCGGAATGTCGAAGGTGACTCCGTGTCCGCGGTGGGAGGCGACGGCCGGGCGAATCCGGTCGTGGGGAAGCGCCAGTTCCTCCGGTGCACCAGCAAGAGCCGTGCGCCAATAGGCGACCTGACGGGAGAGCACGCTGTCGGGGTCGTTCTGTTCGCCGAGCAGTTCGCGCTGCCACAGCGCGTAGTCGGCGTACTGCACCGGGAGCGGTTCGAACTCCGGCGCGCGGCCCTCGCGCCGTGCGGCGTACGCCACCGACACATCCCGTGCCAGCGGACCCATCGACCAGCCGTCACCGGCGATGTGGTGCACCACCACCACGAGCACCTGCTCATCCGGCTCGGCCGAGAACAGCCAGGCACGGATGGGCACTTCGGCAGACAGGTCGAACGCGTACCCCGATGCCTCCGCCACCGCGGCGTCCACGTCCGGGACACCATCGGCGAACTGAAGTTGCCAGTCCAACTCTGTTGGATCCAGGACACGCTGGTACGGCTCACCGTCAGCGGTGGCGAACACCGTCCGCAGCACCTCATGGCGGGCCACGGCGTCTCGCAGCGCCGCGTTCAGTGCCCACACTTCCAGGTTGCCCTTGAGTCGGAGCACCATCGGGATGTTGTACGTGGAGCTCGGGCCCTCCAACTGGCGGATGAACCACAGACGGCGCTGAGCGAA
>NZ_JBEXQA010000077.1:0-6277 GCF_040612395.1 Streptomyces sp. NPDC006430
GTGAAGGTCACTGCGTCGCCGTCGGGCGAGGTGATGACCGCGCCGAGCAGCGGGTGGTCGGTGGCGGCCAGACCGAAGGCGGTGGCGTCCCCGCCCGACTGGTTCTCGATGATCCAGTACCGCTCCCGCTGGAACGGGTAGGTGGGCAGGTCCACGGGCCGGGCCGCGGTGCCGTCGTAGAAGGCGGCCCAGTCGATCCGGGCGCCCGCGCCGTGCAGGTGCGCCAGAGCCGTCAGCAGGGTGCGGGACTCGGGGCGGTCCTTGCGCAGCACCGGTTCGATGACCGCGTCGTCGGTGTCCAGCGTCGTACGGGTGAGCGCCGTCAGGACCGCGTCGGGGCCCAGTTCGACGAACCGGGTGACACCCTTCGCCGCCAGGTGCTGGACGGCGTCGCTGAAGCGGACCGCGTCGCGGACGTGGCGGACCCAGTAGGCGGGCGAGGACAGCTCCTCGTCCGACGCAAGCCGGCCGGTCACGTTCGAGACGATCGGCGTCAGCGCCGGCCGGTACGTCACGCTCTGCGCGACGAGGTGGAACTCGGACAGGGCCGGCTCGACCAGCGGCGAGTGGAAGGCGTGCGAGACGCGGAGCCGGGTGGTCTTGCGGCCCTGGCTGGTGAACTCCGCCCGGATCGCCTCGACGGCCTCTTCGGTGCCCGAGACCACGATCGAACGCGGACTGTTGATCGCCGCGATGCCGACCGCCTCGGTCAGGTACGGAAGGACCTCCTCCTCCGTGGCCTGGATCGCGGCCATGGCACCACCGGCCGGGAGGGCCTGCATCAGCCGGCCACGAGCCGTCACCAGCCGGGCCGCGTCCTCCAGGGACAGCACACCCGCCACATGCGCGGCGGTGATCTCACCGATCGAATGCCCGGCCAGGAAGTCGGGGCGCACACCCCAGGACTCGACGAGTCGGAACAGGGCCGTCTCGATCGCGAAGAGGGCGGGCTGCGTGTACGCGGTGCTGTTGAGCAGGGCCTCGTCCTCGCCCCACATCACCTCGTACAACGGCGTGCCCAGATGCGCATCGAGGGCGGCGACCACGGTATCGAGGGCCTGGGCGAACACCGGGAACGCGGCGTGCAGTTCACGCCCCATGCCCAGGCGCTGCGCGCCCTGACCCGTGAACAGGAAGGCCGATTTACCGTCCCGGACCTGACCCTGCACCACCCCCGCACCGGCAACCGAGCCCTCGGCCAGCGCCGACAGACCGGAGAGCAGCTCCTCGCGGCTCTCACCGACGACGACCGCGCGGTGCTCGTGCGGGGTCCGGGTGGTCGCCGTGGAGTAGGCCAGGTCGATGAGCGGAACGTCCTCGTGCGCCGTGACGTGGGCGTGCAGGCGCCGGGCCTGGTCGGTCAGGGCCTGGGCGGAGCGACCCGACAGGACGACCGGCACCACCGGCAGTTCGCGGCCTTCGGCCTCGGCGGACTCCGTGGCAGGGGCCTCCTCCAAGATGATGTGGGCGTTCGTACCGCTGAGGCCGAACGAGGAGACTGCGGCGCGGCGCGGGCGACCGGCCGCGGCCGGCCAGGCGACGGCCTCCGTGAGCAGCTTGACGTTGCCCGCCTCCCAGTCCACGTGCGGGGTCGGCTCGTCCAGGTGGAGGGTTTTGGGCAGCACGCCGTGGCGCAGTGCCTGGATCATCTTGATCACGCCGCCGACTCCGGCCGCGGCCTGGGTGTGCGCCAGGTTCGACTTGAGGGAGCCCAGCCACAGTGGTGCGGCGTCGTCGGGCCTGCGGCCGTACGTCGCCAGTAGGGCTTGTGCTTCGATCGGGTCGCCGAGCCGGGTGCCGGTGCCGTGTGCTTCCACGGCGTCGACGTCGGTGACGGTCAGGCCGGCGTTCTCCAGGGCGCTGCGGATCACCCGCTGCTGGGAGGGGCCGTTCGGGGCGGTCATGCTGCTGGACGCGCCGTCCTGGTTGACCGCGCTGCCGCGCATGACGGCCAGGACCTGATGGCCGTTGCGGCGGGCGTCGGAGAGGCGTTCCAGCACGATGACGCCGACGCCCTCCGAGCAGCCGGTCCCATCGGCCGAAGCCGCGAACGACTTGCAACGGCCGTCTGCGGCCATGCCGCGTTGGTGGCTGAAGTAGAGGAACATGTCCGGCTCGGTCATCACCGTGACACCACCGGCCAGGGCGAGCGTGGACTCGCCCGACCGCAGGGACTGCGCCGCCAGGTGCATCGCGACCAGCGAGGACGAGCACGCCGTATCGATCGTCAGCGCCGGGCCCTCCAGGCCCAGGCTGAACGCCACCCGGCCCGTGACCAGACTCCCGTCGCTCGTACCGGGACCGTAGTCGTGGTACATCACGCCGCCGAAGACACCGGTCCGGCTCTTGCGCAGGGTGTGCGGGGCGATGCCGGCGCTCTCGACGGCCTCCCAGGAGGCCTCCAGGAGCAGGCGCTGTTGCGGGTCGAGGGCCAGGGCCTCGCGGGGGGAGATCCCGAACAGGCCCGCGTCGAAGTCACCGGCGTCGTACAGGAACCCGCCCTCACGGGTGATCGTCCTGCCGAGCTTGCCCGGCTCGGGGTCGTACAGGGCGTCGGTGTTCCAACCACGGTCCGTGGGGAACGCGGACACCCCGTCCCGACCCTCGATCAGTAGCTGCCACAGTTCCTCGGGCGAGTTCACGCCGCCCGGGTAGCGGCACGCCATGCCCACGATCGCGATCGGCTCGGCAGCCCGGTCGGCCTCCTCGGCCAGCTCGCTGTTCTGCCGGCGCAGGCGCTCGTTGTCCAGCATGGACTGCCTGAGCGCGGTGACGAGTTGCTCAACTGATGCTTCCACGATGACCTCAGCCCTCGGTCGAATTCGGTTCGGCGGACGCAAGCGCGGCACGCACCAGGTCGTCGATGTCCATGCTCTTGATCTCTTCGCTCCGATCGACCGTCTCCGGCGCGGCGGGCACACCGGGCACGGCCGGTGCAACCGGTGTCCCGTGCTGGTCCGCCGGACCGGCGAGCGTCAGCAGCGCGTCCAGGAGGCCCGCTTCGCGCAGTGCGGCGACGGGGATCGAGGCGAGCGCCCGGCGGATCGAGCCCTCGTCCTGCACCGCTACGGGATGGTCGGGCTCGGCGGCGTCCTCGATGGCCGGGAGGATCTCCTCCAGGAGGAACTCGGCCATCACGACGGGGCTGGGGTAGTCGAACATCATGGTCGCCGGCAGGCGCATGCCGGTCGCGGTCTGCAACCGGTTGCGCAGGTCGATCGCGGCCAGGGAGTCGAGCCCCAGATCCGTGAAGCCCTTGTTGACGTCCACGGTGTCCGGATCGCTGTGGCTGACGGCCGCCACCTGGGCCCGGATCAGGTCCAGGACCGCGGGCTCCCGATCGGCGGGCCGCATCCGGGCCAACCTCTCCTCCAGGGACAGCGAACTAGCCGCCGCCGCGGCCACGGCCGCCACGGCCGGTGCCCGTACGTCCTGGCGCTGCTGCGCCACCGGCTCCGCGCGCAGGACGTCCCGCAGGAGCACCGGAGGCTCGCCGGGCGCCGTACCGCGTGCCGCGTTGTCGACGCGGATCGGGGCGATCATCGCCTCGTCGAGGGTCATGGCCTCGTCGAACAGCTGCAGCCCCTCCGCGGTCGGCAGCGCCGGCAGGCCCAGTGACTTCATCCGGCCGAGGTCGGAGTCGGTGACCCCGCCGCCCAGTCCGGTCTTCGTCTCCCACAGGCCGAACGCCAGCGACGTGGCGGGCAGCCCCAACGAGCGGCGGTGGGCCGACAGCCCGTCCAGGAAGCGGTTGGCCGCCGCGTAGTTGCCCTGTCCGGCACCGACGACCAGTCCGGCGCACGAGGAGAAGAGGACGAAGGCCGACAGGTCCAGGCCGAGCGTCGCCTCGTGGAGGTGCCACGCCGCGTCCGCCTTCGGCCGCAGTACGGCATCGACCTGCTCCGCCGTCAGCTGCGCGGTCAGTGCGTTGTCCATCAGGGCTGCGGCGTGCACCACCGCGGTCAGCGGCTGCTCGTCGGACACGCCCGCGAGGAGCGCGTCCACGGCGGCCCGGTCCGATACGTCGCAGGCGACGACCGAGACCTCGGCCCCGAGCCCGCTGAGCTCCGCGCGCAGTTCCTGCGCGCCCGGCGCGTCCGGACCCCGGCGGCTGGTGAGCAGCAGGTGACGTACGCCGTGCTCCGCCACCAGGTGGCGGGCGACGATGCTGCCGAGGCCGCTCGTACCGCCGGTGATCAGCACCGTGCCCTGCGCCGACCAGGGGAGGTCGGCGGAGACCCGGCTCGCAGAGACCCGGGCCAGGCGCGGGACCTTGACCTCGCTGCCACGTACGGCCGCTTCCGGTTCCCCGGTCGCGACGATGGCCGGCAGCACCTGGTGGGCGGCGGCCGAACCGTCGGTGTCCACCAGCAGGAAGCGCCCCGGGTTCTCCTCCTCGGCGGAGCGCAGCAGGCCCCAGACGGGTGCCTGGGCGAGGTCGACGGTGTCGGTGTCCTTCGCCTGGACCGCGCTCCGGGTGACCACTGCCAGACGGGACCGGGCGAAGCGGTCGTCGTCGAGCCAGGCCTGGAGGACGTCGAGGACGGCGCCGGTCACGGACCGGACCGCTCCGGGGACTTCGCCCTCGCCGGACGGCACGGGCAGCAGGACCACTTCGGGCACGGCCGCGCCGCCGTCGAGTTCCGCCCGCAGTGCCCCGAGGTCCGGGTACGCGGCCAGACCCTCGCCGAAGCCGTGGTCGGAGCTGCCGGCACCGCCCAGTACGGCCCAGCGGTCGGCTACCGCCGAGGCGCTGGCGCCCAGCGGCAACTGGTTCCACACCAGGTGGAACATCGACGTGCGCTCGTCGCGGCCGGCGGCTGCGGCGGCGTTGACGCGGGCCGCCGTGACCGGGCGGACCACCAGGGAGTCGATGGTCGCGACCGGTGTGCCCCGAAGGTCGGACAGCTCGATGCGGACGGCGTCGGAACCCTGGGACCTGTGCGATTCCACCGCCGTGATCCGGCCCCGCAGTTGCGAGGAACCCGCCGCGTGCAGGGTCACTCCGGCCCAGGCGAACGGAAGCTGGGTGCCCCCGACGTCCTGCGGTCTGCGCCCGTCCATGAAGTCCGTCGCGCTCAGCGAGCCGTCGAGGATCGACGGGTGGATGCGGTAGTCGTTGCCCACCGCGAGGTTGTCCTCCGGCAGCGACACCTCGACGAAGGTCTCCTTGCCGCGCGTCCAGATTCCGCGCAGGCAGCGGAACATGGGCCCGTACCCGTAGCCCTGACCGGTCAGGTAGTCGTACACCCCGGAGATGTCGACCTCCTCCGCTCCCTCCGGCGGCCAGACCCCGACCCCGACCCCGAACGACTCGGGGGTCGGCGGGTGCTGGGCGCCGGGAGCGAGTACACCGCTCGCGTGCCGCGTCCACGGGACGTCCGCCGATGCGTCGTCGGGTCGCGAGTACACCGCGAGCGAGCGGCGGCCGGTGGCATCGGCCGCGTCGACGGTGACCTGGACGGCCAGGCCGCCGCCGTCCTCCCGCATCGGCATCAGCGCCTCGATGGTGAGCTCGTCGATCACGTCGCAGCCGACTTCCTCACCCGCACGGATGGCGAGTTCCACGTATCCGGTGCCCGGCAGGAGCACGGTGCCGAGTACGTCGTGGTCGGCCAGCCAGGCGTGGGTCTTGACCGACAGCCGGCCGGTCAGCACCACGCCGCCGGCTTCCGGCGAGACCACCACCGCGCTCAGCAGCGGGTGTTCGGCAGCCCGCTGACCGAGGCTGGCGACGTCGCCCGCGGGGGCCGCCGCCGGAGCGTCGAGCCAGTACGGCCGGCGCTCGAAGGCGTACGTCGGCAGGTCGACGCGGCGTGCGCCGGTGCCGGCGTAGAAGGCCGTCCAGTCGATCGGGGTGCCGGTGGTGTGCAGGCGTGCGAGGGCGGTCAGCAGGGTCCGTGCCTCGGGGCGGTTCTTGCGTACGGCGGGCTCGATGACGGTGTCCTGGCCGTCGAGGGTGGTCTGGGTGAGGGCGGTGAGGACGGCGTCGGGGCCGAGTTCGAGGAAGCGGGTGACGCCCTTGGTGTGGAGGTGCTGGACGGTGTCGGCGAAGCGGACGGCTTCGCGCAGGTGACGGGTCCAGTAGTCGGGGGTGCCCCAGTCCTCGCTGATCGCGCCGTGGACACCGGACACGACCGGAATCCTCGCCTCGTGGCGGGTCACGCCCTCGGCCACGAGGTGGAACTCGGCGAGGGCGGGGTCCATCAGCGGCGAGTGGAAGGCGTGCGAGACGCGGAGCCGGGTGGTCTTGCGGCCCTGGCCGGTGAACTCCGCC
>NZ_JBEXQA010000078.1:0-6018 GCF_040612395.1 Streptomyces sp. NPDC006430
AAGATCTTCATCCTGCTGGTCCGCAGGGGCTGGCGCCTCTCGGTGAACACCGTCGCGAAGCTGATGGCCGAACTCGGCCTCGTCGCCCGGGTGGTCAGACGCCGAAGCGGGCTGACCAGGCCGGGGAAGCGGCCGGCCGCACCGGACTTCGTCAAGCGGCACTTCACCGCCGAGGAACCCAATCTCCACTGGGCGGGCGACATGACGGAGATCGTCACCGAGGAGGGCAAGCTCTACCTCGCCACGGTCATCGACCTGTTCTCCCGACGCCTGCTCGGCTACGCGATGGGCTCCACCACGACGCGGACCTGGTCATGGCGGCGCTGAACATGGCAGCGGCCGCCCGCGGCGGCGACGTCCGCGGCGTGGTCTTCCACAGCGACCGCGGGGTGCATAGGAAGGACTCCACAGTTCGAGGGGATTGACAACCCGCTGCTCCCCCGGCTCCGCCGCGACGACCTGGTCACCACTACCTGGCAGGAGTCCGCCTCCGGCCCACCCCGTCGCTACTACGCGCTCATCGACAGCGGCCGGGGCGCGCACGAGTTCACCCGCGTCTGGTCCGGCTTCCGCAACGCCGTCGACGCCTTCCTGACCACCCCGCTCCCCCTTACCGGAGATTCCGCATGAAGACCTCTGCCGAGCTTGTACTCGACTACCTCTCCGCCGTCGAGCGCGAGGCCTCCGCGCTCCCCGCCGACCGTCGCAGGGAACTCCTCGCTGACCTCGCCGAACACATCGAGGCGACACGCACAGAACGCCCCGCTGCCGCGATCGGCGAGGTCCTGGCGGAGCTGGGGGACCCCCGCACGATCGCGACGACGGCCCTGGCCGAGGCGTCTTGATGGTGTTCTGCTTCTTATTGCCGGAGACGAAGGCCCGCCGTCCGGGCCTGCCTGCCTTCGGGCGGCGAACCTGGGTCTCGGCGCCGTCGATCCGCAACTGGATCCCCGCGGCCTCGGCGTAGGCGAACACGTCCGCCAGGGTCCGAAGTCGCACGCCGGAGTGGTCGGGGACTGCGAAGCCACGCATGGCCAGCAACGGGCGGATCTCCCCGATGGCGCGGGAGATCGTGGAGCGGGCGATGCCGTACAGCTCGGCGAGCGCGGCGTGCGGGAGTCCGGGGCGTAGGTGGACCAGGGTGACGAGCAGGCGGTCGGTGAAGACCAGGTCGTGCTTCGGGCCGGCACCGGCCTCCCGCTGCCGCTCGGCACCGCGCCGCTCACGAAGCTCCGACTCGCGCCGGGCGAGCCACAGATCGGCCAACTCTTCGATCACATCGCCGAGATGTGCACGCGAGGCGCCGCAGAAGGCAGGATGGGTCAAGGCCGCACGGGCCCACTTCTTGGTCACACTGGAAGCACCCGTGCAGCCACTGCCACGTCACGGCTGCCCGCCGATGATCAATGGGGGTGGCTCTTCAGCTGAAATTGTCCGAGCTGGGAACTTCCCTGCAGAAGGGCAAACGCAGCCGGCGAAGCATCGGCCCGAGCATCAGGGCCTCAGCAGTCCGCCCACCCACCAGTCGTGTGGCTTGCCATCGTTGGCGATGCTGCGATTGCGCAGTGTCCCTTCGACGGTGAAGCCGAGTTTCTCGGCGACGGCACGCGAGCGGGTGTTCCCGGCCATGGCCCACCACTCGATGCGGTGCACGTCGAGCGTGGCCCAGCCCCAGTTGCACAGGGCCCGAGCGGCCTCAACCGAGTACCCGCGTCCGCGCTGATCTTTGACCGCCCAGTAACCGAGCTCCCAGACGCCGCGGCTGATGAGGGTCAGGCAGTACGAGCCGACCAGGGCGCCGGTGTCCTTGCGGAACGCGCCGAGGGTGTAGTCCTTGTCCTCGGACCACTGGGCGGGCAGCTCCTCGCCGACGAGCTTCTCCGCGTCCGCACGACGGTACGGCACCGGCACCGGGGTGTAGAACTGGATGTCTTCGTCCTGGCAGGCTTCGTACACCGCATCCACGTCGGCAGGTGTGAAGGCCCGCAGCAGCAGACGGTCGGTCTCGAGAGTCACTGGATCCATCGCGGCAGTATGACCACCATCAACAAGCGGCGACCAGCGAATATCCCGACCGAGCACCGCCACCACAACACCCGGGCTGGTCAACGCTCGTCGCAACACCCCAGATCAGCTGCCCCCGAGACGGAGCTACACCCACCATCAATCGCGGACCGAGCCGTTACCCCTGAGGGCGGTAGCGGCGCCCTGGCCTGGGAGGGTTTCCGAGGCGCGCGGCTGCCCGGCCCCGGCTACGCCTGGGCGCGCTGGCGCGGCACAAGCTGCCCACATGCGTACGGAGACCACCACCCACATCAGGATGCACGGGATCCCACGGGCTGTTGGCGATGAACTGGGCCAGGGCCTGACGGTTACCGTCCCAGCCGGGCCGCCATCGGCTCGACCGATTTGCGCTGCCCGTCTGTGGAGTAGGACCCGCAGGCCCCCCACCGGCACTGATCCTTCGGCGAACGGCTCGAAGACCTCCGCGACGAAGTCCTCCAACTCGGCGCGTACAGCTGCACTTTCCTCCGGCGTCACACGCTTCAACGACACCGAGCCCTTAGGACACGCAACACCAGTCCCAACCTGACCAAGCCCTACTGGGTGGCCGGCCAGGAGCGGTGGTCGCGCCCGCGTCGCAGGCGCTCCGCCGTACGCGCCAGCGGCTGCGGGCACGGCGGGGCGCCGTCACGACCGGATCGATCATTTTCGGCCGCCCCGGAAGGGTCGACCGGGGCGCGACATCACCCTGCACCCCCTGGGGCGAGGCCGGTTGACCAGGGTTGACACCCAGGATTTCATCCGGCGTTCTGGCGCGATACCCATCTTGTTTCGGCGAAGTTCGCTTGCTTAGCATCACCAAGATCACTTTATGGTCACACAGTTGGCCGCCCAGGGGCAGGACTGGGCGCGCACGCAACGGGGAGTTAAGGATGAGTCTCAACGAGCAGGGTTTCGCCATCATCGACACGCCTCCGCTCGATGATCACGTACTCGGGGAGTTCGAAAAGCTGCCACTGGATCCGTACACCGGTTCGACCCAGCGCTACCGGCGCTTCTCGCAGTTCCGCCTCGTCCACGACGGCGCGTGGAAACTCGAACTGCTGCCGCACCGCCACTTCGCGCAGCCGCGCCAGTACAACGATCTCGTCGGCGGCCAACTGCGCACCCTGGAGCCGCTCACCACCGACCCGACGCCGCTGATCGCGGCCGGCGCGAAAGCCCTCGGGCTCGACCGGGACACCGACTGGCAACTCAACGTCCACCAGTGCCGCGTGGTGTCCACCCCCGACGTCGAGGGCGTCGCGGCGCCGGAGGGCCCGCACCGCGACGGCCACCACTACGGGATCGTCGCCGTCACGCGGCGCCACAACATATCCGGCGGCGAGACGCAGCTGATGCCCCTCGGCGGCGGCGAGCCCTTCTTCCGGACCACCCTCCAGGACGGCCAGGCGATCGCCTTCGACGACCGCCTGATGTTCCACCACGTCACCGACATCGAACACCTCACTGACGAAGGCGGTCACCGCGACGTGTGGCTGGTGGCGGTCAACCCGTGGGACGAGCGCCGCTACGGCGAGGAGTACGAAGCCGCCGTCCTCGCCAGCGCGAAGGCGTGACCGCCATGTCGAACCCGCTCCTCGCCGTGCCCTCCGCGGCTCCCGTCCCCCGCGGTACCGCCGCCGTCTACGACCGGATCGGCATTGGCTACTCCTCCGTCCGCCGCCCCGACCCCCGGTGGGCCGAGCTGATCCACGGGGCACTCAACGACGCGCGTACGGTGCTCAACGTGGGAGCCGGATCCGGGGCCTACGAGCCGGCCGGCGTCAGGCTCGTCTCCGTGGAGCCGTCACAGGAGATGCGGGCCCAGCGGCCGGCGGGCACAGCCCCGTGCGTCGCCGCGGGCGCCGAGCACTTGCCCTTCGACGACCAGAGCTTCGACGCCGTCATGGCGGTCCTGACCGTCCACCACTGGTCCGACCTGGAAGCGGGCATCGCAGAACTTCAGCGGGTCGCCAGGCGTTTCGCCATCGTCACGTACGACATGGACGTCCAGGGCGGCTTCTGGTTCACCCGCGACTACGTGCCGGAGATCGCGGACGCCGAGCGGTCCCGCGTCCCTTCGATGGAGCGCCTCACCTCCCTGCTCGGCCCGTGCGAGGTCACCGAGCTCCCGGTGTGGCACGACTTCACGGACGGTTTCATGACCGCGTTCTGGCGCAGGCCCGCCGCGTACCTCGACCCCGCGACCCGCCGGGCCTGCTCGGCGTTCGCGCTGACGGACCAGGTGGCCGTCGCGCGCGGTATCGCCCGACTGGAAGAGGACCTGGCCTCGGGCGCGTGGCAGAGCCGCTATGCGGATCTGCTGGACCGTGAACACATCGACGCCGGCTTCCGCCTGGTGACCGGCGTCTCCCCGCACGCCGCTGACGCCGGGGCGACGGGGGTGTCCGCGTGAGCGCCGACCACGAGCGCCTCGCCGGGCTCGCCGAGCGCCACGCCACGCCGTTCCACGTCCTCGACTGCGCCCGCCTCGACGAGGCCGCGGACCAGCTGGCCGGCGTGCTCGGCACCCTGAGCCGCGAAACCCGCGTCTACTACTCGGTGAAGACGAACTACCTGCCGTTCATCCTGCGCAGGCTGGCCGCCCGCGGCATGGGCGCGGACGTGGTGTCCGGCTACGAGATGGACGCCGCACTGGCCGCCGGGTTCGACCCGGCGGACATCGTGTTCAACGGACCGGTCAAGACCGAAGCGGAGCTCGCCGCCGCCGTCCGCCACGGCGTACGCGTCCACATCGACGGCGAGCAGGAGATCGCGGTCATGGAGCAGCTGGCGGCCGAAGCCGGGCATCCCGTGGAGGTGGGCATCCGGATCTCTCCCGGGGTCCCGGTCTCGACCTCCAGCGATCCCTCGTACCGTGCCCAGGCCACGGCCACCGCTCTGCGCAACCGCTTCGGCTGGCCCGTGGGCTCGGCCGAACTGGCCCGCGTCGTCGCCCTGATCGCCGACTCTCCCCATCTGACGCTCACCTCGGTGCATGCCCATCTGAGCAGCCAGATCGTCCACGAGGAGCTGATGCTCCGGGCCATCGGACGGGTCCTGGACGAGGCGGCGCAGCTGCACCGCCGCTTCGGTCTGCGCGAGGTGAACATCGGCGGCGGATTCGGCGTACCAGGCATACGCCGGCCGCGCACCGGTCCACTGACGGCACTGTGGGCCCAGCAGGGAGGCATCCCCGCACAGGACGAGGAGCCTTTCCTGGACGTCGCACGGCTGCTGCCCGCGGTGGACGGGCTCATGGCACGCGCGGGCCTCGACGGCGTGGCCCTCGCCTGCGAGCCGGGTCGCTGGCTGGTCTCCGACGCCATGAGCCTGGTGACCCGGGTGGTGTCGCGCAAGGAGCTGCCGGAGGCACGGTGGCTGATCCTGGACGGCGGCAGCAACGTCGCCCCGTGGGCGGGAACCGGAGAGGTCCACCGGATCGAGCCGATCGGGCGGACGTACTCGTCCCGCACCAGCACCTGGTCGGTGTCCGGGCCCCTGTGCTACGAGAACGACATCCACGCGTCCGCGGTCGACCTGCCGGACGACACAGGGCCCGGGGACCTGCTGTGCCTGCGCGACACAGGTGCCTACTCCCTGGGACGCAGCAACAACTTCATCCGCACACGGGCGGCCGTCGTCGCCGTCGACGGCGACGATGAGACGCTGGTCTGGCGCGCCGAGACCGGCACGGACGTCTTCCTGCTGGCTGACCCGTCGCCCCAACCGGCCACGGACCCAGGTGTCGAACCGGCCACGGAGCCCATAGCGCCGGCGCGGGCGGCCGCCGCACCGGTGGCCCTCGCAGCCGGGACCACATGGTGATAAAGGGTTACGCGGAGCTCCTGCGGCTCCCGGGCGCGAGCGCGGCGGCGACCCCCGCCGCGCGCGCGCCCCAGCCCCCCACGCTGGGGCCCCGGTGGCGGCAACAAACGAGATAGGGAGAGCCTCGGGTAGTGAAATAGTGTA
>NZ_JBEXQA010000079.1:0-5793 GCF_040612395.1 Streptomyces sp. NPDC006430
TGGGCCGCGGTGTGGAGATGATCGCGGCGATCCTGGCGGTGTGGAAGGCCGGCGCGGCCTACCTGCCCATCGACCCCGCCCAGCCCACCGAACGGGTCGCGTACCTGATCACCGACAGCCGTGCCGCGCTGACACTGACCACCGAGGAAATCCTGGACGACCTGCCGGGGGGCAAGCGGCTCGTCGCCCTCGACTCGCCGCTGATGACGATGCAGCTGGCCGGGGCCGAGGAGACGGCCCCGCAGGTGACGACGGCCCGGGACGGGCTCGCGTACGTCATCTACACCTCCGGCTCGACGGGCCGTCCCAAGGGTGTCGCGGTCACTCACGGCTCGCTCGCCAACTACGTGGCGTCCGTGCCGGGCCGCGTCGGCCTGGGCGCACCGGGCGACCGGTACGCGCTGCTCCAGGCGCAGGCCACCGACCTGGGCAACACCATGGTGTTCACGAGCCTGACCACTGGTGGTGAACTGCACGTCCTGGACGAGGGCGCGGTCACCGACCCGGCGGCTGTCAGCCGGTACCTGGCCGAGCACCGCATCGACCACCTCAAGGCGGTCCCGTCCCACCTCGCGGCCCTCGGCGCGGCCGGGGACCTGAGCGCGGTGCTGCCCGCCAAGTCCCTGGTCCTCGGCGGTGAGGCCGCGCAGCTCGAGTGGGTGCGGGCACTCCTGTCCGCTGCGGACGGACGCGCCGTGTTCAACCACTACGGCCCGACGGAGACCACCATCGGCGTGGCCACGACCCCGCTGACGGCCGACCTGGTGGCCGACGGTGCGGTCCCCGTAGGCACGCCGCTCGCCAATACCCGCTTCTATGTCCTGGACAGCCGGCTCCGGCCGGTGCCGGCCGAAGCGGTCGGTGAGCTGTACGTCGCTGGTGCGGGCCTGGCGCGTGGCTATGTGCGCCGCCCCGGTCTGACCGCGGAGCGGTTCGTGGCCAGCCCGTTCGGTACACATGGCGAGCGGATGTACCGCACCGGCGACCTGGCGCGCTGGGACGCGGACGGCCGCGTGGTGTATGCAGGGCGGGCTGACGAGCAGGTGAAGATCCGCGGTTTCCGCATCGAGCCCGGTGAGGTCCAGTCGGCTCTGGCTGCGCACCCGTTGGTGGGTCAGGCAGTGGTGATCGCCCGCGAGGACGTCCCCGGCGACCGGCGCCTCGTCGCTTACGTCGTGGCCGATGATCCGGAGACCGCACAGGACCCGGGCCTGCCCGCGACGATCCGCAAGTTCGCCGCGCAGCGCCTGCCGGAGCACATGGTGCCCTCGGCAGTGGTGGTCCTCGACGGACTGCCGCTGACAGGCAACGGCAAGCTGGACCGCAAGGCCCTGCCCGCCCCGGACTATCTCGGGGCCGCTCAGCCAGGCGGCCGGAACCGGGCGGCCGGCCTCCAGGAGGAGATTCTCTGCCTGGCGTTTGCCGAGGTCCTGGGGGTGCCCGCAGTCGGCGTGGACGACGACTTCTTCGAGTTGGGCGGCCACTCGCTGCTCGCGGTCCGGCTCATCAGCAGGATCCGTACCCTGCTCGGCGTCGAGGTCGAGATCCGCGACCTGTTCGAGGAGCCGACCGTCGCCGGTCTGGCCGAGCACCTGGCCGGGGCGCGCGAGGCCCGGCCGCCGCTGGCGTCCGGCACCCGGCCCGCACGGCTGCCGCTGTCGTACGGCCAGCGGCGCCTGTGGATCATCGACAAGCTGGAGGGCCCCGGCGACACCTACAACATTCCCGTCGCCGTACGGCTGGCGGGCGAGGTGGACCACGCCGACGTGAACGCAGCGCTCCGGGACGTCATCGCTCGCCATGAAGTGCTGCGCACCGTGTACGAGGTAGCAGACGGCGAGCCGTACCAGAAGGTCCTCGACCCCGCCGCCCTGGAGTGGGAGCTCACCGTGACCCGGGTCGCACCGGAGGAGCTGTCCGGGGCGGTCGCCGACGCCCAGCGCCACACCTTCGACCTGTCGGCGGACGTGCCGGTAAAGGCTTGGCTGTTCGAGGCGGGCGCGGATGACCACGTCCTCGTGGTGGTGATCCACCACATCGCCACCGACGGGTGGTCCTGGGCGCCACTGGCCCGCGACCTGTCCGTGGCGTACGCCGCGCGCAGCGAGGGCCGTGCCCCGCAGTGGGAGGAACTGCCGGTTCAGTACGCCGACTACGCGCTGTGGCAGCGCGAGATGCTAGGCGACGGGGATGACCCGGACAGCCTGCTCTCCCGTCAGGTCGCCTACTGGCGCGAGGCCCTCGCCGGCATCCCCGAGGAGCTCACGCTGCCGACCGACCGGGTGCGCCAGGCCGTGGTCGGCCACCGGGGCTACCGCGTACCGATCGAGGTTCCGGCAGAGGTGCACGCACGGCTCCTGGACGTCGCGCGGGCCGAGGGCGTAACCATGTTCATGGCACTGCACGGCGTACTCGCCGTGCTCCTCTCCCGCCTCGGCGCGGGCACCGACATCCCCATCGGATCGGCACACGCAGGACGCACCGACGAAGCCCTCGACGACCTCGTCGGCTACTTCGTCAACACCTTCGTGCTGCGCACCGACCTGTCGCAGGACCCGACCTACCGCAAGGTGCTAGAGCGGGTCCGGGAAGCAGGCCTCGGCGCGTTCGCCCACGCGGACGTCCCTTTCGAGCGCCTCGTCGAGGAACTCGACCCCGCCCGGTCGCTGGCCCGCCACCCTCTGTTCCAGGTGATGCTGCTCCTTGAGAACACCGCCGAGGCGGTGGTCGACCTGCCCGGCCTCGACACTGGGACGGAGGCCCCGCCACGGAGGGCGTCAGACGAGGCGTCCGTGACGGAGTCGGTCGTCAAGTTCGATCTGGACGTGAGCATCGTCGAGACGTACGACGCCCAGGGTGCGCCCGCGGGTCTACGCGGCACGGTGACCGCCTCCGCAGACCTTTTCGAACCCGCGTCGGTGGTGCGCATCGGCGACCGCCTCAACCACGTCCTCGCGACCCTCTCCGCCGCTCCGGACACCCGGCTCAGCGCCGTAGACGTCCTGGACGACGACGAGCGGCACCGCATGCTGACCGAGTGGAACGACACAACGGCCGAGCTGCCGGACACGACGGTCGGCGCCCTGTTCGAGGCGCAGGTCGCGTGCACCCCCGATGCGACCGCCCTCACCTTCGGTGACGTGGCCCTGAGCTACGGCGAGCTGGACGCGCGGGCCAACCGCGTGGCCCGGTACCTCGCCCAGCGGGGCGTGGGGCCGGAGTCGGTCGTCGCGGTCGTCTTCGATCGCACCGTCGACCTGGTCGTGGCGCTGCTCGGCGTGGTCAAGGCCGGCGCCGCCTATCTGCCGATCGACCCGAACTACCCCGCAGACCGCATCGCGTACGTCATCGCCGACTCCGGCGCGATGTGCGTGCTCAGTGGCGAGGGCATGCGGGACCGGCTCGAGTCGTTCGACGTGGACGCCGACGCCGCATCCGGCGTGCCAGTGGTGCTGCTCGATGACCCCAAGGTGACCGCGGAGCTTGCCGCCCTGCCGGACCGGGCGGTCGGAGACGACGAGCGCACGCGTCCGCTGCTGCCCGGGCACCCTATGTGGGTGATCTACACGTCCGGGTCCACCGGACGCCCCAAGGGCGTGCTCGTCGAGCACCGGGCGATCGTGAACTTCCTCATGTCGATGCAGGACTCCTTCCCGCTGACCACCGCCGACCGGCTTCTCGCGGTGAGCACCCACGGCTGCGACATGGCCGGGTTCGAGTTCTACCTGCCACTTCTCAACGGTGCTCGGCTCGTCCTCGCCGCGCAGGAACAGGTCCTCGACCCATGGGCGCTGCGGGAGCTGATCCGTACCGGCGAAGTGACGATGGTGCACGCCACGCCGAGCCTGTGGCGCGGCCTGGTGGCGGACGCCGACGACCCGGTGGACCTCACGAGTGTCCGCGCCATGATCGGCGCCGAGGCGCTGCCCGGGGACCTGGCCCGTACCCTGCTGGGCCGGACGCCGACCCTGACCAACCTGTACGGCCCGACGGAGACCACCACCTGGTCGACCGCCAAGGTGCTCCGGCCGGAGGCGGCCGACGTCACCTCGATCGGCTCCCCGATCGGCAACACCCAGGTCTACGTCCTGGACGACGGCCTGGTTCCGGTGGCGCCCGGCGTCGCGGGCGAGCTGTACATCGCGGGTGAGGGTCTGGCCCGCGGGTACCTGGGCCGTCCGGGACTGACGGCGGGGCGATTCGTGGCCTGCCAGTTCCGCGCCCCGGGGGAGCGGATGTACCGGACCGGCGACGTGGTCCGGTGGACCGCGGACGGCGAGCTGCAGTACGTCGGACGCGCCGACGACCAGGTCAAGGTGCGTGGCTTCCGGGTCGAACTCGGTGAGATCGAGGCCGATCTGGCCACGTACCCCTCGGTCGGGCAAGCCGTGGTGGTGGTGCGCGAAGACACGCCGGGCGGCCACCGCCTGGTGGCCTACGTGGTGCCGGGTTCGGCCACCGGCCCGAAGGAGGCGGAGGAGCTGGGCCGGGCGGTGCGCGGCCTCGCCCAAGGCCGGATGCCGGCGTACATGGTGCCGTCCGCGGTGGTGGTGATCGACAAGCTGCCGCTGATGCCCAACGGCAAGCTGGACCGCAAGGCGCTGCCCGCGCCCGGGGTAACCGCTGCCGCCCCCACCGCCAACGGGGCCGTCACCGCCTTCGAGTCGAGTCTGTGCGAGGCGTTCGCCGAAGTCCTCGGAGTGGAGTCGGTCGGGGTCGACGACGACTTCTTCGCCCTGGGTGGGCACTCCCTGCTGGCGGTCCGGCTCGTGGAGCGGCTGCGGGAGCGGGGCGTTTCCATCGCAGTCCGCGATGTGTTCGTCGCGCCCACGGTCGGTGAACTGGTGAAGGGGATGAGCCTGTCGTCGGTGCGCGACGCCTTCGACGAGCTGCTTCCGATCCGTACTGAAGGCACCAGGCCGCCCTTCTTCTGCCTGCACCCCGCCGACGGTGTGAGCTGGTGCTACATGCCGCTGGCCCGGTATGCGTCGAGCGACATCCCGTTGTACGGCCTGCAGGACCGAGGGCTGCAGGGGGCTGACCGACTTGCCCGGTCCGTGGGGCAGATGGCGGAGCGCTACGTCGAGCAGATCCGCCGGGTGCAGCCCTCCGGCCCCTACCACCTGCTGGGCTGGTCCTTCGGTGCGGTGGTCGGGCACGAGGTCGCAGTGCGGCTGCGCGCCGCTGGCGAGGAGGTTGCGGTTCTGGTCGTCCTCGACCAGAACCCGGCCGTGCCGGATCCGGACGCCGGGCCCCTGGAGGACATCACGGAGGTACCCGACGAGGTGCTGGCGACCGTGACCGAGTGGGTGCGCCGCCAGGCGGGGGGTGCGCTCGGGGCCACGACGGAGGAGGAGTACGGGAACATCGCGCGGGTTCTGATCAACCAGCGTGAGATCCAGCGGCGCCATGAGCAGGGCCGGTTCGACGGCGACGTTCTGCTGATTACAGCCGACCGGGAGAGCTCCGCCGGCCCGGTCACTGGAGAGGCGTGGCAGCCCCACGTCTCCGGGGAGATCCATCAGACCGGCATCGACTGCGCCCACCACGAGATGGGCACGCCGGAGAACATGGCCAAGGTGTGGTCCGCCGTGTCGGAGTGGCTGAGCCTGGACGACTGACGACTGACGACTGACGACTGATGGCTCCCGCGCGGCGCACGCCGCCGCGCGGGTCCCCGTGGACAGGCCATAAAGGGGCCGGGCGTTCGACGACATAATGTAGGGGGAAGCCCCGCCCCGGTTGTTGCCGCTGCCCGCCCCGGGCCCCGAACAGCTCCCCGGGTACCCCCCC
>NZ_JBEXQA010000080.1:0-5458 GCF_040612395.1 Streptomyces sp. NPDC006430
AAGACCCCACCCGCCTCTGGCGCCCCCGCGACATCGCATCTCACTTCGGCGACATCACCATGGAGACCATGTATCGGCAGCTCTCCAGATGGGCCGAGACCGGCCTCATCCACAAACTCGGCCCCGGCCCCTACGCCGCCACGGCATGGACCCCAACACCCCTTGCGTGACCAGCGAAAACGCTAACTACCCGGCCTTGGGTCAGGGCCCCCGGCAAGCTGGCCCGCCGCCCCGGACTGGACAAGGCCATCCTCATCGCCCGCGAGGGCGACCAGATCGTCGTCACCAAACTCGACCGGCTCGGCTACTCCCTGAAAAGCCTCATCCAGCTCTCCAACGAGCTCCAGGAGCGCGGCGCCGACCTCATCGTCCTCGACCAGGGCATCGATACCTCCACCGCCATCGGACGCATGTTCTTCCAGATCCACGGCGCGATCGCCGAGTTCGAGCACGCCCTCATGTCCGAGCGGACCATAGACGGTCTGGCCGCCGCCCGTGCCCGGGGCCGTACCGGCGGCCAGAAACCCAAACTCGGCCCCCGCCAGGTGCAGCTGGCGCGGGAGATGTACGACTCCGGTGAGCTGACCGTCCAGCAGATCGCCGACGAGTTCGGCGTCACCCGCCCCACCATCTACCGCCACCTCGGCATGACCGCCACACCATGATCAATCCTTAACGCGCACTCCTGGAGCGATACCGGCAGGCCCCCCGGCCCCCGTCCGGAG
This sequence comes from Streptomyces sp. NPDC006430, assembly GCF_040612395.1. Taxonomy (NCBI): domain Bacteria; kingdom Bacillati; phylum Actinomycetota; class Actinomycetes; order Kitasatosporales; family Streptomycetaceae; genus Streptomyces; species Streptomyces sp. NPDC006430. The sequence continues at coordinate 726 of NZ_JBEXQA010000080.1, forward strand.
CCCCATCAGATCACGTATCACTGAGGCTGCCGTTCGCATCCAGGGCCATTCCCTTGCACCGCTGTTCGTCCGGCAGTGAGGCCTGCTTCCTGGCTGTGGCGAGGGCGGTTACTGCGCTTCGGGTCCAGGAGTACTGAGCCTGCTGCCGTGTGGTCGGGTCGTCGCTGGCGGGGTAGCCGAATGCTCCAGTGGTGGTCTGTTGGGCGGTGAGGAAGGCGATGGCGTCCTGGGTGATGCGGTGCTGGCCCCACCCGGTCTGGGCCAGGGTACGGATGGTGCCGGAGAGCCGGCCGAGGTGGTAGGTGTCGCTGGCCTCGCGCAGGGAGACAGCGGCCTGCAGGGGGTAGGCACGTTGCTCGTGTGGCGTGGATTGCCGGGGGATGGCTGCGGTGGTTGACGGGGGGAGGAGGCCGAGGCTGATCAGCCGGTGCACACCGTCGGCAAGGTCGGCAGGAATTCTGTCCAGTGAGCCGACCACGCTGGCTGTGGTCTTGAGGAAGCGTTCCAGGGAGGGGCAACTGGCTCCCGATGCGCGCAGGGCCAGGGCGAACTCTCCCGCCACTTCCATGCCCTGTTCCTGCCAGAGATCCGGGTCCGCGTCGGCGAGGTGTACTGCGTAGTGTTCGAGGGCTGGTCGGGCGAGATGGCGTTGCTGGATGGCGGCGGCCCCGATGGCGGCGGCTGTGACTCCGGCGAGCCCCACGCGCGGGTCCTGCATCATGCTGTGGTCGCACAGCCACACCACCGCCCGCCGCAGGGGCGCCCCCAGGGGCACGTCTGTTGCCGGCAGGCTCGGGCGTGGTCCGGCGAGGCTGCGGGGGCTTCGCGCCAGAAGGCCGGCGAGGGCGGTGACGATGGTGGTGTGGTAGCCCTCTGCCCAGTGGCGGAAGTCCGCGTTCCCGTTGTCGAGGCCGGGGTGGATGATGCCTTCGGGGCCGTTGACGCGTCCGTTGTCTTCCTGGACCGTTTCCAGGAAGGCCCAGGCCCGGTCTGCCGCTTCAGAGTCGGTGATCCCGAGGCAGTACAGGCAGCACAGCAGTTCCCCGACGAGGTCGGCGTTGCCGCGGGCTTCGCACAGGACGAGGAGTGCTTCGAGGAGCTCGACAGCTCTGCCGGGGCTGTAGCCGCGGGGCCATACCGGTTTACGCTGGCCGAAATCGGTGGCGTAGAAGAGGGTGTGGGTGATGGCGTAGATGTCGCGGTCGGCCAGCTTGAGGACGTTCGGGTTCTGGCGCAGGAGGGTGAATGGCAGAACCGTGTCCATAGGTGGCAGGTCGTGTTCGATCCCGCACAGGTACAGGGTGTGGAGCAGGTCCAGTTGCCGGTAGGGAACCCGTTCGAACGATGCCGCGTACCCGCCGTCCACAGCTTGCTGGATGATGCGCCGAAACTCGGTGTCTTCCCGGCCGCAGAGCCGTAGTGCGGCGTACGTTCCCGCGTACAGCAAAAGAGCCTGTTCGTCCCGCGCAATCATTTCCCGGTACGAAGGCTGACTGGCAATGTCCGCAACCTGCTCAAGAATGGCTGCATAGTCACCGTCGAGCGGCGCGTCATCAAGCCGGGCGCGTAACCCGACTAGAAAAGCTGTCTCGATCAGCGCTTTGCGAGTGAACAGCACACAATCCGGCTTAGCATGGCGGGGGTCCAGCAGGTCCCGGCGCGCAGTGAGCCAGGCAACGGCCTGGTCTTCCACCGCGCGCCTTCGAGATGACCGGCCGCCGGGTTCCTCCGTTTCCACCATCGATCCTCCCGGCAGTCACCTTGTCCAGTTTCAGTGGGTCAGTTGTCTGCGGACGTGGCGGCGTCCGCTACTTCGTTGGCGACGACCAGGACGTAGCGTTCCCAGGCAAGCACGTAGCCTGCGACGTCGTCCAGCTGGCTGACCTGGCCAACCACGCGCTCCAGGGGAACACTCAGATCGACCAGACCACTACTCCTGAGGAAATCCAGCGCTTTACGCGCATCAACCGGCGGCGGACAGGACATGGCGAACCTCCTGCTCGAAAGTCCAGCATTTCCCTTCCACTATCTTCCCATTCACCGCGCAGCGGAATATGTGAGCAGTAACTCATATAGTCATATTCCCATCCGGGTCTCGTTTACGCATATCGCCTGCTTCCTGGTCGATGTAGCACTGAGTGGTGGAAACAGATTGGATCACTTGCGTGTCGACTGGCTGCGCTCGGTGAGGATGCGGGATGAGTGAGTCTCCGTCAGGGGGCAGTTGGAGCCCTGACGCCCTCCACCTCGCCGAGGTCTTCGGCCTGGACGAGAAGACCGCGATCCGGTACGCGAACTCCGCACGGGCGCTGCTGGACCAGGCCGCTGAACAGCCGCCTCAGTGAATCCTGATTGACCGGTCCACGCCTTTGTCGAGGGTGAGCACGCCGGGCAGAGTCAGCATCCGGGGCCGATCGGCGGAGACGATGTCAGGGTGAGCGCAGCGATCCGCAGCTGGGCCGCCCACGTCTGCTGGTCAAGCCCCAACGTGTACTCAATGCAGCATTCGCATTGCGGGATCAGCGCCACGAACGATTGCTCCGCCGCGGTCTCGACCTCCGTCTCCCACCAGTCGTCCGTCGCCAGGTCGGCGGGAGTGATTTCTCCATCGATGAGTCTCGCCGCCATCCGGCGCAGAGCGTGGCGCCGTGCCAGACCCCGATCCGGCAACCCGATTCCTGACTCGGAAAGTGCTTGCTCGAACGCGTCGCGAATATCGCGGGCATCCGCGTTGCGAGGCAAACCGGCCAGTTCGCACAGCGTCGGGGTGTCCAGCCCGGCCGCGAGTGCCTCAGCCGCGATCATCGGCAGGTCCTCCGGCCGTATCTCATCCGCCTGATAACGGCATGCCACCTCCCCCAGAGACGTGAGGCCACTCTGCACAGGGGTTTCCGGTTCCGGTGTCGTTCCTTCTGCTCTCATGACGCCTACGGTGTCAGCACCGTTCCCAGGCAAGGCACCCAGGGGCGGCCCGCCCGGCACCCACCCGCGTGTTCGCCTCAACCCGAAGGCCGAACCCACGAGAACACGACAATCCATCCTCGGGTTCCCCCCAAAAGCCCTTCAGTTTCCATGAACTCGCGGGCCTCGAGGGGTCCAGCCGAGATACGAGCCAAAGGGGCAAAGGGATGATCTTGATGTGACTTCGTACGTGGTCAGCACAGTGAAGCCGCAGTAAATGCGTACACCTCGCCCTGGCGGCCGGAACGGACCGCCGCAGGTCGCGACGATCACGGCAGGGCTCCGTCGCAGTAAATCCGGTATTTACTGCGGCAGTTGCGAACGCGTTTCCGCCATCGAGCATCCGCCCGAATGCGGTTCTGCTGTGCGGACTTGAGGGGAGTGGACTGTCAGTGCTCGGGGCCAGCATGCTTACCTGGGTCATGCCCCAGATCCTCCGTCACGGGCAGGCACTCGGCGAGCAGGTCGAGGACGTCGCGCCAGGCTCGCTGCGCGTGCCGTGGGTGGTAGCCGACGCCGGGGACCGTGGGGTGGTCGACCGGTGGGTGGTGGAAGGCGTGGAGGGCGCCGCCGTAGACCGCGAGGCGCCAGTCGACGCCCGCAGCCTGCATCTCGGCGGTGAACGCGTTCCGTTGCGCGGGCGGCATGATCGGGTCTTCCGACCCGACCCCGGCCCACACCGGGCAGCTGATGCGGGCCGTCTCGCCCGGTCGGCCCGTGGTCAGTGCGTTGACTGTCCCGATCGCGCGCAGGTTGACGCCTTCGCGCCCGAGTTCCAGCCCGATGGCACCCCCGGTGCCGTAGCCGACGGCGGCGATCCGGTCGGGGTCGGTCCGCGGTTCGGTGCGCAACACGTCGAGCGCCGCGTGGCCGATGCTCCGCATCCGGTCAGGGTCGGCGAGCAGTGGCATGCAACGGGCCAGCATCTCCTCGGGGTCGCCCAAATAGCGCCCACCATGAAGGTCGAAGGCCAGCGTTACGTATCCCAGCTCGGCGAGAGCATCGGCCCGGCGGCGCTCGACGTCGCTGAGCCCCATGCCCTCTGGTCCGAGCAGCACCGCGGGCCGGCGGTCGACACCGGCCGGGAGCGCGAGGTGCCCGATCATCGTCAAACCGTCGGCCGGATACTCGACACTACGCGTCGTAATCGTCGTCATGAGACTGGACTGTAGTGATCGTCGAGCCCGGTCCTGCTGGTGTTCTGCCGCTGGCAGAACAGCGCGCGTGTCCCTCTGAAATACCGGGGCAAGCACTCAGGGCTTCAAGATCATCTCTTTGGCCCCTTTGGCGCGTATCTCGGCTGGACCCCTCGAGGCCCGCGAGTTCATGGAAACTGAAGGGCTTTTGGGGGAACCCTAGGATATCAATCCCCTCGAACTGTGGTGTCCTTCCTATGTAGCCAGTCCTACGGTGAGGCCGGCTCGGTACTCGTTCTCGTAGTCGATCGGGCTCTTGGACCCGCACACGCTGTGTAGTCGGCGGGTGTTGTAGAAGTCGGTGATCCAGGTGGCGATCCTGATCCGGGCCTCGGTGCGGGTGCGGAACGTGTGGCGGTGGACGTACTCGACCTTCAGGACGCTGTTGAACGCCTCGCTGACGGCGTTGTCGAAGCACGAGCCAACCCGGCCCATGGACCGCGTCACGCCCAGTCGGCGGCAGGCGCTGGCGAACTTCCGTGAGGTGTATTCCCCGGACTCAATCGGTCGTCGCAACACCGGCTTGTTGAGTCAAGAGTAGGTGCTCGTTGAGGGCTTCGGCGGGTGTCCTCCATC
>NZ_JBEXQA010000081.1:0-5280 GCF_040612395.1 Streptomyces sp. NPDC006430
GCCCAGCGTTCGCAGGCGGTTCTTGCGTGTGCGGGTCAGGGCGGTATGGCGTTGATCGAGCGGCCGGTGGGCGAGGTCGAGGAGTTCCTCGCCCCCTATGGCGAGGCTCTCTCCGTCGCTGCGGTGAACACGACGGGCTCGACGGTGATCTCGGGCCAGGCGGAGGCGATCGTCGAGATCGTTGCGGAGTTGTCGGAGCGGGGTGTGTATGCCCGCAAGATCAATGTGGACTACGCGTCCCACAATGCGCAGATGGATCCGTTGCTGCCTGCCTTGGCGGAGGGTTTCACCGGGATCGTGCCGAGCGGGACGGATATCGCGTTCTATTCGACGGTCACCGGTCAGGTCGCGGACGGCAGTGAGTTGGACGGTGGGTATTGGTGCCGCAATCTGCGCGCACCGGTGCGGTTCGACCGGGCGTTGGAGCGGCTGCTGGATGACGGGCACGGTGTGTTCGTCGAGATCTCGGCGCACCCGGTGCTGTCGATGCCGTTGACCGACGGCAGTGCGGAACGCGGCGGCATCGTCGTCGGCTCCCTCAGCCGCCGCGACGGCTGCGCCGACCAGCTCCTGCGCAACCTCGGTCTGCTCCACGTCCAGGGCCACGACTTCGACTGGGACCGCATCCTCGCCGCCGGCACCGGAAACCTGGTTCGCCTGCCCTCGTACGCCTTCCAGCGCGAGCAATTCTGGCTCCCCGTCCCGAAGCCGTCCGGCGACGCCGGCTCCCTCGGCCTCGAAGCCGCCCGGCACCCCTGGCTGGGCGCGGGCATCGAACTGGCCGACGGCGACGGCCACGTCTTCACCGGACGCCTCTCCCTCACCGACCAGCCCTGGCTACGGGACCACGGCGTCTTCGGATCGGTCATCGTCCCCGGCACCGGCCTGCTCGAACTGGCGACGGCTGCCGCCTTCGAGGCCGGGGCCGTCGGTGTCGCCGAGCTCACCCTCGCCGAGCCACTGGTGATCGAGGACGCCGTACGCCTCCAGATCACCGTGGGCGCCCCCCATCAGGGCCGCCGGCCGATCACCCTCCACAGCCGCCCCGACGGGTCCGGCGGCCCCTGGACCCGCCACGCGAGCGGCGAGCTGCTCCTCGACCCCGCCCGGGACGGCGCGCCCGACCCCGCCCGGGACGGCGCGCCCGACCCCGGCGGGGACGGGTTCGCCGAGCTCCGCAGCTGGCCGGTGCCCGGAGCGGAACAGGTCGGCCTCGACGGGTTCTACGACCGCTTCAGCGCTCAGGGCATCGACTACGGACCGGCCTTCCGGGGCCTGGCCGAGCTCTGGCGCAAGGGCGACACCGCGTACGGTCTGGTCCGCCTCCCCGAGCCGGCTGCGGGCGCCGACTACAACGTGCACCCGGCCCTGCTCGACACAGCCCTGCACGTGATGAAGGGCGCAACGGCAGGGCAGCAGGAACCCGACGGAGCACTGCTGCCGTTCGAATGGACCGACGTGGAGCTGTTCGCGGCCGGTAGTGGTGAGCTCCGCGTCCGCATCGACGTCGAACGGTCCGCCACGGGCCAGTCGGTCCGGGTCTGGGCCGCCGACGCGGCCGGCTCTCCCGTCGTCCGCGTCGGTGGGCTCCACCTGCGCCGGGCCACCGCCGACCAGCTGCGTGCCGCCCGCACCTCCGGCACCGAGGACCTGCACCGGCTCGCCTTCCAGCCCGTACCGGCCTCCGCGATCCCGGGGCGTCGTATGGCCGACCTCGTACTCGGCGGCACCGGTGCAATCGCCTCGCTGCTCGGCATCGAGGCGGTTCCCGGCCCCGACGCCCTGGCCGTCCGGCTGGCGGCGGGCCCGGCTCCCGCCCGCATCGTCGTGGACACCACCGGGCAGACGCTCGACACGAGCGTGTCCGAGGCCGTGTTCCGCGGCGGCGAGTACGCACTCGGCCTGCTCCAGACCCTGCTGGCGGACGAACGTCTGGCCACCACCGAACTCGTCTTCGTCACCCGCGGAAGCGTCGGCGCGGCGGACGGCGACCTGCTCGACGGACTCGCGTACGCCGCCTTGTGGGGCCTGGTCCGGTCCGCCCGGGCGGAACACCCCGAACGCACCCTGCGCCTCGTGGACCTCGGCCCGGAGGACGTCACCGGCGCCCTCACCGGTGACGGCGCAGCCAAGGACGCTCTCGAAGCCGCCCTGGCCTGCCCCGACGAGCCGGAACTCGCCCTGCGCGACGGCCGGCTGCTGGCCGCCCGGCTGGTCACGGCGGACCGGCCCGCGCCCACCGGCGAGGCCCGCACGCTCGACCCGCAGGGCACCGTCCTGATCACGGGCGGCGTCGGCGAGCTCGGCCGCGAAGTCGCCCGCCACCTGGTGCGCCGGCACGGCGTCCGGCACCTCGTCCTCACCTCACGGCGCGGCGCGGACGCACCCGGGGCCACGGAACTCGTACGTCAGCTCAAGGAAGAAGGCGCGGAATGCGTTCGGGTGGAGGCCTGTGATGTCGGTCGTCGGGATGACGTGGCGAAGGTGCTCGGTCGTGCTGAAGAGGGTCGGCCCTGGACTGCGGTCCTGCACCTCGCGGGTGTCCTGGACGACGGTGTCCTCCTCGGCCAGGCCCCGGAGCGGCTCGCTCGTGTGATGGCACCCAAGATGACCGGCGCCGTCCACCTCGACGAGCTGACCGCAGGCCTGGACCTCGCCGCCTTCGTGCTCTTCTCCTCCGCGGCCGGCACCGTCGGCACGGCGGGACAGAGCATCTACGGCGCGGCCAACGCCTGCCTCGACGCGTACGCGGTCCGCCGCCGGTCCGAGGGCCGTCCGGTCACCAGCCTCGCCTGGGGCCTGTGGCACCAGGCCGGTGTCGGCATGACCTCGCACCTCGGCACGACGGAACTGGACCGGATGCGCCGCCAGGGCATCGCCCCGCTCTCGTTCGACCACGGCCTGAGCCTGCTCGACGCGGCGCTCGCCCACCCGGCCGGCAACTTCGTCCCCGTGAAACTCGATCTGCGGGCCGCACAGGGCGAGGTGGACCAGGGCAGGACCGCGCCCGCCCTGTTCCGCTCCCTCGTACGGGCCCGGCTGCGCCGTGCGGAGGCCCCGGCCGCCGTCACCGGCGGGCCGGTCGGCCTGCGGGAACGGCTCCTGGCCGTGGCCGAGGACCAGCGGGCGGACCTGGTGACGGAGCTGGTGCTGCGCGAGGTGGCCGCCGTACTGGGCCTGAACTCGACCGGATCCCTCTCCCCCCAAGAGGTCCTCAAGGGCCTCGGGCTCGATTCGCTGATGGCGGTAGAGCTGCGCCGGCGCCTGGCGACCGAGAGCGGGGTGCCGCTGCCCGCGACCCTCGCCTTCGACCACCCGACGCCCGAGCACATCTCCCGGCTGATCCTGAGCCGGATGGACCTCGTGGCGCAGGCGCAGGCGACGGCAGCGCCGGCTGCGGCGACGGCAGCAGAGGCAGCAGTGGCGGTAGCGGAAGCAGTGGCGGCGGCCGGGGACATTGACGGCACGGACGACGACGAACGGTCCGTCGACGACCTCAACGCCGAGCTCGACGCCCTGTTCGCGGCGGAGGGCTTCAGCCTCGACTAGGACGTGGCCGTCGACACACCAGGTCACGTTGACCCGGGCTCAAGTGTCCACCGATTGGCTGGTCGGGTCCTCGTGCGGTGTTCGCGAGGACCTGAAGGCTCGCGGTGCCGCGCAGAGAGGCTCGATGGTGTCGAATACAAACCAGGACCGGATGCAGGCAGCCCTGCCGGCGATCCGCGCGCTGCAGAAGCGCGCGGCGGACCTCGAGGCGAAGCAGTCCGAACCGATCGCTGTCGTGTCGATGGCGTGCCGGCTGCCGGGTGGTATCGACACCCCGGAGGGCTTCTGGGAGCTGCTCGCCTCGGGCGGTGACGCCGTGGGCGGCCTGCCGGAGCGCTGGACCGGCCTGGACCTGTACGACCCGGACCCGGAGGCCGTCGGCAAGACGTACGCGCAGGACGGCGGATTCCTCGACGGGGTCGAGGACTTCGACGCCTCGTTCTTCGGGATCTCGCCGCGCGAGGCCGTCTCCATGGACCCGCAGCAGCGGCTGGTCCTGGAGGCCTCGTGGGAGGCCCTGGAGCGGGCCGGCATCCGCCCGGACTCCCTGATGGAGAGCCGCACCGGCGTCTACCTCGGCACGATGAGCTCCGACTACGGCCACCTGGGCCGCGATCTGGACGCCCTCGACGGATACGTCAGCACCGGCAAGGCATCCAGCGTGGTGTCGGGCCGCGTCTCCTACACCCTGGGCCTCCAGGGCCCGGCCGTCACCGTGGACACCGCCTGCTCCTCCTCCCTGGTCGCCCTGCACCTGGCGGTGCAGGCCCTGCGGCAGGGCGAGTGCGAACTCGCCCTCGCGGGCGGAGTCACCGTCATGAGCGCCCCTTCCCTCTTCGTGGAGTTCTCCCGTCTGAAGGGCATGGCCGCGGACGGCCGCTGCAAGTCGTTCTCGGCCGGCGCCGACGGCGCCGGCTGGGCCGAGGGCGTGGGTGTGATCGCCCTGAAGCGGTTGTCGGCCGCCCAGCGCGACGGTGACCGCGTCCTGGCCGTGATCCGTGGTTCGGCGGTCAACCAGGACGGTCGCAGCCAGGGTCTGACCGCGCCGAACGGGCCGTCGCAGCAGCGGGTCATCCAGGACGCGCTGTCGGCCGCCCGGCTGACCCCGGCGGACATCGACGCGATCGAAGCGCACGGTACGGGCACCTCGTTGGGCGACCCGATCGAGGCGGGCGCGCTGGCCGAGGTCTTCGGCCCCGGGCGAGAGGAAGGCCGGCCGGTCTGGCTCGGTTCGTCGAAGTCGAACATCGGGCACGCGCAGGCTGCTGCCGGTGTGATCGGCGTGATCAAGATGGTGCTGGCGCTGGAGCACGGGGTGCTTCCGAAGACCCTGCACGCCGAGGAGCCGACCCCGCTGATCGAGTGGGACCACAGCGGACTCGAACTGCTTCAGGAGGCCCGGGCCTGGGAGCGGGGCACGGAGCGCACCCGCCGCGCGGGCGTCTCCTCCTTCGGTCTGAGCGGTACGAACGCCCACGTGGTGTTGGAAGAGGCCCCCGCCGTCCGGGAGGCCGCCGAACCGGTTGCCGAGGTTCCGACCGGGCCCCTTCCGGTGGTCGTGTCCGGTCGTGACGAGGTTGCGCTGCGGGAGCAGGCGGGTCGTTGGGCGGACTGGCTGGAGGGTCGTTCCGAGGTGTCGGTGGCTGATGTGGCGGTGACGGCTGCTCGTCACCGTTCGCATTTCGAGTCACGGGCGAGTGTGGTCGCTGCGGACTCTGCTGCTCTGGTGGA
>NZ_JBEXQA010000082.1:0-5236 GCF_040612395.1 Streptomyces sp. NPDC006430
GTCGAGGAGCAGGACGTCCTTGACCTCACCCTTGAGGACACCGGCCTGGAGGGTGGCGCCGATGGCGACGACCTCGTCCGGGTTGACGCCCTTGTGCGGATCCTTGCCGGTCAGCTCCCTGACGAGTTCGGTGACGGCCGGCATACGGGTGGACCCGCCGACCAGGATGACGTGGTCGATGTCCGAGACCTTGATCTTCGCGTCCTTGACCGCGTTGTGGAACGGCGCCTTGCAGCGCTCCAGCAGGTCAGCAGTCAGCTGCTCGAACTGGGTGCGGGTGAGCTTCTCGTCCAGGTGCAGCGGGCCCTCGGCGGACGCCGTGATGTAGGGCAGGTTGATCGTCGTCTCGGTCACGGCAGAGAGTTCGATCTTCGCCTTCTCCGCCGTTTCGCGCAGACGCTGGAGTGCCATCTTGTCCTTCGACAGGTCGATGCCGTAGGCGTTCTGGAACTGCTTCACCAGGTGATCGACGATCTTCTGGTCCCAGTCGTCGCCGCCGAGGTGGGTGTCACCGTTGGTGGACTTGACCTCCACCAGCCCCTCGCCGATCTCCAGGAGCGACACGTCGAAGGTGCCACCGCCGAGGTCGAAGACGAGGATCGTCTGGTCGTTCTCCTTGTCCAGTCCGTACGCCAGGGCGGCGGACGTCGGCTCGTTGATGATCCGCAGCACCTTCAGCCCTGCGATCTCACCGGCCTCCTTCGTCGCGGTGCGCTGGGAGTCGTTGAAGTACGCCGGAACGGTGATCACGGCGTCCGTGACGTCTTCGCCGAGATAGGCCTCGGCGTCACGCTTGAGTTTCTGCAGGACGCGCGCCGAGATCTCCTGAGCCGTGTACCGCTTGCCGTCGATGTCGCCGGCTTCCGGGAAGTGCCAGTCCGATTCCCCCACGTGGCGCTTGACCGACCGTGCGGTGCGATCGACGTTCGTCACCGCCTGCCGCTTGGCGATCTCTCCGACCAGGACTTCTCCGCCTTTGCCGAAGGCCACCACGGAGGGGGTGGTCCTGTTTCCTTCGGTGTTGGTGATGACCGTGGGCTCGCCGCCCTCCAGGACTGCGACGACGGAGTTGGTGGTGCCCAGGTCGATTCCGACTGCGCGTGCCATCATGCACTCCTCTCAGATCAATGCGCCTTTCGACCGCTCACTTCGCCGGGCGGCCCGGGGGAGGCGTTGATCTCCTTGGGCGAGCCCTCTGCGGCCCTGATCTCGATCTTCCAAGGCTTGGCCTCCTCTGCGACCGGAATGGTCAGCCGCACCGCGCCGGGCCTGGTAGGAGGCCTCGATGCGGTAGGTGTCCAGTGTCTCCCCGAGGAACGGCTGCCGGCTGAACTCGTCTGCGGGGCGCTCCGCGACAGCACCTCACTGGCGTCACCCGAGGCGGGGACGACGAAGGCATCACCTTCGCCGAAGGCGCCCATGGGTACAGCCGTCGGCCGGGCCGTGGCGACACTTCCTCTATAGCGCGCGGCAATAAAGTTGACAAGGGTCGACTCAATATCTGCCGAATGCCACACGCGACATCGGCTCGGGCCGGCCAAGGGTTCATCGAGGACGGAGGCGGAAGCCGCACGGGTGCCCGCGCAGTCCTGGCCGTGCTGGCTGGTTGCACACCTTGGTTGGCCCCGTGCGGGTCGAGCTCGCCGCCCGGCTCCCCGAGGCGTACGCCACGATCCCGCACCGGCCTCGGCCGCACCCGGCCCCGTCTGCCGCGACTCCAAGGGCCGCATCCAGCCTTGATCGTCGTACGCCGGCCGTGTTCGCCCCGTCCGGTTACGGCACGCGTCCACGCAGCGTGAGGCGGCACCGGCCTCTCCGGCTTGCGTTCCGACTCGCCCGGACCGCCCTGGGCGCGACAGCATGGAGAGAGGTCGGTCGGCAGGATGCCCTTCGGGAGGAGCGATACAGACGGTGACCAGTCAACGCTTTGCCTTCTGCGGGGCGGAGCTCGCCGCTGTCTATGTGGTCGCCGACCAGGGCAGGGAACTCCATCTGGCCGAGCTGATCGGAAACCGAGGCGTCCTCTACGGGCTGCCCGCGATCCTCGCCGTGGCCGGCCATTCGCCCGCCGCCAATGCCTTCCGCTCCCGCCGTCCGCTGTGGCTGACTTCCAAGGAACTCGCCACGTTCATCGAGGACGATCCCCACCACGTCCCCACCCGGGTCCGGCACGGTGCGCCCGACGCGCCGTCCAGGATCTCGCTGGGTGCGCTGCCGCTGGGGCATGGAGACCAGGAGCTCGGCTGCCTGATCGTCGCCGGGGACGTCGGCGACGGCTTCAGCGCCGACGACCGCAGCCTTCTGGAGCTTTACGCCGATCAGGTGGCCGCCGGACTCGAATCCGCCGCCGTGCGCTTCGCCGGACGCAAAGCCCCGCAGGCGCATCTGGGGCAGTCCCTGGTGCCTCACCACGGCGGCGCTTTCATCCTGGAACTGCGCACCGGCCGCATGGAGGCCCACGCGCACGTGCTGGAACTGCTCGGTCTGCCTCCCGAGCAGTTCGACGGGCAGGTGGAGACCCTGCTTGCCTGCGCCGTTCCCGACGACATGCCCGCACTGATGGCGATCGTGGAGCCGGACCAGCTGGCCGCCGCCGACCAGCAGCTGGCGTTCCGTATCCGCCGCCCGAACGGCGAGCTGCGCTGGCTGGGGCTGCGCTGCCGCGTAGAGGTGGACTCCGATGGCAGGCCGCAGCGCGTCCTGGGGGTGGTGGCCGATGCCACCTATCTGCGCCCCAGCGCAGACGACGTATCCCTCGTGCAGCGGCTGTCGGCCACACTGGCGGGAGCAGCGACCATCCGAGAGGTCAGCCGGCTGGTGGTCACCGCCCTGCGCGAGCCGCTCGGCGCCGCCCGGGTCGCGGTCGGCGAACTGGAACCCGAGCGGCTCATCGTCACCGCCCTCGACCCTCCGGAGCCGGATGCCTGGCCCGAGGTCTGGCGCTCGGAATGGCGGTCCGAGTGGCCTGACGTGTCGCTCAGCGGCCTGCCCACCCTGCAGAGTGCGCTGCGTGGGGGGCACATGAGTCTGTGGCCGCCGGGCGCGGCTCTCGAACCCGGTCTCCTGGGCGTCGGGACCGGCGGTCTCGCCGTGCTGCCGCTGCCCGCCGAGGGCCGGATCGTCGGGGTGTGTTTGGTGGGGTGGGACGCGGAGCACCGGTTCGGACCGGAGGAGCGGTCACTGCTGACGGCGACCGCGGGGCTGGCGGGGCAGGCGTTGCTGCGCGCCCACGCACTCGATGCGAGGCACGAACTCGCCACCATGCTCCAACGCAGTCTGCTGCCCCGTAAGCTCCCGGAGCTGCCGGGCGGGGTCGCTGTCGCCCGCTACCTGCCCGCGACGGCGGGACTCGAGGTCGGCGGCGACTGGTATGACGTCATTCCGCTCAGTGACGGTCATGTGGCGTTCGTCATCGGGGACGTACAGGGGCACAGCGCGGGGGCCGCCACCATCATGGGCCAGATGCGAACGGCGGTCAGGGCCTACGCGGTGGAGGGCCACCCGCCCGATGTGGTGGTCGCCCGGGCCAACCGTCTGCTCGTCGGCATGGAGACCGATCTCTTCGCCACCTGCGGGTATGTGGACCTGGACATGGAGGAGGGCATCGCCAGGGTGGTACGGGCCGGTCATCTGCCGCCGATACTGCGCCATCCCGACGGTGTCACAGAGGAGATGGCGGTCGAGGGCGGGCCTCCGTTGGGAGTGCTCGCCGAAGCCCAATTCCCCATGACCGAGGCGGGGCTGCTGCCCGGCACCCTGCTCATCCTGCTGACGGACGGCCTGGTCGAGTCCGCCAGGATGCCGCTGGAGGAGGGCGTGCGTCGGGTGTGCGATGTGCTCGCCGCGGCCGACCCGGCCGATGTCGGAGGGGTCGCCGACGAGTTGGTCCTCGGTGTGGGCCTCCGCGACGACGATGTGGCATTGCTGTTGCTGCGCTACGACGGCACACTGGGCCGGCCGATGCGGAGCCACTGGACGGTGTGGCGGCTGCCCAACGCGGTCATGCACGCGCGCCGCTTCACCGCGCGCACCCTGCGGTCCTGGGGCGTGGTGGAGGAACTCGACGTAGCTCTGCTGGTCGTGTCCGAGCTGGTCACCAACGCCATCGCGCACACGCAGGGCGAGGTGGGGATGGATCTGATCCTGTCGGAGGACCGGCTGCGGATCGCGGTGAACGACGCGTCGCCGCGCAGTCCCGTCAAACCGGTGTCGGTGAGCTGGGAGTCGACCGGCGGTCGCGGGCTGCTCATCGTCGAGGCGACGACGACGGCCTGGGGCTCGGTGCCGCTCAGCGGCGGCAAGCAGGTGTGGGCCGAGATCCCCTGGCGCCGCGCGAGCGGCTGACGCACAGGGTGATTCGGCGGTTGACCCTGTACGGACCGGGCCCGCGCGGCCAGTGGCGTTGGTCCGATGGGCAGCCGAGCGCGCTCGACGACGGCATGCGGATCGTCGCGTACCCGCGCATGATGATGCTGGTCCCGGCACCACGGGGTGCCGGGACCAGCATCATCATGCGCGGACAGGATCAGGCGGGGCGACCGCCGAAGGGGGCGCCGGTGCCGTAGTAGGTGCCCAACTCTGCCCGGTATCCGGCGTCGCCGAGGTGCTTGTCCCGGTGGAACTCGGGCGCGTTCTTGATCTGTTCCCTGGTCCGGTCGACGAGGACCTTCTTGTCCTCCGTGTCGATCCTGACGACCGTGCTCGCCGGGAGGAGGACCTCCTTGCCGAAGATCCATACACCGGTGTCCACGACCAGGTAGGCGTCACCGACCTCTTCGGAGTGCTTGTCGACCTTGCCGATGCTCCCGTCGGTCGCCTCGACCTTGTAGCCGGTCAGGTCCGTACCGGCCAGGTGGCCCGAGGTCGACCTGTAACTCCACACATGCTCAGTCACGCGAAAACAACTCCTCGGTCAGCGGGGGGCGGCGGGGAAATGATTTCCCTGCCGATCCTCCTTGTTCCGTTCATCGTTGTGGCGGGTCCTGCGTTTCCGCCTGGATTTCGTCTGCCCCGCTTTCGCTGCTTCACGCAACCGGATCGAATGCGGGACCGGGACGGTCGTCGATCGTGGAGGTGAGCAGGTCCCCTGCTGAGGTCCCCTGCTGCGTCACGACGGCCGTCCCGGCTGTTCTCCGGATACCCCTGCCATCCGCATTCAGTAGGCACGGGTAGACCGGGCCCGCACACGACGACATGGCGGTGGCCTGCCGCCCCCTTCGTAAGGGGGCGGCAGGCC
>NZ_JBEXQA010000083.1:1817-5029 GCF_040612395.1 Streptomyces sp. NPDC006430
TGGGGTGATGGGTGGCTGGTCGTTGTTTGAGAACTACACAGTGGACGCGAGCATCTGTGGCCAAGTTTTTAAGGGCGCACGGTGGATGCCTTGGCACCAGGAACCGATGAAGGACGTGAGAGGCCGCGATAGGCCCCGGGGAGCTGCCAACTGAGCTTTGATCCGGGGGTGTCCGAATGGGGAAACCCGGCAGTCGTCATGGGCTGTCACCCACTGCTGAACACATAGGCAGTGTGGAGGGAACGAGGGGAAGTGAAACATCTCAGTACCCTCAGGAAGAGAAAACAACCGTGATTCCGGGAGTAGTGGCGAGCGAAACCGGATGAGGCCAAACCGTATGCGTGTGATACCCGGCAGGGGTTGCGCATGCGGGGTTGTGGGAATGAGCTTGATCGGTCTGCCGGCCGGTCGGCGAGTCAGAAACCGTTGATGTAGTCGAAGGACATGCGAAAGGTCCGGCGTAGAGGGTAAGACCCCCGTAGACGAAACATTAGCGGCTTGCTTGCTCATCTCCCAAGTAGCACGGGGCCCGAGAAATCCCGTGTGAATCTGGCGGGACCACCCGCTAAGCCTAAATATTCCCTGGTGACCGATAGCGGATAGTACCGTGAGGGAATGGTGAAAAGTACCGCGGGAGCGGAGTGAAATAGTACCTGAAACCGTGTGCCTACAAGCCGTGGGAGCGTCGCTCATTGGGTTTACCCAATGGGTCGTGACTGCGTGCCTTTTGAAGAATGAGCCTGCGAGTTAGCGGTGTGTAGCGAGGTTAACCCGTGTGGGGAAGCCGTAGCGAAAGCGAGTCCGAATAGGGCGATTGAGTTGCACGCTCTAGACCCGAAGCGGAGTGATCTAGCCATGGGCAGGTTGAAGCGGAGGTAAGACTTCGTGGAGGACCGAACCCACCAGGGTTGAAAACCTGGGGGATGACCTGTGGTTAGGGGTGAAAGGCCAATCAAACTCCGTGATAGCTGGTTCTCCCCGAAATGCATTTAGGTGCAGCGTCGTGTGTTTCTTGCCGGAGGTAGAGCACTGGATAGGCGATGGGCCCTACCGGGTTACTGACCTTAGCCAAACTCCGAATGCCGGTAAGTGAGAGCACGGCAGTGAGACTGTGGGGGATAAGCTCCATGGTCGAGAGGGAAACAGCCCAGAGCATCGACTAAGGCCCCTAAGCGTACGCTAAGTGGGAAAGGATGTGGAGTCGCAGAGACAACCAGGAGGTTGGCTTAGAAGCAGCCACCCTTGAAAGAGTGCGTAATAGCTCACTGGTCAAGTGATTCCGCGCCGACAATGTAGCGGGGCTCAAGCGTACCGCCGAAGTCGTGTCATTGCAGCAATAGGGCCAACGCCTGCTGTGATGGGTAGGGGAGCGTCGTGTGCCGGGTGAAGCAGCAGCGGAAGCTAGTTGTGGACGGTTCACGAGTGAGAATGCAGGCATGAGTAGCGATACACACGTGAGAAACGTGTGCGCCGATTGACTAAGGGTTCCTGGGTCAAGCTGATCTGCCCAGGGTAAGTCGGGACCTAAGGCGAGGCCGACAGGCGTAGTCGATGGACAACCGGTTGATATTCCGGTACCCGCTTTGAAACGCCCAATATCGAATCAGGCGATGCTAAGTCCGTGAAGCCGTTCCGGACCCTTCGGGGAAAGGAAAGTGGTGGAGCCGACGAACCAGACTTGTAGTAGGTAAGCGATGGGGTGACGCAGGAAGGTAGTCCAGCCCGGGCGGTGGTTGTCCCGGGGTAAGGGTGTAGGCCGAGGGGTAGGCAAATCCGTCCCTCATTAAGGCTGAGACCTGATGCCGAGCCGATTGTGGTGAAGTGGATGATCCTATGCTGTCGAGAAAAGCCTCTAGCGAGTTTCATGGCGGCCCGTACCCTAAACCGACTCAGGTGGTCAGGTAGAGAATACCGAGGCGTTCGGGTGAACTATGGTTAAGGAACTCGGCAAAATGCCCCCGTAACTTCGGGAGAAGGGGGGCCATCACTGGTGATCGGAT
This sequence comes from Streptomyces sp. NPDC006430, assembly GCF_040612395.1. NCBI lineage: Bacteria > Bacillati > Actinomycetota > Actinomycetes > Kitasatosporales > Streptomycetaceae > Streptomyces > Streptomyces sp. NPDC006430. The sequence continues at coordinate 3,818 of NZ_JBEXQA010000083.1, forward strand.
TTACTCCGTGAGCTGGGGGTGGCCGCAGAGACCAGCGAGAAGCGACTGTTTACTAAAAACACAGGTCCGTGCGAAGCCGTAAGGCGATGTATACGGACTGACGCCTGCCCGGTGCTGGAACGTTAAGGGGACCGGTTAGCTCTGTTTCGACAGGGCGAAGCTGAGAACTTAAGCGCCAGTAAACGGCGGTGGTAACTATAACCATCCTAAGGTAGCGAAATTCCTTGTCGGGTAAGTTCCGACCTGCACGAATGGCGTAACGACTTCTCGACTGTCTCAACCATAGGCCCGGTGAAATTGCACTACGAGTAAAGATGCTCGTTTCGCGCAGCAGGACGGAAAGACCCCGGGACCTTTACTACAGTTTGATATTGGTGTTCGGTTCGGCTTGTGTAGGATAGGTGGGAGACTTTGAAGCCGTGACGCCAGTCATGGTGGAGTCGCCGTTGAAATACCACTCTGGTCGTGCTGGATGTCTAACCTCGGTCCGTGATCCGGATCAGGGACAGTGTCTGATGGGTAGTTTAACTGGGGCGGTTGCCTCCCAAAGGGTAACGGAGGCGCCCAAAGGTTCCCTCAGCCTGGTTGGCAATCAGGTGTTGAGTGTAAGTGCACAAGGGAGCTTGACTGTGAGACCGACGGGTCGAGCAGGGACGAAAGTCGGGACTAGTGATCCGGCGGTGGCTTGTGGAAGCGCCGTCGCTCAACGGATAAAAGGTACCCCGGGGATAACAGGCTGATCTTCCCCAAGAGTCCATATCGACGGGATGGTTTGGCACCTCGATGTCGGCTCGTCGCATCCTGGGGCTGGAGTCGGTCCCAAGGGTTGGGCTGTTCGCCCATTAAAGCGGTACGCGAGCTGGGTTTAGAACGTCGTGAGACAGTTCGGTCCCTATCCGCTGTGCGCGTAGGAATATTGAGAAGGGCTGTCCCTAGTACGAGAGGACCGGGACGGACGAACCTCTGGTGTGCCAGTTGTCCTGCCAAGGGCATGGCTGGTTGGCTACGTTCGGGAGGGATAACCGCTGAAAGCATCTAAGCGGGAAGCCTGCTTCAAGATGAGTATTCCCACCTCCTTGAGAGGGTAAGGCTCCCAGTAGACGACTGGGTTGATAGGCCAGATGTGGAAGCCCGGTAACGGGTGGAGCTGACTGGTACTAATAGGCCGAGGGCTTGTCCTCAGTTGCTCGCGTCCACTGTGTTAGTTCTGAA
>NZ_JBEXQA010000084.1:0-4845 GCF_040612395.1 Streptomyces sp. NPDC006430
TCTACCTGCCCAGGGACAGCCGGTGCGCCAACGGCCCCCGCCGAACTGCGGCCGGCATACCCGACCGCGGAGCGGGTACCTGAGCGCTGCGCGCTCAGGAGAGAACCGCCTCGCTGCGCTCAGCGAGGCTCGGCTTCGCCGAGCGAGGGCCCGCCCTTCGGGCGGGTGTCCTGTGCTTCGCTCCGGACGGGTTCGGGTTCCGCTTCGCTCCCCCGAACAAGGCCCGCTACGCGGGCCTGCACCTCCCGGGCTTCGCCCGGGAGGTGACCCCGTTTCACGGGGTCGGGGCCTTCGGCCCGTTGGGCGGGTCCGCTCCGCTCCCCCGCCCGGGCCCTTCCGGCTTCGCCTCCAGGACCAGCCCGCTCCGCGGGCAGCCAGCAGCAGAGGGGCGGGGGGATGACATCGGTTCGAATCCGGCCCACCCCGTCACATGCTCTCAACAAGCTCGAAGAGTCGATGTGCTTCATTCTGGAACCCGGATCGATTCTGGAAAACGGTGCTAGCAACGCTCCGGGGCGCCCAGCGAGGCGCAGGGGCTCGGATTTCCGGGAGGGCTTCAGGGTGTCAGTTCGAGCTGCACCGCGCCCGGTTCCACGATGGCACTCACATCATCATTGTAGAAAATCCTCCACGGGCCCTTCCACTGATTGGCCCCGGGTCGAGTTGCATGACGACCGGTTCGCTTCCGTCTGACGGAATGACACCCCGCTTGCGGGAGAGCTGAGTCGAGCCCGGAACCCATTCGGAGGCGATGCCGTTGATCACGCGGCCCGTTTCCGGGTCGGTCCAAGCAACCCAGCTGCCAGGGGCGTAAGCGCCGCTGGCAGGCTTGGGCGCCGTACCCTTCTCGCGGTCGCGGCGCCACGTTTTACGGACCTTGGCGGGGGAGATACCCGCGGCTGGGGCGTGGCCGGGCTTCTGGATGCGCGGGATCCGGTTCCGGGCGTCCCCAAGGATGTCGGCTACCTTGGCGGACAGGTCGGCGGTGAGTGCCGCTCTGACGGCCGGGTGGTCGGTGCCGCTGACGGAGACCGTGACGGTCCACTCGCCTTGGTCGAGAAACACCTTGTCGGACTCCTCCCATCGGACGGGCCAGAAGTCGGACCCCTCGGCGTCGATTCGAGCCAGGGCCGCGCGGGACATTTCGCGGTGCACGTAGGCGTTGGCCCGGTCGGTGGCCCTGCGGCGAGTCTCGCGCAGTGTCACAGCCCGCCAATGCTCTTCGGACCTCCACAGGTGCGCCGAGTCGACCGGCATGGACTCACTCTCGATCGCCTTCAGCGCCGCGTCCACCAATGCCTTCACCTGGAGCTCAATGGCCCGTTCCATGTTCTGGACCTGTCCCGCGCGGACCCAGTAGTCCGTCCAGCGCACAGGGCGGAAGGTTTCCGGCAGGATCGTGGTGCGGCCCGATTCCGAGATGCGCGCTGACAGAACCAGCCTGCTGACGGTCCGGCTTTCCGTGGTGTCCTCGTAGGTCACGTGCTTCCCTCTCCGCTTCAATCGGTTTGGCCGGGGTGGCTCTCTCCCCCACCCCGTGGGGCGCAGCGTTTCGACTGCGCCCCTTGCGGCGTGCAGCGGCTCTCCCGCTAGCTGTCGGGCAGGTCCGCGATCAGTGCGGTGGCGTTGTCGGCCCGGCCGTCGGCGTGGGCGATGGCGGCTGTCACCAGGGCGTGGGCGGCGCGGCGCGTGCTGCCCGTCACGTAGTCGGAGATCGCCAGTTCGGCGTCCTCCAGCGGTTCGTAGGCTCCGTCGCTGGCGAGTACCAGCCTGCCGCGGCTGGGAACCTGGACGGATCCGAGCGGGGCGTGGGGGCTGGTGTCGCCGAGGTAGGACGTGACCCGGTTGCGGGCGTACGGTCCGGGCTCCAGACCCATGTCAGTCAGGACCTGTCGCATGTTGTGATCGGTGGTCAGCCGCTCCAGCCGATCACTGGATGTCGGGAGCAGGTAGGCGCGGGCGTCACCGCACCAAGCCACGTCGAGCCGCTTGCCGGGCTCTGTGACAGCCACGACGGCTACGGCCATGGGCATGTCTTGCGCACGCCATCCCTCCTCGGCCAGCTCGGCGGCCCTGGCGGCGTGGATCTCCCGCAGGCCCTCCAGAGCTCCGGCGCGAGCGGCGGCACGGGCGAGTCGACGCGTGGCTGTGCGCGTCCACATGCGGACTTCTTCCGTGCTGCCGATCCCGTCAAGCAGGGCATAGGCGCGGCGTCCCTGATCGGTGTAGGTGGCGGTGGCGTCGCACTGGTGGGAGCGTCCGCCGATCAGCTGGGCCGCGCTGTGGGTGCTCATGATGACTCCTGTCTCAGCGGTGAGCGGGGGTGGACGGGTTCTCCCGCCCACCCCTGGGCGGTGCTGTCGAGCTGGCTTCGGTCAGACGGTCATGAGCCGGAACGCGCGTTCCATCACGTCGTCGGCGGTGCCACTGATCACGCGCTCCGCGCGCGCGGCGTTCTTCAGGTCCGGGTTCGCACCGCGCGCCGGGGCCACGTGGTTGGCGTATTCGGTGATCGCGTTGTAGCCCGCCCACGCCGTTCCCCGGATGCCGGCTTGCGTGTCTGCCTGCTCGAAGAGACCGCGGATGGCGTTCCACCGGGTGCTCTGATTTGTCTTCTTGCGGGTGCTGTCGCCGTTGGTGACCGGCCACAGATCCTCGACGACCGTGCGGAGCATGGGGGTGGTCATCTCCGCGTCCAGCATGCGCTGGGCGGCCTTCTCGAATTCCTCGGCGTACTTGAACGTCAGGCCCAGGGCTTGGCGTGCCTGCGCGATGCGGCCGCGGGCTCCCGAGGTGTGGCGGACCGTGTAGCTGCTCTTCGCGTTCCGCAGTCCGGCGCGCAGGGTGTTCGCGCACACGACCCGCACGGGTGTGACGACGATGCGGAATGCGCTGCTGCCGTCATGGCTGTTGAACGCCGCAATGTAGAGGTCCACGTTGTCACTGCCGCCGATAGTCATCGTTTGGGGCAGCTTCATGGTGAGGAACACCTGTCGGCCCTCTCGCAGGGATCCGGCCGTCTCGAAATGCGCGCCGGACTCGTCTGCCAGGAAGTTGAGGAACTCGGCGTGTTCCTCGTTCTGGACGGGCGTGTAGTCGGGGCCGACCACGCCGAGGGTTTCGGGGCGCCCGGTCTTGGGGTGCGTGCGTACGCTCGCCCGGTGGTTCGGCACGTCCAGGAGTGTCGTGCCCTCTGCCGTGAGTTCGGTGGCGTGCAGGCCGACCAGGCGGACGTTCCAACCGTCCAGGGCTGCCAAGCGCATGGCGTCCTCGGCGGTCAGCGCGTCGGCGGTCACCGTTCCCAGCTTGTGCCAGGCGCTCTCACGGGCGCTGACGAACGCAGCGGTACCGTCGCTGAACTGCTCGATCTCGTGTGCCACGAGAGTTTCTCCTTCTTCTGGGGTGTTCTACGGATGCGGCGGGGGTGCCACTCCCCCGCCGCTGGCGTGCTGTGGTCAGTCGTTCGGGGTGTTCGCGTACGCGGAGATCACGGCGCGCACCTTGTCAGCCTCGATGCAGCCGGGGTGCCGGTACGGGGAGGGCGGGGGCGTCCACGAAGTTGACCGCCGGGGGAAGCGGGTCGGACAGGTCGCGGTCCTCGGCAATGCAGTAGGCAATGTGGCTCTGCGCGGCCGTGGCCGGGAAAGCAGCGAGGTCACTGACCATCCAGGACATGAACCTCACCCCGCTGTCGGGGCCCATCGTGCGTGTGGCCAACATGGCGTTGACGCCCGTCGCCGTCATGGCCAGAAGGAGCGCGACGAACGCGACCGGGTCGTTCTCGTCGTCCTCGCTCAACACCGGCCCGTCGATGATGCACTCGCCCTCGATGCACTCAAAGTCCTCGGTCACAAGAGCCACTGTGAGGTGGTGGACACCCTCACCGGCGACGCGGGCAAGGGACCGGAGCAGGACCATGGAACGGCGCGCGAGCTCACTCGCGGCGAGGAGGTCGTGGGAAGGGAAGTTGAACATGAGCGTGCCTCTTCTCGGGTGTTCTGCGGGGAGCCTGCGGAGCCGGGTGCCACTCCCGGTCCCGCAGGGTGGGATCGGGTCGGCCGGGCAGGGGCCCGGCCGACCGTGACGCCTGTCAGCGGGTGCGCTGCGCGGGCATGTGCAGGCTGCGCATCAGCACGCGCTTGGTGGTCAGGTGACGCTCGATGAGCTGGAGCGCTTGGTCCTGGGTGAGGCCATCCGCGAAGGCTGCGCAGGTGTGGGGGATGGCGCCGGTCAGTACGACCGGGCCGCAGATGGGGTGCGGGGTGCTGAGCAGCCGCTGAGCGCTGCGGTTGACCTGGACGTTTTCCCAGAGCGCGTTGTCATCCGACCAGACGGTCAGGGTGTCGTCGATCCGCTTTGAGCCCATCCTGGCCGTCTGGTGGATGCCTTCGCGGCCGAGCAGTTCGTGGGGCTCGGTGGAGGGGGTCCAGTCGGCGAGGACGAAACTGCCGTCGTTGTGCACGATCAGGGCGAAGGGCTTGGTGTCCGTGGTCACAGCTCTCCCTGGGGTTCGCAGGTTCGGGGGTTCTTCGGTGCTGGTGGGGTCTTGCCACATCCCCTCACCAACAAGAGAATTCTATCGCAATCTAACGTCATCGGGGAGAGGGAACGTCCTCCCCGGCCACCCCGAAAGAGTGATGTATTCGCAGGTCGCAGGGGGTTTACAGCCCGGCGGGGGGCGGGCATTGCGGGGCCGGTGCCGGCTGGCCCCGGAGCGCGAAGCGCGCAGGGCAAGGGGTGTGGTGGCGGGTGGAAAAGGCAGGGGTATTCTGCGCGCGGCAGCGCCGGCATCATGTACCACGACTACACGGGCAACAGCGCCGCCGGCTCGCTCGGTTCGGGCCG
>NZ_JBEXQA010000085.1:0-4416 GCF_040612395.1 Streptomyces sp. NPDC006430
CGTACGCAAGAACCGCCCCGAGGTACGCACCCTCCTCACCGCACTCGCCCAGCTCCACACCACCGGCACCGCAGTCGACTGGGCCGCCTTCTACGGGGCCGCCGAGGACCGTTGGGACGATCTGCCCACGTACGCCTTCCAGCACCAGCGGTACTGGCTGGAGGGAACGGCCGGGGGTGGTGCCGGACTCGGTTCCGCCGGTCTCGAATCGGTCGGGCACCCGCTGCTCAGCGCCGCCATCGCCTCCGCCGACTCCGCCGAAGTGGTGCTGACCGGGCGCCTGTCGGTCGACACCCAGCCCTGGCTGGCCGACCACGACGTCCTCGGGTCGATCCTGCTTCCGGGCACCGGGTTCGTCGAACTGGCCGTCCGCGCCGGCGATCAGGTCGGCTGCGACAGGATCGAGGAATTGCTCCTCGAAGCGCCGCTGATCGTGCCGGCCCGCGGTGGCGTGGCCCTCCAGGTGCGCGTCGGTGCCCCTGACGGCTCCGGCGCCCGGCCGATCGGCATCCACTCCCGCGGCTCCGCCCCGGATGCGCCGTGGACCCGCCACGCGTACGGCACGTTGGTTCCGGGTGCGCCGGCTCCTGCGTTCGACCTGTCCCAATGGCCCCCGGCCGGTGCGACCGCGCTCGACGTCACCGGTGCCTACGACCGCCTGCTGGACCGCGGCTACGCGTACGGCCCGGTGTTCCAGGGGCTGAAGGCCGCCTGGGTCCGGGGCGACGACGTGTTCGCCGAGGTGGCGTTGCCCGAAGCGGCGCACGCCGATGCGGCGAACTTCGGTCTCCACCCGGCCCTCCTCGATGCCGCGATGCACGCCGACCTGTTGGGCGGCAACGGCGCCGCCGAGGGTGCGACGCTGCTGCCGTTCTCCTGGAACGGGGTCACCCTGCACGCGGCCGGTACGTCCGTGCTGCGGGTGCACATCCGTCGGGTCCGGGGCGACGAGGTGTCGGCGATCATGGTCGCCGACGCTACGGGTGCCCCCGTGGCCACCGTGGAGTCGCTGGTGTCGCGTCCGGTGTCCGAGGCGCAGCTCGCAGCCGCCGCCGGTGGCGCGGACGCCGCCCTGCACCGCGTCGAGTGGCTGCGCGTCTCCGCGACCGGGACCGATGCGGCCGGGACCGCCGTGTACGTGGTTCCCGCCCCGGCCGGCGAGGACGCCGCGGCCCGGGTGCGCGGCGTCGTGCCCGACGTCCTCGCCACGGTCCAGGAACATCTGGCCGATCCGGCGTCCGGGTCCGGCCGCCTCGCCGTGGTCACCCGCGGAGGCGTCGCCGTCCTGCCCGGCGAGGACGTCGATCCGGCGCAGGCCGGTGTGTGGGGTCTGGTCCGGGCCGCCGAGGCGGAGAACCCCGGCCGGTTCGTTCTGGTCGACGTGGCAGCCGGTGCCACCGACCCGGACGCCGACGTGGCAGCCGCCGTCGCCTCCGGAGAGTCCGAGACCGCGGTGCGGTCCGGTGAGGTGCGCGTCCCGCGCCTGACCAGGATCGCCTCCCCCGCGCCGGCCTCTCCGTGGAACGCGACCGGGACCGTGCTGATCACCGGCGGTACCAGCGGCCTGGGCGCGCTGGTGGCCCGTCACCTGGTCACCGAGCACGGGGTGCGGCACCTGCTCCTCACCAGCCGCCGCGGCCTGCGGGCGCCGAACGCGTCCGAGATCGTCGCCGAGCTGGCGGAGTTGGGGGCCCACGCTTCGGTCGCGGCCTGCGACGTGACGGACCGGGAGTCGCTCGCCGGCGTCCTGGCCGGGATCGACGGGGCCCACCCGCTGAGCGGGGTGGTGCACGCCGCCGCCGTCGCCGGTGGTGGGCTCGTCGGTTCACTGACCGCCGAGGGCTTCGACGCCGTACTGCGCCCGAAGACCGACGGCGCGTGGAACCTGCACGAGCTGACCCGCGACGCCGACCTGTCGGCCTTCGTCCTCTTCTCCTCGGCGGGCGGCTCCGTACTGGCCGCCGGCCAGGCCGACTACGCCGCTGCCAACGCCTTCCTTGACGCCCTGGCGGCCCACCGCCGGGCCTGCGGTCTGCCTGCTACGGCAGCCGCGTTCGGCATGTGGGAGATCAGCACCGGTCTCGGTGGCGACCTCACCGATGCCGACCTGGAGCGGATGAAGCGGCTGGGTCTGCCCGCGCTGACCGTCGCGGAAGGGCTCGCCCTCTTCGATGCCGCGGTCGCCGGGGACGACGCCGTGGTCCTGCCGCTCAAGACCGACGGTGCGGCCCTCGCCGCCCGCGGCGAGGACCTGCCCGCGCTGCTGCGCGGCAAGGTGCGCGGGCCGGTCCGCCGGACCGTGCAGGCGCAGGCCGCGGAGACGTCCGAGCTGGGGCGCCGCCTCGCCGGGGCGTCGCAGCAGGAGCGCGACCGCATCGTCCTGGAGCTGGTCCGTACGCAGGTGGCGGCGGTGCTCGGCCATCCGTCCCCGGACGCGATCGGGCCGGAGACGGCCTTCCGCGAGCAGGGCTTCGACTCGCTCGCGGCCGTCGAACTGCGCAACCTGCTCCAAGCCGCCACCGGACTGCGGCTGCCGGCCACGCTGGTCTTCGACTACCCCAACTCGCGTGCCGTCGCGGGCTTCGTGGTGAGCAAGCTGTCGGTCACGACGGCCGAGGCGGCTCCGGCCGCCGTCGCGGTCCGCAGCTCCGCGCCCGACGACACGGACCCGATCGCGATCGTGGCGATCAGCTGCCGCTTCCCCGGTGGCGTGCGGTCCGCCGAGGACCTGTGGGACCTGGTTGCCGAGGGCCGGGACGCCGTAGGGGCGTTCCCGACCGACCGCGGCTGGGACGGCGACGCCCTCTACGACCCCGAGCCCGGCGTGCCCGGCAAGACGTACGCCAAGGACGGCGGGTTCCTGTACGACGCCTCGGAGTTCGACCCGGAGTTCTTCGGCATCATGCCGCGCGAGGCCCTCGCGATGGACCCGCAGCAGCGGCTGCTGCTGGAGGCCGCGTGGGAGACCTTCGAGCGGGCCGGCATCGACCCGCAGACGCTGCGCGGCAGCCGGACCGGCGTGTACGCGGGCATCATGTACCACGAGTACGGCAGCCGGCTGAGCGATGTTCCCGAGGACCTCGCCGGTTACCTCGGCAACGGCAGCGCGGGCAGCATCGCCTCGGGCCGCGTCGCGTACACCCTCGGCCTGGAGGGGCCGGCCGTCACCGTCGACACCGCGTGCTCGTCGTCCCTGGTGAGCCTGCACATGGCCTGCCAGGCGCTGCGGTCCGGCGAGATCACGATGGCGCTGGCCGGCGGTGTGACCGTCATGCCGACGCCGGATCTGTTCGTCGACTTCAGCCAGCAGCGCGGACTCGCCGCCGACGGCCGTTCCAAGGCCTTCGCCGGCGCCGCCGACGGCACCGGCTGGGCGGAGGGCATCGGCCTGCTCCTGGTCGAGCGCCTCTCCGACGCGGAGCGCCTCGGCCATCCGGTGCTCGCCGTGATCCGGGGTAGTGCCATCAACCAGGACGGCGCCTCCAACGGCCTCACCGCCCCCAACGGGCCGTCCCAGCAGCGGGTCATCCAGCAGGCGCTGGCCGCGGCCGGTCTCACGACGTCCGACGTGGACGCCGTCGAGGGCCACGGCACCGGCACCCGGCTGGGCGACCCGATCGAGGCGCAGGCCCTACTGGCGACGTACGGTCAGGGCCGCGACGAGGACAAACCGTTGTGGCTCGGCTCGATCAAGTCGAACATCGGGCACGCGCAGGCCGCGGCCGGTGTCAGCGGTGTGATCAAGATGGTTCAGGCGCTGCGCCACGGCGTGCTGCCCAAGACCCTGCACGTGGACGAGCCGTCGCCGCACGTGGACTGGGAGACGGGCAACGTCAAGCTGCTCACCGAGCCGGTCGCCTGGCCGGCGGGCGAACGCCCGCGCCGCGCCGGCGTCTCCTCGTTCGGCCTCAGCGGTACGAACGCCCACGTCATCCTGGAGGAGGCCCCTGCCACGGAGCCCGCGCCGCGGGCGTCCACGCCGCCCGCCGCGGTCCCCGCGCCGGTGGCGCTGACGGTGTCGGCGAAGAGCGCGAAGGCCCTGCCCCGGCAGGCCGAGGCGCTGCGCGCCCACCTCCAGGTGCACCCGGAGCAGTCCCTGACCGACGTCGGCTACTCGCTGGCGACGTCACGCGCGGCGCTGGACCACCGTGCGGTCGTCCTCGCCGAGGACCATGAGGCCGCGATCCGCGAGCTGACGAAGCTGAGCGGGGGGACGGAGTCCGCGGACCTCGTCGCCGGCACCCGCGTCGACGGTGCGACCGCGTTCCTGTTCACGGGTCAGGGCGCGCAGCGCCTGGGGATGGGTCGTGAACTGCACGCCGCGTTCCCGGTGTTCGCCCAATCCCTGGACGCGGTGGTGGCGGCGGTCGATGCGTATCTGGGCGTGCCGTTGTATGAGGTGATGTGGGGCGAGGA
>NZ_JBEXQA010000086.1:0-4283 GCF_040612395.1 Streptomyces sp. NPDC006430
CGCTGTGGCGTCGGGGACGTGGATCAACACCACCTTCTCCGTCCAGTCCCCGCCCGCCACAGGCGGTGCGGCGGACACCGGCCCGGCCACGGACAGTGCGAAGGAACAGGCCGGCCACGGCGCGCCTGGTGTCACCGGACCCGGTGCCCGGGACGCCGGGGGCGGCGAGCGCGGGACCGGTTCGGCATCGCTGAGCCGGACCGCCACCGTGAGCAGTTCGGACACGGGACGCTCCCAAGCCCAATCCCAATCCCAATCCCAAGCCGAAGCCGAAGCCGAGGCGCAGCAGTTCGCCGGCCCGGCACATCAGTTCGCCTCTGTCGGCTCCGTCCCGGGGGCTGTTCCGGCCCCCGGGGTGGTCCAGGGCGACGCGCACGGGGCCGCTGCCGCTCCGGGCACACCTGCGGCAGCCGCACCCGGTATCACTGCAGCCGCAGCACGCGGCGCTGATGACGTGTCGTCCGACGTGGCCGGCGTGGGTCAGGTGGCCGACGAGGCCACCGCTGGGGCGTCGGTTCCGCAAGCCACGGTGAGTACGGCGAGCAGCGGGCCGGACACCCGCACCGGACAGGGAGAGGCTGGTTCGTCTGCTGCGGGGGTTGAGGACACCGTCCACGGCACTTCCAGGCACGACACCGCCACGCGTACGGTCGGGTCCGAAGATGCCGGCGCGGTCCAGGCCCCAACCGCGGGGACCGCTCCCGCCCCGGCGGCCCAGCGTGCTCCGGCTGCCGGGCCGCAGTCCGGCGAGGCTGCCACGTCACCGGCTGCCGCGGCCGGCTCGCCTGCTACGTCGGAGCCTGTGCGGACCACCTCGGACGATCCGACGGCGGGTCATCAGGAGCGTCGGGGGACGGACCGGGTGGCCGCGGCCGGGACACCCGCGCAGCCGGTGCGGACGGCGGATGCGACCACGCCGGTCACGCCCCGGTCGACCCAGTCGCACTCTGCCCTCGCTGACACCGCGGACCGCGCCGTGGCCGTCTCCGCTGAGACGGCGGATGAGGGTGTGGCCGTCTCTGCCGAGGCGGTGGTGGACTGGTCCGCGGTGGCTCCCGGGCAGGCATCCGGGCAGGTCCTGGATGCCGCGGCAACGGCGAGTCAGTCGTCGGTTTCCCCGGGGCGGGGTCTGGCTGAGGGGCAGTCCTCTCCCTCTGCTGCCGCGGTGCCTCGTTCGGCAGTGGCTGCTCCGGGGTCTGCCATGGCCGTCCCCGATTCCGTGCCGCGGCCTGCCAGGGCTGTCTCCGGGGATCTGGTGACGGGCGAGGGCGGTTCGGAGAGGGGTGGGACGGTAGCGGCTCAGCAGTCGGCGGAGCCGGTCCAGACGGTGAGCGAGTCCGCGGGGGCGGTCTCGCTCCAGGGTGTCACCGCGCCCCCGGCGGTCACCTCGCAGACACTCACCCCGGTTTCCGCTCCTGGCCGCACCGCGCACCAAGGCGACGCCGTCTCGAGCCGGTCGGCCGATCAGGCATCCTCCTCCGGCCGGGCGGCGAGTCAGCCGTCTGTTTCCCCGGGCCGGATCTCCACCGAGTCCGGCGGCGCCACCGGTCGCGCGACTGGTGGCGCGCAGGCCGCGCACGACGAGCGCGAGGAGGCTCGGCGGCCGGGCGCATTGGGTACCGTGTCCGGTTCTTCTGCCGGTGACGGCCCGATGGATACGGCTGTCCTGGGCTGGAACGGTGCCGACGCGGTGCGCTCCACTGACCCGGTCTCTGTCCTGGCCGGGCCTGTGGATGATTCCGTGGTGAGTGGTGCTATGGGCGGCTTCGGCGGGGTTGCTGAGCAGGTGCTGGGGTCGGGGCAGGCGGATTCCGACCGGTGGATTCCGTATGGTCCGGTTCGGCGTGGGGTGAAGGTGCGGTACGTGCTGGACCGTCTGCCGGTGGGGCCGGGGGATGGTTCGGTGGCTGATCTGCTGGGTGTGGGTGTGGAGGAGGTGGATGGGTACCGCAGGGGTGTGAGGAGGCCGTCGGAGGCCGTCGGTGAGCGGATCGACGCGGTGTGGCGGTTGCTGCGGGCAGGCCGTACCGGCCTGACCTCGGCCGATGTGGATGACGCCGTGAACGCCGGGCGTTCTCGGTCCGGCCCCGAGGCCGGGAGTGTGGGGGTATCGGGCCAGGCCCGGGGGATGTCCGATGTTTCGCCCGCGGTGAACTACCTGGCGGAGGGTTTGAACGCGGATGAGTTGGAGTTCGTGTCCGAGGCGCTGGCGTCGGATCCTGCCGCGGAGCCCGGGGCGGAGCCGGTGCCGTGGGGCGAGGGCCCGGAGGATCTGGACCTGGATGAGTTGGAGTTCGTGTCCGAGGCGCTGGCGTCGGATCCTGCCGCGGAGCCCAGGGTGGAGCAGGGGGCGGGGGTTGATGGTGTACGGGGTCTGGATCCGGCTGACCTGAGGTTGCTGTCCGAGGCGCTGGAGTCGTCTGCCTTCGCTGTGGTTACTTCCCCCTCGGGTGACGGCGGATCTCGGAACGGGTTTGCTGACGTTGGCGGTCGTGGTGAGGTGGATACGGATGTAGCGGCGCCGCCTGGGCCGAAGCGTCGTCGGGTGGGTGACGGTGGGCAGTCGGTGACGGCGCCGGCTGCTGTTGTGCAGGCCGCGGGTGAGAGTGCTGCCGCAGTCGTTCCAGCCCCGGATGGGGGTCCTGCCAAGTTGCTTCTTCAGGTGCGGTTGGAGCGGGTGAGGGACGGTCTGAGGCTGGACGACGGTGTGGACCCGCTCCCGCGGCTGGCCAAGGTGCTGAGGATCGACAAAGCAGCCCGGGTGCAGGCGATGTTGAGCGGCGCCCTGTTGCAGACCGGCGTGCCCAGGCGAGACATTGAAAGGATCGGTGCGGCCTCCAGCCTGCTCAACGAGCAGGTCGCGGTTACCGCGGAGGCGGTGGACGAACGCGTCCGTGCCCGCATGACTCCTATCCAGCGCACACTGGAGGACCTGATGAAGGAGGCGAGTAAGCCCGGCAGAACAGCCGAGGGAGTGAGATTTTCCAACCTGCTCCAGGCCAAAAGAGAGGTGGCAGATTACCGATTCGGCACGCGGATGCCGACCATGAAGGTCGGTGAAAGGATCAATGCAGTCAAGCGCCTGTTCGACGCAGAACAGTTCGGGTTGACCCCTAAGGATGTGGAGGCCGAGGTCGACCGGTATCGCCGCGATGAAGAGAGAGGGGTGGACTTCGCGGGCAAGCTGGTCTATCTGCGGAGAAAGTTGGGTGGAGTGGGGGCTTCAGCCAAGGCGACCGAAATCCCAGCTGGCTCGATGCGCGCGTATTTGAAAGCGAATTTGAACTCGCAGTCTAACAAAGTCGGGATGGATGTCGCCGAACGGGTTGACAAGCTGTACAGGCTCTATCGGGAACTGGACGAAGTGGCTGAGGAGTCCGGGCTTCCCGCGGACGGCACACTGAACCCGTTCCAGGCCAAGGTGCGGCGTTTGCGGCAACGTCTGGGGAAAGACGAGCTGGACGGATTGCTGAAGGCTTACCCGGGCGAGGTTTCGCGCATCCTCAGCGACGGGGGGAACGCTCGCGTTCAGCTCGCTGAGCGGACCGATGCGGCGTACGGCCTGCTCATGGAGAGGGCCGCGGTTACCGCGGATGCGGTTGACCAGCGTGTGCGTGATGGCTGGACTCCTTTCCAGAAGACGATGGTGTACCTGCTGGGAAGTCTGGGAGCGCGCCGCACCCAGGACGTGCTCAAGCTCAACGAATCCCTCGTCAGGCGTATTCGATCGGGCGTCCAGAGGCCGGGTAAGGAGGTCGGTGACCGGATGAGGGCTCTGGAGCGCCTACTCCGGGCGAGGGACAGGGAGTCCCTCCCGACGCGTGACGAGATGAATGCCGCGGTCGGTGCTATGCCTGCGTATGACCTGAAGGCCAGGGTGGCTTATCTGGTGCTAGTGACGGGATCTGCCGAGTCCTTGGCCATTGAACTCAACTCCGGGCGCAAGGTTGGAGAAAATGGAATCTCTTCAAGCGCGCTGAAGCGTCACCTGAGTAAGCAGATTTCGACGCTCGATTTCGATGTGGCCGAGCAGATTGACCGGGCGTGTCATGAGTTTTGGCGGTTGGGGTTCCGTCCTGCTGACGCCGAGCTGGCCGAGGCTTTGAGGGGCGAGGTCGCTGCCGCGATGGCTGCCGGGTCGGCGGTCGGGTCTGTGGGTGGTGGGGACGGTACGTTGGCGCGGCTTGCCGGTCGGGGGCGGTTGGCGGGTGAGCGGACGCAGGTTGGTTATGCGTGGCGGTGGTTCCGGGATGGGGCGGGGCGGGAGGTTGTTCGGCTGACGC
>NZ_JBEXQA010000087.1:0-4235 GCF_040612395.1 Streptomyces sp. NPDC006430
GCGTCAGCCGAACAACCTCCCGCCCCGCCCCATCCCGGAACCACCGCCACGCATAACCAACCTGCGTCCGCTCACCCGCCAACCGCCCCCGACCGACAAGCCGCGCCAACGTACCGTCCCCACCACCCACAGACCCGACCGCCGACCCAGCAGCCACCGCGGCAGCGACCTCGCCCCTCAAAACCCCAGCCAGCTCGGCGTCAGCAGGACGGAACCCCAACCCCCAAAACTCATGACACGCCCGGTCAATCCGCTCGGTGATCTCCATACTCGGGTGCGGAACCCGGCCGAGCCGGTAGTTCCCCAGCTGCCTCGTGCTGAGTGTGGGTTCTCCAACCTCGCGCCCGGCATTGAGCTCCCAGGCCGCGCTCTCGGTAGATCCCACGACTTGACACAGGAAGCGGGCTCTGGCCGTCAGGTCATACGCAGGCATAGCGGCGACCTCGTCGTCCACATTGGCACGCGTCGGGCGGGGGCCTCCCCGCTTGAGCAAGCGCTCCAGAGCCCTGATCCGGTCACCGGTCGACTTGTTCGGCTTCTGGACGCCCATTCGGATGGATCGCACTGAGGAGTCTCTGACTTCGAGCAGGTCTGCCAGGGTGCTGAGCTCCTCATGCACACCTTCCAGCAGATACACCATGGTGTTCTGGAGAGGAGTCCAGCCGGCACGGACGCGCTCGTCCACCGCCTCCGCGGTAACCGCGGCCCCCTTCATGAGCAGGCCGTACGCCGCATTGATCCGCTCAACGACCTTAACGCGCCTTTGCATCCCGCCCCTTAGGATGTACGACACCTCGCCCGGGCGAGCATCCAACAATCGGTCCAGCTCTTCCTCCCCCAGACTTGCCTTCAGATGCAATGCCTGGAGCCGGGGCGGGTTAATCGTGCCGCTCGCGGGAAGCCCGGCCGTCTCAGCCACAGCGTCCAAGTCCCGATACAACACATACAGCTCGTCCACCCGTTCGACCAAATCCAGTGGGGGGTTCGAGGGGGTCGCGCCAGGCTTCGAGCCGAAATACAGGCTCACCGCTGAGGTTGAGACTCTGACCCTTGCAGCTGAGGCTGTGATCGCACTGACCAGGGCCGTATTCTCTCCACCCAGCTTCTCTCGCACATAGGCCAGCTTGCCCGCGAAGTCCAGCCCCTCTTCCTCCTCTTCGCGGTACCGGATGACCTCGTCCTTCACCTGCTTAGGGGTCAACCCGACCTTTCCATCCTTGAACAGGCGTTTGACTGCATTGATCCTGTCACCGACCGCCTTGTTCGGCATGGACTTGGCCAATCGGTATCCGTACACCGGTCCGGGCGTGACACCGAGCAGGTCGGACAATCGCACTCCCATGGCTGTTCTGCCGGGCCTACTCGCCTCCTCCATCAGGTACACCATCGTCTTCTGGAGAGGAGTCCAGCGGGCACTGACGCGCTCGTCCACCGCCTCCGCGGTAAGTGCGACCGCGTCGTTGAGCAGGAGGAAAGCCGCGTCGATCCGTTCAATGTCTTGCCCGGGCATGCCAATCGGGTTCAGTGCGCCGCTCAACATGCGCCGCACCCGGTCCACATGGATCTTCAGCACCTCGGCCAGCAGCGCGACCCGGTCCTCACCGTCAGCCGGCACCAGACCGTCCCTCACCCGCTCCAACTTCACCTGAAGAAGCAACTTGGCAGCAGCCGCCTCCCCCACCGACCGCCCATCGTTCAGCCGGCGACGCTTCGCCTCGCGCGCCGCCTCTACATCCGAAGTGAACTCCCTCATGAGCGCGGCCATCTCCTCCGGGGTGAACTCCTCCTCCTGGCCCGCGACAGCATCCATGCCCTCGTTTCCGGCGAACTCCACCGGATCAGCCATCACCTCATCCCCCGACAGACCGCCGCCACCCTCACCCGTGGAGTAGACGGAGTCCGCATCGGCTGAGCCGGCTCCACGCCCACCAAACCCCAGCGCCTCGGACAGGAACCTCAACGCATCCGGATCCAGATCCTGTATGCCCTCACCCGGCGCCCCCGGCTCCATCCCGGACTCCGAGGCAGAATCCGGCGCCCCCAGCCCCATCCCGGGGGCCGAGGCAGAATCCGACTCCAGCGCCTCGAGCACCCCCGCCCAATCCTCCGCGTTCAGACCCTCCACGCCCTCGCCCATGCCCAGCTCTGGGTCCAGGTCTGTACCCCCCGCGCGGTAGTCCACAGCGGGTGCCACCTCGAACATCCCCCCGACCTGGCCCGATACCTCCGCGCCCCCTGCCGCAGGGCCGGACCGAGAACGCCCGGCGTTCACGGCGTCATCCACATCGGCCGAGGTCAGGCCGGTACGGCCTGCCCGCAGCAACCGCCACACCGCGTCGATCCGCTCACCAACAGCCTCCGACGGCCTCCGACCCACCCGATACCCCTCCACCTCCTCCACACCCACACCCAGCAGATCAGCCACCGAACCATCCCCCGGCCCCACCGGCAGACGGTCCAGCACGTACCGCACCTTCACCCCACGCCGAACCGGACCATACGGAATCCACCGGTCGGAATCCGCCTGCCCCGACCCCAGCACCTCGGTGACGGTCCCCAACTGTTGCGGGGCGACGCCGTTCCTGGGCTCCGTGGCCCGTTCGCCGTCCGCCAGCGGCTCGACCGGGGCAGAGGCCGAGTCGGTGGAGCGCACCGTGTCGGCACCGTTGCGGCTCTGGACGGCGGTGTCCGTCGGGCCGTCACCGGCAGAAGAGCCGGACATGGTGCCCCCTGGGCCCGGCCGCCGAGCCTCGTCCTGCTCATCCCGCTCGTCCTGCGCGCCACCAGTGGCGCGCGAGGTCATGTCGCCGGACCCGGTGGGGATCCGGCCGGGGGAAACAGACGGCTGACTCGCGGTCCGGCCAGAGGCGGGGACCTGATCGGCCGACTGGCCAGAGGCGGCGTCAAGTTGGCGCGCAGTTTGGCCACGAGTGGGAGCCGGGGTGACCGTCTGCGACGTGACCGCCGGGGGCGCGGTAGCGCCCTGGAGCGAGACCGACCCCGAGAACTCGCTCACCGTCTGGGCCGACTCCGCCGACTGCTGAGCCGCTTCCGTCACGCCCGTCTCCGGACCGTCCTCGTCCGTCACCGGATCTCCGGAGACAGTCCGGACGGGCCGCGGCGCGGAGTCGGGGACTGTCGTGGCGAGCCCCTGGGCGGCCGCTGCCGAACGGGGTGCTACAGCGGGAAAGGACTGCCCCTCGGCTAGATCCCGCCCCGGGGAAGCCGACGGCTGGTTCGCCGTCCTTCCGGCATCCAGGATCTGCCCGGCGGCCTGCCCGGGAACCGCCGCGGACCGGTCCACCAGCGTCTCGGCAGAGACCGCCACTCCCTGGTCCGCCGTGTCAGCGAGGTCAGAGTGCGACTGGGTCGACCGGGCGGTGACCGGCGTGGTCGCGTCCGCCGTCCGCACCGGCTGCGCGGGTATCCCGGCCGCGGCCGCCCGGTCCGTCCCCGTCCGCTCCTCGTGACCCGCCGTCAGTTCATTCGAGGTGGTCCGCGCGGGCCCCGACGTAGCAGGGGATCCGGCTGCTGTGGCGGCCGGTCCCGTGGCAACCGTGCCGGATTGCTGCGCGGCAGCCGGGGTGGGCTGGTCGGCCATGGCGGGAGCAGTCCCGGTGGTCGGCGCCTGGACCGCGCCGGCGTCTTCGGCTTCGACCGTGCGCGGGGGCGTGTCGTGCGTAGGAATGTCGTGGACGGTGCCCTCACCGCCCTCAGCAGTGGAACCGGCCTGTCCGGTACGGGTGTCCGGCACACTGCTTGCCGTACTCATCGTGGATCGCGGAGCGGGTGCCGCAGCGGTGGGTTCGCCGTCCACCGGGCCCCTGCCGGCCGCGCCGAACGACCCGTCAACGACGCCAGGCAGTGCGGTTGCGGCAGTGGTGCCCTGAGCGCCAGCCGCCCTGTGCGCGTCGCCCTGGGCCGCCGCGGGGGCGGGAACAGCCCCCGGGACGGAGCCGACAGAGGCGATCTGGTGTGCCGGGGCCTCGCCCCGTTCGCCTTCGGTTTGGGCTTGGGAGCGTCCCGTGTCCGAACTGCTCACGGTGGCGGTCCGGCTCAGCGATGCCGAACCGGTCCCGCGCTCGCCGCCCCCGGCGTCCTGCGCGCCGTGGCCGGCCCGCTCCTGCACGCTGTCCGTGGTGTCCGTGGCCGGGCCGGTGTCCGCCGCACCGCCTGTGGCGGGCGGGGACTGGACGGAGAAGGTGGTGTTGATCCACGTCCCCGACGCCACAGCG
>NZ_JBEXQA010000088.1:0-4006 GCF_040612395.1 Streptomyces sp. NPDC006430
AGGGCGGCGCAGCCCGCGGTGCCCGGCAGCAGCGGACGGACCTGGGCGGCGTCGCGCGCATTGTCGAGCAGGACCAGGACGCGGCGCCCGTCGAGCGTGGAGCGGTACAGCGCGGCCCGCTCGGCGGCCGTGTCCGGAATGGCCGTGTCGGGGGTGCCCAGGGCCCGCAGGAAGGAACCCAGAACCGCGACGGGTTCGGCGGGCCGCGGCTCGGTGCCCTGGAGGTCGACGTACAGCTGCCCGTCGGGGAAGTGTGGGCGGGCGGCGTGCGCCACGTGCACGGCGAGGGTGGTCTTGCCGACGCCGCCGATGCCGGCGAGCGCGGAGACCGCCATGACCTGGCCCTCCGCACCGGCCAGGATCTCTCCGAGTTCGTTGACGAAGGTGGTGCGTCCGGTGAAGTCGGGGACGGTGGCGGGCAATTGTGCGGGCCTCACGTGTACGGGTGCGGCGGCCGGGGCCGGGTCTTCGGCGCAAGCGAGTTCGGCGTCGGCGTTCAGGATGCGCTGCTGGAGGGAGGCCAGCTCGGGTCGGGGATCGACGCCGAGTTCGTCGGCGAGGAGCCGGCGCGTGTCGGCGTACACGGCGAGCGCCTCGGCCTGCCGCCCGCTGCGGTACAGGGCGAGCATGAGGAGCTCGCGCAGCCGCTCGCGCAGCGGGTGGGCGGCGGTCAGGGCGGTGAGCTCGGAGACGGCCTCGGCGTGGTGGCCGACCTCCAGGTCGAGGTCGAGGCGTGCCTCCAGCAGTTGGAGGCGCCATTCGGCGAGCCGGGTGCGCTCGGTCTCGGCGTGCGGGCCGGGGACCCCGGCAAGGGGTTCGCCGTCCCACAGGTCCAGGGCGCGGGCCAGCAGCGTACGGGCGAGGGCGCGATCGCCCGCGGCGCGGGCCTTCTCGGCGTCGGCTGCGAGGCTCCGGGCGACGCCGAGGTCGAGGGTGCCGGTGGGGGTGTGGATGGCGTAGCCGCCGGACTCGGTGATGAGCGTGCCGGGCGCGAGGACCTTGCGAAGGCGGGAGGCGTACGTACGGATGGTGGCGAGGGCCTGCTGCGGCGGGTCCTCGCCCCAGATGGCGTCGATCAGCTCGGGCGCGGTGGCGGTACGGCCGTGGCGCAGCAGGAGCACGGCGAGCAGCGCGCGCTGCTGGGGCGTGCCGGAGGGGAGTGCCTCGCTGCCGCGCCAGGCGCGGATCGGGCCGAGCACGGCGAAGCGGCTGCCTCCGGCGGCGGCCCCGGCCCCGGCTTCAGCCGCTGGCGCGGGCCCGGCCGCACCGACTGCGGGTGCCTCGGGTGCGGCTGGCGTTGCGGCCCCGGGCGTTGCGGCTGCGGGTGCCTCGGGGGCGGGCGTCGCGGGTGCGGGCGTGGCAGGCGTGGGTGCGGGTGTGGGTGTGGGCACTGCGTGGGGCCCGGGGGCGGCTTGGGCGGCCCCGGGGGTGCGCCGGGCTGCCTCGGGGTGGTTCCGCTGCTGCGGGATGGCCGGTATGCCGTCCATCTGTGGTCCCCCCTGCCTTCCGTCGGTGTAAGGGTCAGTCTGCCCTGTCTTGCGCGTACCCGTCAGCCCGTGTCGGACCGATCACCCGTCAACTAGCTGACGGTTCGTCAGATTGACGCTACCGTGGAGAGCATGGAGACCTTCCCGAAGATCATCTCGGTGGACGACCACACGGTTGAGCCCCCCCA
The DNA here is from genome assembly GCF_040612395.1 of Streptomyces sp. NPDC006430. NCBI lineage: Bacteria > Bacillati > Actinomycetota > Actinomycetes > Kitasatosporales > Streptomycetaceae > Streptomyces > Streptomyces sp. NPDC006430. Next base: position 1,676 of record NZ_JBEXQA010000088.1, read on the forward strand.
CGTCTGGCGGGAACGGCTCCCGTCCAAATACCAGGACACCGGCCCCCGGATCGTCCGCGCCCCCTTGAAGGAAATGACCTTCCTCGGAGGCAAGTTCGCCCCGGTGATGGGCGCCAAGGGCGACGACGGGCCGATCGGTGACTGGTGGGTCTACGAAGATCTGCACCGCCCCCTCACCCGACTCGACACCGCCGTCGGCTACGACCGCGACGAGATCAGGCTGGAGGTGATCACGTACGAGCAGATGCGTCCGGGTTCCTTCTCGGTTCCCGACCGCCTCGCGGACATGGACGTCAACCACGTCCAATCGGCGCTCTGCTTCCCGACCTTCCCCCGCTTCTGCGGCCAGACCTTCACCGAAGCCAAGGACCGCGAGCTCGGCCTGCTGGGCGTGCGGGCGTACAACGACTGGATGGTGGAGGAGTGGTGCGGCCCCGAGGCGCACGGCCGACTCATCCCGCTCACCCTGATCCCCCTGTGGGACGCCCGACTGGCCGCCGCCGAGGTCCGCCGCAACGCGGCGCGGGGCGTGCGCGCGGTCGCCTTCTCCGAAATACCCCCGCACCTGGGCCTGCCGTCGATCCACACCGACGAGTGGGACCCCTTCCTCGAAGCGTGCAACGAGACCGGCACGGTCATCGCCATGCACATCGGTTCCTCGTCGAGGATGCCGTCCACCTCGGCGGACGCCCCGCCCGCGGTCGGCTCCACCATCACCTTCGCCAACTGCTGCTTCTCGATGGTCGACTGGCTGATGAGCGGCAAGTTCGAACGCTTCCCCAACCTGAAGATCATGTACGCGGAGGGGCAGATCGGCTGGATCCCGTACATCCTCGAACGCGCGAACGTGGTGTGGGAGGAGAACCGCGGCTGGGGCGGGGTCGCGGAGAAGGTGCTGCGCCCGCCGTCGGAGCTCTTCGCCGAGCACGTCTTCGGATGCTTCTTCGACGACGCCTTCGGGCTCAAGAACCTGGACTCCATCGGGGTGGCCAACGTCCTGTACGAGACGGACTACCCGCATTCCGACTCCACCTGGCCCAAGTCCCGCGAGGTGGGCGAGGCCCAGATGGGTCACCTCGCACCCGACGTGGTGGACCGCATCGTGCGCGGCAACGCGATCGACCTGCTGGGGCTGACGCCCGAAGGGCTGTGGTCGGGGGCGTGAAGCCGCGCAGCGGTCGCCGGACGGGTCGGACGCCGACCACGTGCACTCGGCTGCCGCAGAGCCTGGTCATGTCGTCGACATCGTCGACGGTCCGGTTTGGCCGGCCCGCCCCTTGCGGCAGAGGGGCCACCAAGGCATGCTTCGCCAGAGCAAAGCTGGAGGGGCGACTGTGGTGGACAAGCGGACCGTGGTGACCGGGGTGTTGTGCGCGGTGGCGGCGCTGGGCGCGTCCGCTGCCATGACGAAGGTGGTGCCGGCCTCGGATGGCCGACCGGAGACACGCGTCAAGGCGGCTGCCCCGGCGACGGCCTCACCGAACCCGACTTCGCGTTCGCAAGCGGCCAAGCAGCCCCAGCTGTCCACCACCGGGACGCCCAAGCCGGGTAGTCCTGCGGCCTTCACCGGGGCGCTGTTCGAGGGCGGCGTACAAGGGGACCACTTCTGCACCGCCACCGTGGTGCACAGCCCGGGCCGGAACATGATCGTCACCGCCGGGCACTGCCTGCTCTCCGGGAAGGTCAACGGTGGAGGGGCGGTCTTCGCACCCGCGTACGCCGACGGCAACGCCCCGTACGGCGCCTGGAAGATCGAGGAGGTCTTCGAGGACCCCCGCTGGGCCGACGACTCGGACGACGACTACGACCTCGCCTTCGCCCGCCTCGCGCCGGACGCGGCGGGCCGCACCATCGAGGACGTCACGGGCGCCGCGGCCCTGGACACCACGGGCCGCTCGGGCGAGGAGATCACCGTCACCGGCTACCCGGCGGACCGCAAGGTCCCGCGTACGTGCACGGCGTCGGCGATCCGCGAGACCCCGACGGAGCAGCGCTTCGACTGCGCGGACTTCCCGGGCGGCACGAGCGGCAGCGCCTGGCTCGCCCGCGACGGCAAGATCATCGGAATCCTGACGGGCGGCGACACGGACGACGTCTCGACGAGCACGATCCTGGGCGAGTACGCGGCGACGCTGTACGCGAAGGCGACAACGGCGGGGGTGAACAACAGTCGCATTTTTCATCAGTAGTTATCTGCCTTCATCAGCTTTTATCCTGATGGCGTGAAGCTTTCCGAGTGGGCGGCGCGCAACGGTGTGCACTACCAGACCGCGTGGGCCTGGGCGAAGGAGGGCCGTATGCCGGTCCCTGTCGTGCAGACACCGTCCGGTA
>NZ_JBEXQA010000089.1:0-3206 GCF_040612395.1 Streptomyces sp. NPDC006430
AACAGCTCCGTCACAGTAGCCCGCGGCACCTCAACCGCAGTGTCATTCCACCCCACCAACAACCGCTGCCACTCACCCTCGTCAAGGACCTCGACGGAGCCAATACGGGTGGTCGGGTCGGCGGCCAGGGTCTCCAGCACCTTTCCGAAGCGCTGCGCGAGCCCCTGGACGGTGTCCGCCGCGAACAGGTCCGCCGCAGCGACCAGGACGCCGCGCAGCCCTGCGGGACCTCCTTCGGCGTCGAAGACCTCGCCGACGCTCACGTCCAGGTCGAACTTGGCCACCGGCGCACCCGCCGGTCCGGCTTCCGCCGTCAGGCCGGGCAGGTCCAGGCCGGCGTCGGCACCGTTCTGCACCGTCAGGGTCACCTGGAACAGCGGGTGCCGGGCCAGCGAGCGGGACGGGGCGAGCTCCTCCACCAGGCGTTCGAACGGCACATCCTGGTGCCCGTACGCAGCGAGAGCCGTCTCCCGCACCCGCGAGAAGAGTTCAGTGAACGTCGGGTTCCCAGAAAGGTCCGTACGCAGCACCAGCGTGTTGACGAAGAACCCGATCAGGTCGTTGACGGCCTCATCGGTACGTCCTGCGTGTGGGGCACCGATCGGGATGTCGGTGCCCGCGCCAACGCGGGAAAGCAGCACCGCCAGGGCGGACTGGAGCACCATGGCCACCGTCACGCCGTCGGCCCGCGCCACCTCCACGAGGCGGGCGTGCACCTCCGCCGGGATCTCCAGCGGGACACCGTGGCCGCGGTAGCCGAGGACTGCGGGGCGGGGGTGATCATAGGGCAGCGTCAGCTCTTCGGGGACGCCGGCAAGCGTCTCACGCCAGTAGGCGACCTGCTGGGAGAGCACGCTGTCGGGGTCGTTCTCGTCGCCGAGGAGTTCGCGCTGCCACAGCGCGTAGTCCGCGTACTGCACCGGCAGCGGCTCCCACTCCGGAGCCCGACCCGCACAACGCGCCTCGTACGCCACCGACACGTCCCGCGCCAGCGGACCCATCGACCAACCGTCACCGGCGATGTGGTGCACCACCACAACCAGCACATGCTCATCCGGACCCACGGCGAGCAGCTGAGCACGGATCGGCACCTCGACCGCCAGGTCAAACGCATACCCCGCCTCCTCGGCCACCACAGCATCCACGTCCACCGCGGCCACTTCCCGGACCTGCAGTCCCCACCGGAGGACCTCAGGCTCGAGGACGTGCTGGTACGGGTCACCATCAATGGTCGCGAAGATCGTGCGCAGCACCTCGTGACGGCCGATGACGTCCCTCATCGCCGCAGCCAGCGCCCCGGCGTCCAGGTTGCCCTTGAGTCGGAGCACCATCGGGATGTTGTACGTGGAGCTCGGGCCCTCCAACTGGCGGATGAACCACAGACGGCGCTGAGCGAACGACAGCGGAACCCGCTCCGGACGCTCCTGCACCGTCAGCGCCACCCGGGCCCCGTCAGCCCCATCGATCCGAGCCGCGAGACGGGCCACCGTCGACGCCTCGAACAACGTGCGCAGCGACAGCTCGACACCCAGCACCGACCGCACCCGGCTCACCAGGCGAACAGCTAGCAGCGAGTGGCCGCCCAAATCGAAGAAGCTGTCGTCAACGCCGACATTCTCCACACCGAGGACTTCGGCGAACACTCCGCACAAGATCTCCTCGCGCACGGAGGAGGCACCACGACCGGAGCCGGTGACGTACTCCGGTGCCGGCAGCGCCTTGCGGTCAAGCTTCCCGCTCGGCGTCAGCGGCAGCGCCTCAAGCACCACCACCGCCGACGGCACCAAGTACTCGGGCAGCCGCCCAGCGGCAAACTGGCGCAGCCCCTGGGGTGTTTCACCCTCACCATCGCGAAGGTCGCCAGCGGTTACCACGTAAGCAACCAGGCGCTTGTCACCCGGAATGTCCTCGCGTGCGATCACCGCGGCCTGGGCGACCTGCGGGTGTGCCGTCAGCACGGACCGCACTTCACCCGGCTCGATCCGGAAGCCTCGTATCTTGACCTGCTCATCCGCCCGGCCCAGATACTCCAGCTGACCCCCGGTACTCCAGCGCACCAGGTCACCCGTCCGATACATCCGCTCGCCGGCCGTGCCGAACGGGCTGGCCACGAACCGCTCCGCCGTCAGGTCGGGCCGGCCCACATACCCACGCGCCAGACCCGCACCAGCCACATACAGCTCACCAAGCACACCCGGCGCCACCGGAGACAGCCACTGATCGAGCACATATACCCGGGTGTTGGGGATCGGGGAACCGATGTACGGCACGTCACGAGCCGCCAGCGGCTGCGACATCGACACACACACCGTCGCCTCGGTGGGACCGTACGCGTTCACCAGCCGCCGACCGGTACCCCACACCTCCACCAGGTCGGCAGTCAGTGCCTCACCCCCCGACGCCACTGTCGTCAGTGAGGGCACCTCCTGCGGATCCAGCACGCTCAGTACTGCAGGCGGCAACAGCGCATGCGTCACCCCGTGCCGCGCCATCACCTCCACCAGACCAGTTCCCGGCACCAACATCTGTGCCGGTGCCACAACCAACTTGGCCCCCGCACACAGCGCCCCCCACATCTCCCACGTGGCCGCGTCAAAGCCCGCGGACGCGAACTGCAGCACCCGGCTCGCACCATCCACCGCGAACCGCTCTGCCAGCGCCGCCACCAGCGAGCCCACGCCCGCATGCGGTACCACCACACCCTTGGGCCGACCCGTCGACCCCGACGTGTAGATCACCCAAGCCGGATGCGCCGCCAACAGCGCTCCACCTCGGTCTGCCTCCGACAACGGTGAAGCATCAATACCCGTCAATGCCCGCACGGTTCCAGCCTCGTCCAGCATCACCTGGGCCAGACTCTGCGGCAGCACACTGCTCAGGCCAAGAGAGGTCACCGCACACACCGCACCTGCATCCGCAAGCATGAACTTCGCCCGCTCGGCGGGATAGGCCGGGTCGATGGGCAGATACGCAGCCCCCGCCTTCGACACCGCCAACAGCGCCACCACGAGGTCGATGCCGCGTTCCAGGCACACGCCCACCACAGATTCAGGGCGCACGCCCCGACCCACCAACAGCCGCGCCAGACGGTTCGCACGCCCATCCAGCTCCGCATACGACACCTCGACGCCGTCGTCGACAATCGCGACCGCGTCCGGCGTCCGCCCCACCTGCGCCTCGAACAGCTCCGGAATCGTCCCCGCCGG
>NZ_JBEXQA010000090.1:0-3161 GCF_040612395.1 Streptomyces sp. NPDC006430
GCTCACCACGCTCCGCCCGGAGCAGGCCGCCTACATCGGCGTCAAGGTCGAGGGCCCGTACAAGCCGGACCACTACCGCTACTGATCCGCTACCGATCCCCGCGGATCCACAGCACCGAGCCAGGCCCCCGGCACCCGTGCCGGGGGCCTGCCCCGTACGCACGCACCACGCCAGCCAGCAAGGACCACAGCCCATGCCCCGTGGCCGCTACTCGCTCCACGACCCGCACGACCACACCCCCCTCGGCGAGGAGCACTTCCACTGCGCGCCCGGCCCCTCCGGATGGCGCTACGTCTCCCAGCTGACCGGCCCCGACGGAGAACACCGTGGCTCGGTCGACCTGGCGATCGACGAACTAGGCCGTCCCATCCGCCTCGAAGCGAACGCCTCCAGCTGGCAGGTCCGCGGAGCCGCCATCGACGGCGTCACCTGGGTCCGCTCCGACCCCACCGGCACCGAGGCCACCGAGGGCAACGCCCGTGCCGCGGGCTTCACCGGCACCTCACCGGCCTTCCTCATCGCGACGGCCCGTCTGCTGCGCCTGACCCCCGGCGCGCCCGCCACCCGGGTCCGGCTCGTGGCCCTCACCGACCCGGTGCTGGCGCCCCGTACGGTCGACCAGGCCTGGGCGCTGCTGGCGCGCGCGCAGCACGCGACGCCCAGCGGCCCGCTGGTCGTGGATGAGTACCGGATCAGCGCCCTGGACACCGGAGAGGTCCACACGGTCCACCTGGCCGGGGACGTGGTCCTCTCGGCCCCCGGCATCGAGCTCGAACACCTGGAGAGCCCGCCCTCCACCTTCGAGGCCTAGCCTGCGCCGCTCAGGCGGGCGGAGCGAACCCGGTCCGCCGTACGGGCTCGACGGGCTCGACGGGCACGACGGGCACGACGGGAACGGAAGCCTGCGGAACGACGGGCATCACCGGCACCGGGACCGGCACCGGCACCGGCGCAGCGGGAGCGCCACCGGGCACGGGCCCGGCACCGAACGCCCGAGCGGCATCCCGCGCCTGCCGCTCGTGCACCACCGCCATCAGGAAGGCGGCAGCCGGGACCCCCACCGGCGCAGGCGCCCCCGTACGGGCCACCAGGTCGTCCGCGAGCTTCGCCGCCATCGAGGCACCCACCTGCGGATCCAGCTGGTTCATCCGCGTCAGGTACTGCCGTATCGCCAGCCACAGCCCGTCCGGCACCGCCGACAGGTCCAGCCCGGAGAACCGCCCGGCCAGCCACGGCGGCGGCGGGGGCACCGGCATCACACGCGCCCCCGGCACCCGCTCCCGGACGACCAGCGTCCCCGCGAACACGTCCCCGAGCCGTCGGCCCCGCGCCGAGACCAGCGAGGCGATGCAGGCCACGGCCCCGAAGGTGCCCAGCAGTTCCACGACGCCCAGCGCCCCGCGCACCAGCGCGTGCCGGAACCGGATCGGCCCACCGTCGTCGCGCACCACCCGCAGTCCGCAGGCGAGTTTGCCGAGCGAGCGTCCGTGGGTCAGCGTCTCCACCGCGATGGGGACCCCGACCAGCAGCAGGAGGAAGCCGGCCACTGCCACGGCCGCCTGTGCGGCCCCGTCCAGCGAGGCGGTCGCGAAGGCCAGCCCGATGGAGATGAGCAGGTAGCCCGTGAGGTAGACCACGAGGTCGAGGACGATCGCCAGAGACCGGCTCGGAAGTCTGGCCGGCCGCAAACCCAGGACGACCGCGTCCCCCGTCACAAGATCGCTCACCCTGCACACCTTTCCCGTGACCGGACCCGCCCCTTTGCCGTCCAGTCTGCCAAGCTGACCACGGTAGGAGTAAGCAGAAGCAGGGTCCTGGGGCAGGGGAGCGGTAACCGGATGGATCTCGACGTCTTCGTGACGGCCCACCGGGCGGAGTGGGACCGCCTGGAACAGCTCCTGGGCCGGGGCCGCCGACTGACCGGCACCGAGGCGGACGAACTGGTCGCGCTCTACCAGCGGACCTCCACCCACCTCTCCTTCCTCCAGTCCAGCGCCCCCGACCCCGTTCTCACGGGCCGCCTGACCCAGCTCGTCGCGCGCGCCCGCGCCACCGTGACGGGCGCCCGCCGCGCGGGCTGGCGCGACGCCGCCCGCTTCTTCACCGTCGGCTTCCCGGCCGCCGTCTACCGCAGCCGCCGCTGGTGGATACCGACCGCGCTGCTCTCCACCGCGGTCGGCGTCCTCATCGGCTGGTGGATAGCCACCCACCCGGAGGTCCAGGGCGCCGTCGCGGCGCCGGAGCAGCTGAAGGCGCTCACGGAGCCCGGCGGCGGGTACGAGACGTACTACTCCAGTCATCCCGCGGCGTCGTTCGCGGCCCAGGTCTGGACGAACAATGCCCAGGCGGCCGCGGTGTGCCTGGTCCTGGGCGCGTTCCTGGGGATCCCGGTGCTCTGGATCCTCTTCCTGAACATGGCCAATCTCGGGGTCGGTATCGGTCTGATGGCCTCCGCGGGCCGCCTCGACGTCTTCCTCGGCCTGATCCTGCCGCACGGCCTGCTCGAACTGACGGCGGTCTTCGTCGCCGCGGGCACCGGCCTCAGCCTCGGCTGGACGGTGATCGACCCGGGCCCGCGCACCCGCCGCGCCGCCCTCGCAGAACAGGGCCGCGCCGCCCTGGGCATGGCGATCGGCCTGGCGGTGGTGCTCTTCGTATCGGGCCTGATCGAGGGCTTCGTGACCCCTTCCGGCCTCCCGACCTGGGCCCGCATCGCGATCGGCGTCGTCGCCGAAGCCGCCTTCCTGGTCTACGTCTACGTCCTGGGCGGCCGTGCTGCGCGCGCAGGTGAGGTGGGCGACGTGGAGGCCGCCGACCGGACGGCCACGCTGCCGACGGCCGCCTGATGTGCGGACGACGCCGCTGAGCTGCTAGTCTCCTCGTCGTCCCGCAGCGACTGTTGACACGGTCGCGGTGTGGAGGTAGATTCGAACGGTTGCCTCGAACTGGACAAGTTCGGTAGTGATGGTTTAGAATCACTACCGTCCCCACAGGAATCGAATTCCATCGGGACGCAATCGACTCCTCATTCAGGAATCCGAAGCCGGGAAATCCGGTGGAAAACTTCTGATAGAGTCGGAATCGCCGGAAAGGGAAACGCGAAAGCGAAGACCTGGAAAGCGAAACCCGCTTCGACCGGGAATCGGACACGAAAGAGTCT
>NZ_JBEXQA010000091.1:0-3118 GCF_040612395.1 Streptomyces sp. NPDC006430
ACGTCCAATGCCAGCCTGCTGGACACCATCGGGGGCAACTACAAGTACAGCGAAGCCTCGCTGTCCGCGATGTGGCAGGACGTCACGATCGGCCGCTGAACGGCAGACCGGACCATTCGCTGTCTGCTGCCCGCCAGTGCGCACACAGCGGAGCACCCGAAAAGTGACGGCGATCGGTTCCCGCGGCGAGCGGGGTACTCGCAGGGGCGAGTCCACAATCGTGAGGATCCTCTTCAGACAGGGGATTTCCGAAGCGGTTCCGCATCCCGGCATGGATTTCGCAAGCAGGGCCGTGCGAGCGGTTGCATGTGATATATGTGCGACCGCAAGCAGCCAGTGCGTAGAGACCGGCCACCTTGTCGTCCACGAGGCGGACGGTACACGGCACGCGGATGCCGACGGTCCACCGAGCTTATGCGCAGTAATCGCGGTGGACGCTTCGGGCGCGGCGCGGCAGAAGTTCCGCGGGATCCGAGTCGAGTGAAGGGGGCCCGCCGGACCGGGCTGCGAGTCACCCGAAGAACGCCGGCACCCGCGCGCCCCACCATGACCGGCCACGTCTCCGATGGTCACTGCCTCCGCCACGGTCGGGCGGTACCGCTGTGATCGCGACTCCTGCCTGAGGGATTCGCAGGGCGGGGGCCGGCCGGTCCGCCGTCGCCCGTCGCCGAGCGAGGGGCGGGTGGCGATCGCGGTGTACGAAAGGGCTGAGTTCCAAGGCCGACGGCCCGGATGCCCTCAACTGCGAGCGCTCTCAGAAAGGTTGGTCTCAACCCTCGGAAGCCGAGCCACCCCAGTGGCCCGTCGGCCGAAGCGGGCCGTGCCGGGAGGCGATAGCAGCCGCCGCACGGTCGGCGGCCGGAAGGGCATCCCACATGCCGCCGTGCCCACGGACACCTTCCGCAACCACAAGTGCAGCGAGAATTCGCTGTCCCCGGACGGGGGCCGAGGCCACCATCGGCCGATGAGCGGCGGACCGGCCCGTTCGCTTCGCTGTGTGCCGACCGGCATGCGTCCGACAGCACTCGCCAGATTCAGGAGGCAAACGGTGGCAGACCTGACCCACCTCGACGCCAAGGGCCTGCAGACCTTCGTCGACAACGACATGGCCGACTTCATCAAGGAGCTGAAGGGCATCCGCGAAGACGCCGCCAGCGGCAAGGCGCTCAGAAGCGCCATCGTGGGCAAGAACAGCGGCAGCGGCGATCTGGGACGCAACAAGTTCCTGGTCATCGGTGGCATGGCCGCTGAGTCCGAGCCGAACGGCAAGGTCCTGATCGACGCGGTCACCAAGGGGGCGAAGGCCATCGACGATGTCCTCGCAGCGCAGCAGACCCTGTTCAAGGACATCGACAGCAACCTGACCGAGACCATCAAGACGCTGTTGAAGGCGCAGGGTGCCTCCCTGGCCGGCATCAGCGCGGAGAAGCTTCTCGACATCTTCTCGGATGGCGATGGTGACCCGGGGTCGACGGCCGGGTCAGGCGCTTCCGCGACCTAGAGCGGCACAACAAGCCCTCCCTCCATCTCTTTCCTACCTCGCGGAGCGCACTGCTGTGGCTGACACCGACTACTGGGCCAAGGTGGTAAAGCAGTTCACCGGATATCCCGTACCCGACAGAGAGACGCTCTTCAAGGTCCCCAAAGACCCGGACACCCCGCGGACCCCGCTCTTCGGGCTGGCGTTGCACCACACCAAAGTCCAGCCGGTGCATCTCGACGAAATCGGTTGGAACAGGAACAAGAACGATGAATACAACCTGGTGTTCTACACGACCGGGCGAGGGGATGGCGCACACACTGGCCTGTCGATGATCCGGGCAGAGATCAACTTGGTGGCGGCCCCCCAGGGCTATAGCGGCGAAGGACTGCGCAGCCACCGCATGCGTTCAACCAACACCGCGCTGGCGCAGTACATCTGGGGAAGCAGGGCCGTGCTTGACCGGCTGTACTACCAGCACACCACCGAGGGGTTCAACGAAAACGGGCTGGGTGTGGCGTCGAGTGACGTCGTCGACCTCAAGTCGTTCGACCGCATGGCCAGGGCGTTCGACCGGGCGAAGAGGTTCTTCGAAGTCCAGGCCGACACGTTGGAGCAGTGGGAGAAGTCCTTCGGCGCGGAGCAGCCCTCGTGGAAGGGGCAGGCGGCCGAGGTGTTCCGGAACCTGGTAGTCCAGGTACACAGGAACTACGAGAGCTACGTCAACCAGCTCGGAGGCAGGGACTACAAGCCTGCACACGCCCCCATCAACAGCGACCCTGCCAGCTCCAGTCTCGGCGACGCGGTGATAGGAGCCCAGCAGGATGTGCTCCGCAACGTCCGTCACCTCAGGGACGCTTGGGACGAGTGGGCCGCCGACGGCAAGCACCTCCCGCACCAGTGGTTCCTGGAAGAGCTGGAGAAGCTGCAGCAATGGCTGTTCGTGAACAACATCACACAGGTCCTCATCACGCAGAAAATGAGCGTGGAAAACGGCCAATTGGTATCCGGATACAGCACCACCGGTGCCTTCCGGCAGACCTACCCGGGCTACGGGGACCTCTCGAATCCCGATACCTGGACGAAGATCGGTGACACGGCGATCCAGCGGTGGAGCGCGCACGCCGAGGCCATGATCGACCAGCATGCCGCGAGCGCGTTGATGAACCTCAACAACCATTGGCTGGACGCCGCGACCGCCTTCGACGAGCCGCTTCAGACCAAGGGAACCAGCTCTCCCTCGCAGTCCTGGGAGCGAGGCCAGGCCCAGTCCCTCGGCGTCACCAGCCAGGGCCTGAGCGGATCACTTGACGGAACGGGCGGCGCCACCGGCGGCCTGAACGGCAATCTCACCGGCCTGAGCGGCCTCGGCGCCGCCGGGCTGGAACGGAGATCCGCCAACCTGAACGCCGCCCTCGACGGCCTCGGCGCGGATCCGGCCACCAACGGGAACCTTCCGGACAGCCGGGACGGCGCCTCGCTCGACACAAGCAGGTCCGCTGACACGAGCGGGTTGACCGACACCCTTCCGGTCCGGGCCTTGGCGGCGCTGAACAGCATCCCGGCCGGCGCCATGGTGTCCCGTCCGGACTTCGGAACGACCGGCATCGACAGCCTCATGAATCCGGGCGGCGGTTC
>NZ_JBEXQA010000092.1:0-2932 GCF_040612395.1 Streptomyces sp. NPDC006430
GCACAGATCGGATCGATCTCCGTGACGATGACCCGCGCGCCCTGGCCGCGCAGCGACTCCGCACACCCCTTACCGACGTCACCGTAGCCACAGACCACCGCGACCTTGCCCCCGATCAGGACATCGGTGGCACGGTTGATGCCGTCGATCAGCGAGTGCCGGCAGCCGTACTTGTTGTCGAACTTCGACTTCGTCACGGCATCGTTCACATTGATCGCCGGGAACAGCAGCGAACCCTCGGCCATCATCTCGTACAGACGGTGCACACCCGTGGTGGTCTCCTCGGTCACACCACGGATGCCGGCGGCGAGCTTGACCCAGTCGATGCCGCTGTTCGCGAGCAGGCCGAGGACGACGGCCAGTTCTTCGTTGTCGGCGGTGGTGGGGTCGGGCACGACGCCGGCCTTCTGGTACTCGACGCCCTTGTGGACCAGGAGCGTGGCGTCACCGCCGTCGTCGAGGATCATGTTCGGGCCGTCGGCGCCGGGCCAGGTCAGCGCCTGCTCCGTGCACCACCAGTACTCCTCCAGCGTCTCGCCCTTCCAGGCGAAGACGGGGATGCCCGCGGCGGCGATGGCGGCGGCGGCGTGGTCCTGGGTGGAGAAGATGTTGCAGGACGCCCAGCGGACCTCGGCGCCGAGCGCGACCAGGGTCTCGATCAGGACGGCCGTCTGCACGGTCATGTGCAGGGAGCCGGTGATCCGCGCGCCCGCGAGCGGCTGCGTGGCGGCGTACTCCTTGCGGATCGACATCAGGCCGGGCATCTCGTGCTCGGCCAGGGTGATCTCCTTGCGGCCGAAGGCGGCGAGGGAAAGGTCGGCGACCTTGAAGTCCGAGAAATCGGCGGGGGTCTTGCTGGTCATGGTGTGACTCCGGTGGTGGCAGCGGGCTGGACGCCCAGGTTCTGATGGATCTCAAGCGTCGCGGTGGAGCGGTTGAGGGTGATGTAGTGCAGGCCCGGAGCGCCTTCGGCCAGTAGGCGCTCGGCCATCGCGGTCGCGTACTCCACGCCCACCCGGTGGCCGTCGGCCGGGTTGTCCCGTACGGCCTCCAGACGCCGGGCCAGGACGTCCGGGAAACGGGCGTCGCTCAGCTCGGCGAAACGGCGGATCTGACGCACGTCGGTCGCGGGCATGATCTCGGGGATCACCGGTGTCAGGCAGCCCACCGAGGCCAGTCGGTCGCGCAGCCGCAGGTAGTCCTCGACGTGGAAGAACATCTGCGTGATGGCGTAGTCGGCGCCCGCCTTGCACTTGGCGGCGAAGTGGCGGACGTCCTCGGTCCATCCGTGCGACCGCGGGTGCCGCTCGGGGAACGCGGCGACGCCCACGCTGAAGTCACCCAGCTGCCGGATCATGCTGACCAGCTCGTGGGCGTGGGTGAAGCCCTGCGGGTGCGGGGTCCATACGCCCTTCGGGTCGCCCGGCGGGTCGCCGCGCAGCGCGAGGACGTCACGGATACCCGCGTCGGCGTACTGGCCGATGATGTGGCGCAGCTCGGCACGGGAGTGGCCGACCGCCGTCAGGTGTGCGACCGGGCGCAGGGTCGTCTCGGCCGCGATCCGCTTGGTGACCTCGATGGTGCGGTCGCGCGACGATCCGCCGGCTCCGTAGGTGACGGAGACGAAGGAGGGCCCGAACGCCTCGATGCGGCGGATCGCGTTCCACAGGGTGCGCTCCCCCGCCTCGGTCTTGGGCGGGAAGAACTCGAAGGAGTACGACCGCCGGCCGCTGGCCAGCAGCTCGCGCACGCCGGGCCGGGGGGCCGGCCGGAGCCGGACGGAGAGGGGGTGTTCTGCGACGACGGCTGCCAAGGGATCGTTCCTTCCGGTTCAGCGTGCGTTGAAGTACGTGGCCGAGGGGTGGTGGACGACGATCGCGTCGGTGGACTGTTCGGGGTGGAGCTGGAACTCCTCGGAGAGGTGGACGCCGATCCGCTCCGGCTGGAGGAGGTCGGCGATCTTGGCGCGGTCCTCCAGGTCGGGGCAGGCCGGGTACCCCAGCGAGTAGCGGCAGCCCTGGTACTCGGTGCGGAACATCCCCTCCATGGAGGCCGGGTCGGAGCCGCCGATCGCCAACTCGGCACGGACGCGGGCGTGCCAGTACTCGGCGAGGGCTTCGGCGAGCTGCACGGAGAGGCCGTGCAGCTCCATGTACTCGCGGTAGGCGTCGGCTGCGAACAGCCGGGCCGTCTCCTCCCCGATGCGGCTGCCCACGGTGACGACCTGGAGGGCGACCACGTCGGTCTCGCCGGACTCCTCGGGGCGGAAGAAGTCCGCGAGGCACAGGCGGCGGCCACGGCGCTGGCGCGGGAAGGTGAAACGGGTGCGCTCGCCGCCGAACTCGTCGAGGACGATCAGGTCGTCGCCCTTGGACACGCAGGGGAAGTAGCCGTGCACGACGGCCGCTTCGAGCAGCCCGTCGGTGTGCAGCCGGTCGAGCCAGCCGCGCAGCCGGGGTCGGCCGTCCGTCTCGATGGTGGCGGCGTCCTTCAGCCCCCACTGACCCTTGAACAGGGCGGTCTCGTCCAGCCAGGAGGCGTAGTCCCCCAGCGGGATGCCCTTGACGACCCGGGTGCCCCAGAACGGCGGGGTGGGGACCGGGTTGTCGACGGCGACGTCGGAACGGCCGCCCGGTTCGGGTTCCGCCACCTGGAGCAGCGGTGTGTCGCGCCTGGCGACGCGGCGCTGCTTCAGGGGTGGGAGCTCCACCCCGGGCACTCCGCGCTTGACGCCCATGAGTGCGTCCATGAGGCGTAGGCCTTCGAAGGCGTCGCGGGCGTAGCGGACTTCGCCTTCGTAGATTTCGTGGAGGTCTTGTTCGACGTAGGCGCGGGTCAGGGCCGCGCCGCCGAGGATCACCGGGTAGTCGGCGGCCAGCTTGCGCTGGTTGAGCTCCTCCAGGTTCTCCTTCATGATCACGGTCGACTTCAC
>NZ_JBEXQA010000093.1:0-2707 GCF_040612395.1 Streptomyces sp. NPDC006430
GACGACAAGGCCGAACTCCTCGAAGGCATCGAGGACGGCGCCGACCGCCTCGCCGCCCTGATCGGCAACCTCCTCGACATGTCCCGCCTCAACACGGGCACCGTCGTCCCGCTGATCCGCGAGACCGACCTCGACGAGGTGGTCCCGATGGCCCTGGGCGGCGTACCGGAGGACAGCGTCGAACTCGACATCCCCGAAACGCTCCCCATGGTCGCCGTCGACCGCGGTCTGCTGGAGCGGGCAGTCGCCAACATCGTCGAGAACGCCGTCAAATACAGCCCCGACGGACAACCCGTCCTGGTCTCCGCCAGCGCCCTGCGCGACCGCGTCGAGGTCCGCGTCGTCGACCGCGGCCCCGGAGTCCCCGACGAGGCCAAGGAGCGCATCTTCGAGCCCTTCCAGCGCCACGGCGACGCGCCGCGCGGCGCGGGAGTGGGTCTCGGGCTCGCCGTAGCCCGGGGCTTCACGGAGTCCATCGGCGGCACCCTCACCGCCGAGGACACACCGGGCGGCGGACTCACCATGGTCATCACCCTGCCCATGGCAGGCGGCGCTCCGCCGGTCTCCGCGGAGCTGCCGACGTCCGCCGTCACCTGACATCGAGGCGACCGACAGGGGCCACTCGGGCCCGACGATCGCCGGTCACCGCCGTGGCCTGCGATCGTCCCCGTATCAGTGCAGCGGGCCCGCGATTGCCGTGAGCGCGGCGACGTGACGCCGGTAGACGGCCAGTCCCTCCTCGGCCAGGTACAGCCAGGTCCGCGGCCGACGCCCGACCTGCCCTTTCTCGACCGTCACCCAACCCGCTTCCTCCAGGCGCGAGACCTGTTTCGACAAAGCGGAGTCGGTGATCTCCACCAGATCACGCACGTAGGCGAACTCGGCCTTCTCCACGCCGGCGAGGGCCGCGACGATCGACAGCCGCACGGCCGAGGCGAGAAGGGGCGCGAGGCCGTGCCGCGGATGAGGGACCTGCCCGACAGCTGCCGAGACCTCCGACGTCATACGGCGCGCCCCTTACGCCAGGCGACCGCAGCGGCCGGCAACGCGCATGCGAGGGCCGCCACGGCCGCGAAGGCGACACTGTCCAGGAAGATGGTGTATCCGAGCAGCAGGCTCAGGACGTAGGCAACCGCCCAGACTCCGATCACCTTGAGGTGCCTGCCCCCGTAGCCGCGCGGGACCACCGGTTGCCGCGTGGCGAACAGGGAAAGCCCCATGACCACAAAGGCGTTCGCCAGCGTGCTGACGAGCGTCCCCGTCCGCCCGTGCCACAGCAGCACCGCAGGAACGAGGACGAGCTGCCAAAAGGCGAAGAGCCACAGGTAGCGGGCGTACCAGCTGCTTCGCCCCCGCGCAGCCCCCTCGATCCGCCCGATCCCCTTCAACGATGCGGCCGCATCGGCCTGTTCGAGCACGGCAATCCCCTCCGTCATCGCCGGGCAACTCTGAACATGCTAGCCCGGCATCTACTTTCCACATTAGCAACTACTTGCCAAATGTGAGGAGTCGGCGCGGCTCCCAGCAGCACCGGTGCCCCGAGCAGGGGCTGACGGCGGAAGACACGCGAGCCGTCCGGCCCCGGTATCCCCACACCGGAGAGCCGGACGGCTCATGTGGTGTGCGACGGGTGACCGACACGCGGTCGCATCGGTCCGTACCCCCACGGTGGGACCATGCGCCCCTCGGGCGGCGTTCAGGTCACCGCCTACCAGCCGCGTGCCGCCGGTCCGTCGTCCGGCTCCGTCGCTCCACCAGTCTGCGCCAGGCAGACCGCTCCGGCAGTACTCCTTGACGGGTTCCTTCCGCGCGGAAGTCGATCTTTGATGCGGCTCTGACGAAGGGTCATCAGAAGGCCGTCAAGAAGCCTCCGCGCGCTTGCCTCCGGGTCCCCGATGCGCTGGGATTGCGCCATGAACAGCGGTCCGCGCTATGACGATCGGCCACCGAATCCGGTGCAGCCGACGGCGCCCGCTGTCCGCCCGGCCCTCTGACGTCGGCCGCGCGTCCTCGGCGTACCTGCCGTCAGCCCCCTGAAGGGCGCTGACCGAGGCCGCGTACGCATCCTCACCTTCACCGCATGGACCGAGCCCACGCACCTGCCTCTCGCTGGGGCGCCGGGCACATCGGCCATGCCTGCTTCCAGGAAGCCAACATGTCTGCATCCCTGTCCGGACGTACCGTCCTCGTCACCGGAGCCACCTCCGGCATCGGCTACGAGACCACCCGCCAGCTCGCCGAGTGGGGCGCCACCGTCCTCCTCCACGGCCGCACGCCCGAGGAGGCACAGGCCGCCGCCGACCGGCTCGTTGCCACCGCCGGTGTGGACGGCGCGCGGCTCCGACTGCTCGCCGCCGACTTCGTGTGCCTGGAGGAGGTCGAGAACCTCGCCCACGCCGTCGTACGGGAGCACCCGCGCCTGGACGTACTGGTCAACAACGCGGCCCCCGCAGACACGATCGGCGCAGGCGGGCAACCACGGCGGTGACCGGCGGCCAACGCAACCTCACCCGCCTCTGGCTGACGGTCAGGCGTCCCAGGTGACCGGGAGGCTCTTCACCCCGTAGATGTCCGCGGTCTCCGGGCGCAGGGCGACGTCTTCGGCCGGTACGGCCAGGCGCAGCGTGGGGAAGCGGGCCAGCAGCGCGCAGAACGCGACCCGCATCTCGACGCGGGCCAGTTGCGCGCCCAGGCACAGGTGGATGCC
>NZ_JBEXQA010000094.1:0-1371 GCF_040612395.1 Streptomyces sp. NPDC006430
GATGCCCTTGGTCAGGTCGGTGCCGAAGCGGATCGGTTGTCCGTGTTCGAGGCGGATGACGGCTTCTTGGGCGCGGTCCTTGTCCTTGAGGGCGTCGAAGGCGCCGTCGTTGAAGATGTTGCAGTTCTGGTAGATCTCCACGAGTGCGGTGCCCTGGTGGTCGGCTGCGGCGCGGAGGACCTCGGTGAGGTGTTTGCGGTCGGAGTCGATGGTGCGGGCGACGAAGGAGGCTTCGGCGCCCAGGGCCAGGGAGACCGGGTTGAAGGGGGCGTCGAGGGAGCCCATCGGGGTGGATTTGGTGATCTTGCCGATTTCGGAGGTGGGTGAGTACTGGCCCTTGGTGAGGCCGTAGATCCGGTTGTTGAAGAGCAGGATCTTCAGGTTGACGTTGCGGCGCAGGGCGTGGATGAGGTGGTTGCCGCCGATGGAGAGGGCGTCGCCGTCGCCGGTGACGACCCAGACGGACAGGTCGCGGCGGGAGGTGGCCAGGCCGGTGGCGATGGCGGGGGCGCGGCCGTGGATGGAGTGCATCCCGTAGGTGTTCATGTAGTACGGGAAGCGGGAGGAGCAGCCGATGCCGGAGACGAAGACGATGTTTTCCCTGGCCAGGCCCAGTTCGGGCATGAAGCCCTGGACGGCGGCGAGGACCGCGTAGTCACCGCAGCCGGGGCACCAGCGGACCTCCTGGTCCGACTTGAAGTCCTTCATGGACTGCGCGGCCTCGGCCTTGGGCACCAGCGAGAGCAGGTGGGGAGCGTCGGTCACCTCAGTCATTGATGGCCTCCTTGAGAACCTTCGCGAGCTGCTCCGCCTTGAACGGCATGCCGTTGACCTGCGTGTAGGACTGGGCGTCGACCAGGTACTTCGCCCGGATCAGGGTCGCGAGCTGCCCGAGGTTCATCTCGGGCACCACGACCTTGTCGTAACGCTCCAGGACCTCGCCGAGGTTGCTCGGGAAGGGGTTGAGGTGGCGCAGGTGGGCCTGCGCCACGGGGATGCCGGCGGTGCGTAGCCGGCGTACGGCGGCGGTGATGGGTCCGTAGGTGGAGCCCCAGCCCAGGACGAGGGTGCGGGCCCGGTCGGGGTCGTCGATGTCGAGGTCGGGGACCTGGATGCCGTCGATCTTGGCCTGGCGGGTGCGGACCATGAAGTCGTGGTTGGCCGGGTCGTAGGAGATGTTGCCCGTGCCGTCCTGTTTCTCGATGCCGCCGATGCGGTGTTCGAGGCCGGGGGTGCCCGGGAGGGCCCAGGGACGGGCCAGGGTCTGCGGGTCGCGCTTGTAGGGCCAGAACACCTCAGTGCCGTCGGCCAGGGTGTGGTTGGGACCCGCCGCGAACTGCACCGTCAGGTCCGGCAGGTCCGCGACGTCCG
>NZ_JBEXQA010000094.1:1464-2692 GCF_040612395.1 Streptomyces sp. NPDC006430
CGTCCGGGATCCGCCAGGGCTCGGAGCCGTTGGCGAGGTAGCCGTCGGACAGCAGGAACACCGGCGTGCGGTACGTCAGCGCGATCCGGGCCGCGTCCAGGGCGGCGTCGAAACAGTCCGCCGGGGTCCGCGGCGCCACGACCGGCACCGGCGCCTCACCGTTGCGCCCGTACATCGCCTGGAGCAGGTCCGCCTGCTCCGTCTTGGTCGGCAGCCCCGTGGAGGGCCCGCCGCGCTGGATGTCCACGATCAGCAGCGGCAGCTCCAACGACACCGCCAACCCGATCGTCTCCGACTTCAGCGCCACCCCCGGCCCCGACGTGGTCGTCACGCCCAACGCGCCACCGAAAGCCGCCCCCAGCGCCGCACCGATCCCCGCGATCTCGTCCTCCGCCTGGAAGGTCCGCACGCCGAAGTTCTTGTGCTTGCTCAGTTCGTGCAGGATGTCCGAGGCCGGAGTGATCGGGTACGAACCCAGGTACAACGGCAGGTCCGCCTGCCGGGCCGCGGCGATCAGCCCGTAGGACAGGGCCAGGTTCCCCGAAATGTTGCGGTACGTACCCGTGGGGAACGCCCGCGTCGCCGGCGCCACCTCGTAGGAGACCGCGAAGTCCTCCGTGGTCTCGCCGAAGTTCCAGCCCGCCCGGAACGCCGCCACGTTCGCCTCGGCGATCTCCGGCTTCTTCGCGAACTTCTGCCGCAGGAAACTCTCCGTACCCTCCGTCGGCCGGTGGTACATCCACGACAACAGACCCAACGCGAACATGTTCTTGCTGCGGCCGGCCTCCTTGCGGGAGAGCCCGAAGTCCTTCAACGCCTCGATCGTGAGGGACGTCAGCGGCACCGGGTGGAGCTGATAGGCGTCGAGGGAGCCGTCCTCCAGCGGGGAGGTCGCGTAGCCCACCTTGGCCATGCTCCGCTCGGTGAACTCGTCGGTGTTGACGATGATGTCCGCGCCGCGCGGCACGTCCCCGATGTTCGCCTTCAGCGCCGCCGGATTCATCGCCACCAGC
Source organism: Streptomyces sp. NPDC006430 (assembly GCF_040612395.1). Taxonomy (NCBI): domain Bacteria; kingdom Bacillati; phylum Actinomycetota; class Actinomycetes; order Kitasatosporales; family Streptomycetaceae; genus Streptomyces; species Streptomyces sp. NPDC006430. The sequence continues at coordinate 2,478 of NZ_JBEXQA010000094.1, forward strand.
ACGTTCGGGGCGTCGCCCGGCGTCAGGATGTCGTGATCGGCGAAGTGCAACTGGAACGACGACACACCCGGCAGGGTGCCGGCAGGGGCCCGGATCTCGGCCGGGAAGTTCGGCAGCGTCGACAGGTCGTTCCCGAACGACGCCGTCTCCGACGTGAAACGATCACCGGTGAGCTGCATGCCGTCACCCGAGTCACCCGCAAAACGAATGATCAC
>NZ_JBEXQA010000095.1:0-2590 GCF_040612395.1 Streptomyces sp. NPDC006430
TCTTGCAACAGCGGCCGTCCTGGGTTGGACTATGCCGTCCGTGCATCGGGGGCGGGTCAACGGAGGGCGTTGATCAGTTGGACGTTGCCTGCGGCGGTCGGGAGCTCTCGACCGCCGTGTGAGGGCCGGATGTAGGCAAGGCGCACGGTGGTCACCCGACCCTCGTGGTCCCTCTTGGGCTCCTGGACGACGGCCGTCAACTCTCCCTCGGTGCCGCTCGGGATGTCCCGGACGGCCTTGCCGATCCAGGGGTGTCGTTCATGGAAGAAGCTATCGACGCTGTCCGCCATCGCCCCTCCCCTCGCCGCGGTGGCCTCGCTCACTGCCCTCGATGGGTCTGCATGCCGGGTCGTGGGGAAGGTGGGCGTGGTTGTCCGGACGGGCCCCGGACGCCGAGTCCACGGGGATCGTCTTGGCCGGGCCGAGGATGACGCGGTCGCAGAGAACGCAGATCCGGATCACTGCTGCACCCCCGTGCTTCGACGCCGTGCGCGGTCCCCGCACGTCGCTCGGTTGATCCGGGTGATGCTGTTATCGGTGATCACGAGCCCTCCCACTCTGCCGGTTCGATGCAGATGGTGGGGCATGGCAAGCACCGCAAGGGATACAGCCTGTATCCGATCGGGGGAACGCGACTCAGACGGCACCGATCCACTCGGCAAAGTGGGTCAGTGACTCGGCGTGGGCGCGTTTGAGGCGGCGGATCGTCTCGATGGTTTCACGTACCCACGGGTGTTCGCGTACGTGCTGGGGCCCGTGCCTGCGGGCCGTCTTGAGGGACTCGAAGGCGCCGTCGGGGTCTCCGGCCCACAACTGGGCCCGGCTCACCTCGATCCAGAAGCCGGACCGACGCTCGGCAGGGGTCTCGTCTCCCGGACTCCACCGGCTGACCACGTCGAGAGCGTCGCCGATGTGATCCCGGCCGAGGCTGACGGCAACGGACACCTCGTGGATGCGCACGCTGGAGGGGCCGAAGGCCGTACCGAGGTAAACGCCCTCGGTCAGTCCGTTGGCCAGGGTTCTTGCCTCGCGGAGGTGGCCGTGCGCGGCATCCGCGTTGCCGGCACGCGCTGCGACGACCGCGGCCCTCATGTGCAGCGCGCCGCGGCCGGCTGCCGATCGTGCGGTGCCGGGCGGCGGAGCCGAGTCGAGTGCGCGCTCCAACGCGACGTGCCCGACCCGGTGCGCGCGTGCGGCGAGGAACGTCTCGGCATGGACGTACGCGGCGGTGGCGGCGACATCGGCGTCGTCGGCCTGCACGGCGGCCCACCGCATGACGTCGATCAGGCGGGCAGAGAGGTCGTGGGCACCGTACTTGTAGGCGACCGCGTCCGCCGTCCGGGCCGCGGCCACCAGGAGGCGGGCGGATTCGGCCCTGCCGCCGGCGTGCAGGTGGGCCAGGGAGTCCGTCAGGAGGGCCGGTACGTGTGTCGCGATCAGCCCGTACTGAGCCGCAAGGCGCCAGCCGACGGCTGCGCCGATGCCGCTCCGCAGTTCGGCCAGGGGTCTGCGCGGAGCGTCCCCCAACGGGATCTCGTATCCGGCGATCGCCGCAGAGATCACGGGCAGGGCGGTACGCACCCGGTGACCGGTGCCGGTGTACGTCGGGTCGAGCCGGGAGGGATCCGTTCCGAGCGCCGAGGCGATACCCGCCAGTGTGGTCTGGCCGGGGTTGCGAGCACCCCGCTCGATCGCCTTGACCATGGGCAAGGAGACATGGGCCTCACGCGCGAGGTCTGCTTGCGTCATGCGTCGCGCGTGCCGTCGCGCGGCGATGCGCTGCCCGATGTGGTCGGCCATGCCCGCACCGTACCGTGCAGGACCGAGCCCGCTCGTGAACTCCGCTACACAGGTGCCTTTTTGAGGATCTCCGGGAGCTCTCTCAGCGAGTCGATGGACCAGTCCGCGGCAGCCCGGACTTCCGGGTCGTCCGCCCACCAGTGCCCCCAGGGTCCCCGTCGCAGGTGCGCCGTACGCAGACCTGCGCCAGCCGCGGGGAAGACATCGTTCTGCGGATGGTCGCCCACGTACAGCGTCTCCCGCGCGGGGGCCCCGGACACCTCCAACACCCGCTCGAAAAAGGCGCGCTCGGGCTTTGCCACGCCCCATTCAGCGGAGGTCACGACCATGTCTGCCGGCAGGTCCAGCGCGCGCAAGAGATCACCCATCCGGGAACTCTGGTTGCCCGCGACGATGACACGTACCCCATCGGCCCGCAGCGCAGCCAGCGCCGGGCGGACGTCCTCGTAGAGGTCCGCCTCGTCCAGCCGCTCTCCCCTACCGGCTGCCTCACGAGCGGCGTACTCGGCACCGATGTCGATGCCGGGGCGCAGGAGGCGCATCGCGTCGGCGTTGTCCTGGCCGGCGACCACCACCGCCCCCACGAGCGCGGACAAGGTGTGCCGTGGCACGCCGATCCAGTCGGCCCAGGACGCCCAGTAGCGGTCGTCTCGGGTCAGGGTCTCTCCGACGTCCAACACGACAGTCCGAATCATCGGACCAGCGTACTGACCTGCTCCCCGCGGCCGCGCCCCCCGATGCACGGACGGCATAGTCCAACCTCGGGCGGCCGTTGGTCGCCGAGCCGGGC
>NZ_JBEXQA010000096.1:0-2395 GCF_040612395.1 Streptomyces sp. NPDC006430
GCCACCGACACCTCGGAACGACCCTCCAGCCAGTCCGCCCAACGACCCGCCTGCTCCCGCAGCGCAACCTCGTCACGACCGGACACGACCACCGGGTACGACGATGCGGTGACCTCCGTCGCCGACGCCGGGGCAGCGGCCGGGGGCTCCTCGATGACCACGTGGGCATTCGTACCGCTCAGACCGAAGGAGGAGACGCCCGCGCGGCGCGGACGCGACAGGTCCCGCTCCCACGGCCGGGCTTCGTTCAACAGTTCCAGTCCGCTGCGTTCCCACTCGATGTGCGGGGTCGGCTCCTCGGCGTGCAGGGTCTTCGGAAGCACCCCGTGCTCCAGCGCCAGCACCATCTTGATCACGCCGATCACACCGGCGGCGGCCTGCGCGTGCCCGATGTTCGACTTCGACGAACCGAGCCAGACCGGCCGGCCGGGCTCCCGAACGGGGCCGAAGACCTCCGCCAGCGCGCCCGCCTCGATCGGGTCGCCCAGCGGGGTGCCGGTGCCGTGCGCCTCGACGGCGTCGATGTCGGCGGGGGTCAGCCGGGCCGCTTCCAGGGCGTCGTGGATGACCCGCTGCTGGGACGGCCCGTTCGGCGCGGTCAGACCCTGGCTGCGACCGTCCTGGTTGACCGCCGAACCGCGGATCACGGCCAGGATCGGATCGCCGTCGCGCTGGGCGGCCGACAGCCGCTTCAAGAGGATCACGCCCGCGCCCTCGGCCCAACCGGCGCCGTCGGCGCCGGCCGAGAACGACTTGCAGCGGCCGTCCGCGGCCATGCCCTTCAGACGGGAGAACTCCACGAACAGCGCAGGGGTGCTCATGACGGTGACGCCGCCCGCGAGGGCGAGTTCGCACTCCCCCTGGCGCAGGGCGGTGGCCGCGAGGTGGATCGAGACGAGGGAGGAGGAGCAGGCCGTGTCCACGGTGACGGCGGGCCCCTGGAGGCCCAGGGTGTAGGAGACGCGGCCCGAGACGACGCTGCTCGCATTGCCGGTGCTGACGTATCCGTCGAGGGCGTTGAGGTCGTGGCCCTGCTGGTTGCCGTAGTCGGAACTCATCGTGCCGAGGTAGACGCCGGTACGGCTCTCGGTGAGCGAGTCCGGACGGATGCCGGCCCGCTCCAGGGCCTCCCAGGCGGTCTCCAGGACGAGCCGCTGCTGCGGGTCCATCGAGAGGGCCTCGCGCGGCGAGATCCCGAAGAAGGCCGCGTCGAAGCCCTCGGCCCCGTCGATGAAGCCGCCTTCGCGGGCGTAGCTCTTGCCCACGGCCTCCGGGTCCGGATCGTAGACACCGAGGCTGTCCCAGCGCGAGGGCAGGCCGCCCACGGCGTCGCCCCCGGAGGCGAGCAGCTCCCAGAAGCCCTCCGGGGTGTCGATACCACCCGGCAGCCGGCACGCCATCGACACGACGGCGATCGGTTCGGTGCGGGCGGCCCGCTCGGCGTTGAGTTCCTTCTCGGTCTCGACGAGCGCGTTCGCAGTGCGCCGCAGGTACGCCTCGAGCTTTTCCAACTTCTCGACTTCGGACGCGCTCATTCGCTCACTCCAAGCTTGCGATCCAGGAACTGCAGGAGGTCATCGGTGCTGTCGCCGCCGAGCTCGACTTCGGGCTCGGCTTCCTTCGCATCGGCCGCGCTGGACGCGCCGGCCGCCGCCGAGGCCTTGGCCAGGCCGTCGCGCAGTGCCAGCAGCCCGGCGGCCAGGCCCGGCTCCTCTAGTTGTTTCGGTGTCGCGGAACGCAGGAGTTCCACGAGGCTGTCGATCTGGTTCTTGCTCACGCGCCGTCCGGGCCGTGCCGGTCCGCCGGCTGCCACGGCCAGCTTGTCGAGGAGCAGGCCGGCGATGGCGGTGGGCGTCGGGTAGTCGAAGGCGAGCGTGGACGGCAGCGAGGTGCCCGTTTCGGCGGACAGCCGCCGGCGTAGCTCGACGGCCATGAGGGAGTCCATGCCGAGTTCCTTGAGGACCTGTTGGGCGCCGATGCCATGGGCGCCGGTGACCCCGAGGACCAGGGCGGCTTCGCGCTGTACCAACTGGGTCAGCCACGGCAGGCGCTCGGTCTCCGCCAGAGCGGTCAGCTGCTCCTGGAGTCCGCTCGCCCCGGTCGAGGCCTCGCCGCCCGCCCGCCTGCGGGGTGCGCGCAGCAGCCCGCGCAGCAGGGCGGCCACGTCGCCGCCGTTGTCCAGCTCGCGTTGCAGCGGTGTGAGGTGGAGGCGTACGGGGACCAGGTGGGCGTGTGCGGAACCGAGAGCTGCGTCGAGGGCGGCCAGGCCCTGCGCTTCGCTGAGTGCGGCGACGCCCTGGCGACGCATGCGGGCGAGTTCGGCTTGGCCGAGGGTGGCGGTCAGACCGTGTCCGGCCTGCTGCCACAAACCCCACGACAGACTCGTCCCCGCCAA
>NZ_JBEXQA010000097.1:0-2360 GCF_040612395.1 Streptomyces sp. NPDC006430
GAGAGTTCCTCGTCCGGCGGGGGTGGCGCCGCCCGGCAACCGTTGGGGACCGGCAACGAGATGTTGGGGGCGGGGCGTGCGGGTCTGACTTCGGCTGATGTGGATGCCGCGGTGAACGCCGGGCGTTCTCGGTCTGGCCCCGCGGCCGGGGGCGTGGTGGTACCGGGCCAGGCCGCGGGGATGTCCGAGGTGGCGCCCGCGCTGCCCTGGGAGCCGGGTACAGACCTGGACGTGGACCCAGCGCTGGACCTGGACCTGGGCCTGTACCTGGACCCGGTGCCGGAGCTGGACCGGGACCCAGTGCTGGACCTGGACCTGTACCTGGACTCGGACCCGGTGCCGGACCTGGCACTGGTGCTGGACCTCGACCTGGACCTGGACCCGGTGCCGGTGCCGGTGCCGGACCTGGACCTGGACCTGGACCCGGTGCTGGACCTGGACCTGGACCCGGTGCCGGACCTGGACCTGGAGCTGGACCCGGAGCCGGAGCCGGAGCCGGAGCCGGACCTGGGCAGGGGCGGGGGCGTGGAGGGTCCGAACGCGCTGGGGTCTGGTGGGCGTGCGGCCGGCTCATCCGGCGGGGAATCCGTCTCCTCCATGGGTGTGAGTGGCGGTGGTCTGTCGGGGGGTGCGGTGATGCCTCGGGCGGAGGTGACCCCGGACGGGGTGGCGCGTGGGGCGAAGCGTCGTCGGGTGGGTGACGGCGGGCTGCCGGTGGTGGAGGCCCCGGGGGACCTGGCGGACGCGGCCTCCAGGCGTGGACTCGAGGCGTCCACCGCGGAAGAGCGGCCGATCAACGAGCTGGAGTTGCTGCGTCTGCGGCAGCCTGGTGAGTCGTTCGATGCGGAGGCGTGGGTCCTTCAGCGGTCGGCGGCGCAGCGGGTTGAGGCGAGGTCTGGTGCGGCGGCGCCGGCGGTGGACGACCGCCTGGGGCGGCCGGGGCAGCCTCTGTCCCTGCCGGGCGAGTCGGTCCGGCCGGCGGAGGCGGCCGGGGACCCTCAGGCCGTCGATGTTCGGTTCGAGGAGGAGAGCACGCTCGGCCAGGGCGGGACCGGACTCGATGAGCTGCTCGACTCCCCGGCGGTGCTGGACGCTCGTGTGCGGCGCGACCACGTGGAAGGGCTGCCGTGGTCGGCGTCGGCCGCGGTTACTTGGGCGCTCGCACCCGGCACGGAAGTGTCGCTGGGCGATGCGCTCGGTCGGGAGGACCGTGCGATTGTGTTGCGCGGGCACCCTGAGCTCTTCCCGGCAGAGGTGCGGGAGATCCTGGACCGGATGATCGGTGAGGAGGAGGGCGGCTCGCTGCCCGCGTAGTCACGTCCGGCATGCGCCGCTGTTCCGGGCAGGTGCAGCTGGGCGTGACCGCGCGCTGTGAACCTCCAGCCGCCCCCACAGGCGGCGGCCCGGTCCCGTGGGACACCGCACCATCGTCATGGCCGGTACGGTGCTGGCTTCCCCGGAGGACGGGAGTCTCGTCGGTGCCGTCGGATCAGCCTCGCCGACCCCTGGCGGCACCGCAGTGACGGGCGGTGCGGCCGGGGAATCCCTGACCACTGTGGGTTACGCGGACTCGGACGCGGTGAGACTGCTCTCGCCGCTGCCGTCTCTGCGGTGGTCGGGACCGGACCTGGACCCGGGCAGCGGCCGCGGGCGGCGGCACCCCTACGATCGCGCCCCGGCCTGCGGGAAGTCCTCCGGCGGTCCGTCCCGGTTCCCGTCGCCGACCGGGACGGCCTCCGGTACGCCGGCTGGGTCCTGGCCGCCGGCCGGAGGGGTGGGGTGGCTGGCCTGGTGTGTTGCACGAAGGTGCAGAGATCGAGGGACCTACAGCTCAGATGTTCCTCAACGGCGAAGGGTGTCAGGGACGTTCGCCCCTAGCATCGTGCCGATCCTTCCGAGCGATTCACCGACCAAGGAGCAGGCTGATGGCAGGCGGCGTTCAGCAGTCAAATGAACTGGCGACCCGGAACGGCGTCCAGGCGCTGGAGATGGCCTACAGCGGCATCCTCAGGTGCCGTCAGGACGTGGACGGTATTGCCGGCCAGCTCGCCGCGAGTTATGGCGGCACCGACGGCAGCAAGTTCGGGGACCTGCTGCGTGCCTGGGACGGGCAGGCCAACGTCATCCTCAGGAACCTCGAGTCGATGGTCGAGGCGCTCAACATGAGCCTGAAGCAACACAACATGACCCAGGGTGCGGCCGACGAGGCCATCAACCAGGCGTACAACCAGTCCCTGTCGGCGTTTGACGCGCTGCGCGGCTGACCTGACCTGCCCTGCCCCCTCCGGCCCCGACGATACGAGAAGAGGTCTTGTGATGTCCGATCTGACCGACGGTTACATCCACGTCCAGTACAGCGG
>NZ_JBEXQA010000098.1:0-2156 GCF_040612395.1 Streptomyces sp. NPDC006430
GGTCTGGGGTTGGCGGGGACGAGTCTGTCGTGGGGTTTGTGGCAGCAGGCCGGACACGGTCTGACCGCCACCCTCGGCCAAGCCGAACTCGCCCGGCTGCGTCGCCAGGGCGTCGCCGCACTCAGCGAAGCGCAGGGCCTGGCCGCCCTCGACGCAGCTCTCGGTTCCGCACACGGCCACCTGGTCCCGGTACGCCTCGAACTCGCCTCGCTCCAGCGCGAGCTGGACGGCGGTGGCACCGTCCCGGCCCTCTTCCGCGGCCTGCTGCGCGCCCGACGCCAGCGAGCCGGACAGCCAGGCGGCACGCCGACCGGCCTGCGGGAGCAGCTCGCGACGCAGGCCGAAGCCGAGCGGCTGCCGTCGCTGGTCCGGCTGGTGCAGCGCGAGGCCGCAGTCGTCCTCGGTGTGGCGACGGCCGACGGCATCGGGGCGCAGCAGGTCCTCAAGGAGCTCGGCATCGACTCCCTCATGGCCGTGGAGCTACGCCGGCGGCTGTCCGCCGAAACGGGCACCTCGCTGCCGTCCACGCTCGCCTTCGACTACCCGACGCCCACCGCCATCGCCGGCCTGCTCCTCGACAAGCTGGACCTGACCGCAGACAAACCCCGGCAGAAGCCGAACCCGTCCCGGAACGCCGTCGCACCGGCCGCCGACGACCCGATCGCCGTCGTCTCCATGGCCTGCCGCCTGCCGGGTGGCATCGACACCCCAGAGGACTTCTGGGAGCTGCTGGCCTCGGGCGGTGACGCCGTGGGCGGCCTGCCGGAGCGCTGGACCGGCCTGGACCTGTACGACCCGGACCCGGAGGCAGTCGGCAAGAGCTATGCCCGCGAAGGCGGCTTCATCCGGGACATCGAGCGCTTCGACGCCTCGTTCTTCGGGATCTCGCCGCGCGAGGCCGTCTCCATGGACCCGCAGCAGCGGCTGGTCCTGGAAACCTCGTGGGAGGCCCTGGAGCGGGCCGGCATCCGCCCCGACTCGCTCAGCGAAAGCCGTACCGGCGTCTACCTCGGCGCCATGACCTCCGACTACGGCCACCAGGGCCATGACCTGGACGCCGTCGACGGCTACACCAGCACGGGTTACGCGTCCAGTGTGGTCTCCGGCCGGGTCTCGTACGCGCTGGGCCTCCAGGGCCCGGCCGTCACCGTGGACACCGCCTGCTCCTCCTCGCTGGTCGCCCTGCACCTGGCGGCGGGAGCCCTGCGGCAGGGCGAGTGCGAACTCGCCCTCGTCGGCGGCGTCACCGTGATGAACACCCCTGCGCTCTTCGTGGAGTTCTCCCGGCTGAAGGGCATGGCCCCCGACGGCCGCTGCAAGTCCTTCTCGACACAGGCCGACGGAGCCGGCTGGGCCGAGGGCGTCGGCATCCTGGTGCTGAAGCGGCTGTCGGCCGCCCAGCGCGACGGTGACCGCGTCCTGGCCGTCATCCGTGGTTCGGCGGTCAACCAGGACGGTCGCAGCCAGGGTCTGACCGCGCCGAACGGGCCGTCGCAGCAGCGCGTGGTCCAGGAAGCACTGGCCGCCGCGCGCCTGGAGCCGTCAGACATCGATGCGGTCGAGGCACACGGTACGGGCACCTCGCTGGGCGACCCGATCGAGGCGGGCGCGCTGGCCGAGGTCTTCGGCCCCGACCGGGCCGGGAACCGTCCCGTCTACCTCGGCTCGTCCAAGTCGAACATCGGCCACGCGCAGGCCGCCGCGGGCGTCGTCGGCGTCATGAAGATGGTCCTCGCGCTCCAGCACGAGACCCTGCCCAAGACCCTGTACGCGGAGGAGCCGAGCCCGCACATCGAGTGGGACGGCAGCGGACTGGAACTCCTTCAGGAAGCCCGGCCGTGGATACGGGAGGCCACGCGCACCCGCCGCGCGGGCGTGTCCTCGTTCGGCCTCAGCGGTACGAACGCCCACGTGATCGTGGAGGAGCCGCCTGCCGTGGCTCCCGGGCCGGTGGCCCGCACCGAGGCGCCCCTTCCGGTGGTCGTGTCCGGTCGTGACGAGGTTGCGCTGCGGGAGCAGGCGGGTCGTTGGGCGGACTGGTTGGAGGGTCGTTCTGAGGTTTCGGTGGCTGATGTGGCGGTGACGGCTGCTCGTCACCGTTCGCATTTCGAGTCACGGGCGAGTGTGGTCGCCGCTGGGGCCGAGGGCCTGGTGGA
>NZ_JBEXQA010000099.1:0-2154 GCF_040612395.1 Streptomyces sp. NPDC006430
ACCGCCCGACTCCGCACGCACCAAACGCGCCACCCGCACCTCACCACCACGCACCGCGATCTCCGGCTCCCCGGCAACGGACAGGGCTCGCGCCACGTCCGCCGCCACGGCGACCGGCTCCGCATCGACGTCGACCAGCCGGATCACCCGGTCGGCGTGCTCGCTGCGGGCCGTACGCAGCAGTCCCCACAGTCCGGCGCGGGCGAGGTCGCGTACGGGGTCGTCGGTGGCCACCGCTCCGCGGGTCAGCCAGATCAGCTCGGTCCGTTCGAGGCGGGGTTCGGCCAGCAGGCGTTGGAGCAGCTCCAGTCCGCCGGTGGCCTCTTCGAGGGCCGTTGCGCCGGCCGGGCTGGTCGCGTCGACGAGGAGGCGATCCGGGGCGTCGCCGTCGCTGCCGAGGGCGGAGAGGGCGGTGAGGAGCGCGTCCGCATCCGCGTGGGCAGCGGCGAACCCGAGGGCGTCGTCGCCCAGGACCCAGGTCAGGCCCTCCGGCGCGTCCTCCAGCACGGGCGGGGCGGCGAAGGCGACGCGGTAGAGGTGGTCGACGGTCTCGGTGACCCTCAGCTGCTCGGCGCCCGCGGCGCGCAGCTGGAGCCCCTCGGCGTGGGCGACGGGCCGGCCGGTCGGGTCGGTCGCAGTAACGCGCACGCTGTTCTGCCGGGCGTCGAGTTCGACGCGTACGCGGAGCTCGGTGGCGCCCGCGGCGAGCAGTTCGACGCCTGTCCACTCGAACGGGAGCAGCACCTGTGAGGCGTCGGTGGCCGCGCCGGTGTCCTGAACGCCGACCAGGGCGTGCAGGGCGGCGTCGAGGAGGGCGGGGTGGATGCCGAACTCGTCGGCCTTCAGCCCCTCCGGAAGGTGGACCTGCGCGTATGCGGTGTCGCCGGTGCGGCGGAGTTCGGTCAGGCCCTGGAAGGCAGGTCCGTAGTCCAGGCCGCGGGCGCGGAGACGGTCGTAGAAGCCGTCGAGGTCGACGGGCTCGGTACCGGGGACCGGCCACTGGGCCAGCTCCTCGAACGTGTGGGTGTCGGCGGTCGGCGTGTGGGAGAGGGAGCCGACGGCGTGCTGGCGCCACGGGGCGTCATCGGGCGCGTTCTCGGGGAGGCTGTGGACCGCGACGGGGCGGTGGCCGCTGGTGTCGGGCGCGCCGACGGCGACCTGGAGGCGGACGGCTCCGTCCGTACCGAGCAACAGGGGCTCGGTGAGGGCGAGTTCGGCAACGCCGGGGGCGCCGACGTGGTGGGCGGCGGTCAGGACGAGTTCGAGCAGGCCGGTGCCGGGGACAAGAGGCATGCCGAAGGCCGCGTGCTCGTGGAGCCAGGGGTACTGCGCGGCGGAGAGGCGGCCGGTGAAGAGGTAGCCCTCGCCGTCGGCCAGGGCGGTGACGGCCCCGAGCCAGGGGTGTGCCGAGGCGGTGAGGCCCAGCGAGCGGACGTCGCCCGCGCGCTCGTCCGACTCGAACCAGTACCGCTCGCGTTGGAAGGCGTACGTCGGTAGCGGCACGAGGGTGTCCGTGCCGGTGGCCAGGGCGCGGTCCCAGTCGAGGCCGTGACCCTGGACATGGAGCAGACCGAGGTTGCGCAGGAGCTGGGCCGGCTCGCCGTGGTGACGGGCCAGGGAACCGACGACGATGCCACCGCGCTCCGCACTACCGTCGGTCAACGGCATCGACAGCACCGGGTGCGCCGAGATCTCGACGAACACACCGTGCCCGTCATCCAGCAGCCGCTCCAACGCCCGGTCGAACCGCACCGGCTCACGCAGATTGCGGCACCAATACCCACCGTCCAACTCAATACCGTCCGCCACCTGCCCGGTGACCGTCGAATAGAACGCGATATCCGCCGACCGCGGCACGATCCCGGTGAAACCCTCCGCCAAGGCAGGCAGCAACGGATCCATCTGCGCATTGTGAGACGCGTAGTCCACATTGATCTTGCGGGCATACACACCCCGCTCCGACAACTCCCCAACGATCTCGACGATCGCCTCCGCCCGGCCCGAGATGATCGTCGAGCTGGCGGTGTTCACCGCGGCGACCGACAACGCGTCCCCGTACGGGGCGAGGAACTCCTCGACCTCGCCCACCGGCCGCTCGATCAACGCCATACCGCCCTGACCCGCACACGCAAGAACCGCCTGCGAACGCTGGGC
>NZ_JBEXQA010000100.1:0-2075 GCF_040612395.1 Streptomyces sp. NPDC006430
GCGTTGGAGCGGCTGCTGGATGACGGGCACGGTGTGTTCGTCGAGATCTCGGCGCACCCGGTGCTGTCGATGCCGTTGACCGACGGCAGTGCGGAGCGCGGTGGCATCGTCGTCGGTTCCCTGGCCCGTCACCACGGCGAGCCGGCCCAGCTCCTGCGCAACCTGGGCCTGCTCCATGTCCAGGGCCACGGCCTCGACTGGGACCGCGCCCTGGCCACCGGCACGGACACCCTCGTGCCGCTACCGACGTACGCCTTCCAACGCGAGCACTACTGGCTCGACGCGGCGAAGCCCACGAGCAACGTCCGATCGGTCGGCCTCGACGTGTCCGACCACCCGTGGCTCGGTGCGGTCACCTCGCTCGCCGATGGTGAGGGACACCTCTTCACCGGCCGGATCTCCCTCTCCGAGCACCCCTGGCTCTCCGAGCACGCTGCGTTCGGCACCGTCCTCGTCCCCGGCACCGGCTTGCTCGAACTCGTCCTCACCGCGGCCCACCACGTGGGCGCCGAGTCGGTCGAGGAGCTCACGCTGCTGGAGCCGCTGACGTTGAGCGAGGACTCACCCGTCCGTCTTCAGGTGGTCGTCGGCTCCCCCGACAGCAGCGGCCGTCGCCCGGTCACCGTGTACAGCCGCCCGGAAGGTGTCTCCGACGACTCCGGCTGGAGCCGGCACGCCACCGGCGAACTCGCCGAGACCGTCGATGCCGTCGATGGCCGCGCGGTCGATGAGGAGACGTTCGCGGAGCTGGCCCAGTGGCCGGTGGCCGGTGCCGAGCAGATCGCCCTCGACGGTTTCTACGAGGGTTTCCGTGAGCGCGGCCTCGACTACGGGCCTGCGTTCCAGGGCCTGACCGAGCTCTGGCGCAAGGGCGACACCGCCTACGGCCTGATCCGTCTCCCCGACGGCCTGAAGGCCGACGACTTCGCCGTTCACCCCGCCCTCCTCGACGCCGCCCTGCACACCCTCATGGGCGTACGCGGCCAGGACGCGAGCGACCGGCAGGTACTGCTCCCGTTCGAGTGGACGGGCGTCGAACTGCTCGCCGCCGGAAGCACCGAACTGCGCGTACGCATCGACCTCGATGACAGCCGCACCAACACCCGCATCTGGGTGGCGGATCCGGCCGGACAGCCCGTCGTACGGGCCCGCGGTCTCGCGATCCGCGAGGCGAGCGCCGAGCAGATCCGCGCGGGTGCGACGGCCGAGCACCTCTACCGCGTCGAGTTTGCCGCACCCCGCGCGCTCCCGTACCAGGACGCCCCGGCGGGCGGCACATGGCTTCTCGGCGACAACGCCGGGATGTCCGCAACATTGGAGGCCGAACATGTGGCTGATGTGGATGTACTCCTTGCCCAAATCGATGACCGGGGGCAGGTACCCCTTCGACTGGTTGTGGATGCCACGCGCGGAGCGGGAGACGCTCCGCACGGGGAAGAGGATGCTGCGCGCAGCGCGCAGCAGCTGACCGCCGCTGCCCTGGGCACCCTCCAGCGGCTGCTGGCCGAACCCCGCCTGGAATCGACCGAGCTCGTCTGGGTGACGCGCTCGGCCGTGGACGCGGGCGACGGAGTGACCGACCCGGTCCATGCCCCCCTGTGGGGCCTGGTCCGGGCGGCCCGAGCCGAGCACACCGACCGCGAGATCCGCCTCATCGACCTCAGCGCCGACGGCGTGGGCGATGACGTCCTGCTGGCGCGAGCCCTGTCCGTTGCCGGGGAGCCGGAGATCGCGGTGCGTGGTGGTGAGGTGCGGGTGGCGCGTTTGGTGCGTGCGGAGTCGGGCGGTGTGCTGCCGGAGTTCGCGGTGGACGGGTCGGTTTTGGTGACGGGTGGTACGGGTGAGTTGGGTCGTGCGGTGGCTCGTCATCTGGTTGCTGTTCACGGTGTGCGGCATCTGGTGTTGACGTCTCGGCGTGGTCCGGAGGCTGTGGGTGCTGCGGAGCTCGTTGCGGAGTTGGAGGCGGCCGGTGCGCAGAGCGTGCGGGTCGTGGCCGCGGATGTTTCCGATCGTGCTCAGGTCGTTGATCTGTTGGCGGGTTCGGATCGTGCGTGGACGGGTGTGTTCCATCTGGC
>NZ_JBEXQA010000101.1:0-1944 GCF_040612395.1 Streptomyces sp. NPDC006430
GACATTGATACTCGTAGCGGGTTCCGGTGGTCGTGGCTCAGGGTCTGACTGACGTCCTGCTGGACTGTCCTGCGACTGTTCTGTCCGGCTACCGGGACCCGTTCTCCATGGCTCCGGCCAGGTGGAACATGACCTGATAGGAGCTTGGCCACAGGCCCCCTCAATGTCCTGTCTGACCCACCCAGCCGGCGTCACCTCCGGCCCGGGAAGGCAGCTGACAAGATGACCGTGACGATCACGCCCGCTACCGAGCTGGATGCGGTGTTCGGCGGAGTGGACTCTCACGCGGATACGATCCACGTCGCTGTCATCACCGACCGGGGCGGCCACGTCGCGGACGCCGAATTCCCCACCACGGCAGCCGGATACGCTGCGGCGATCGCGTTCCTGAACGCCCACGGCACCGTGACCGCCGTCGGCGTCGAGGGCACCTCCTCCTACGGCCTCGGGTTCACCCGCGCTGCCCGCCACACGGGCCTGACCGTGGTCGAGGTCAACCGGCCCGACAAGGCCGAGCGTCGCCGGATCGGCAAATCGGATCCCATCGATGCCTATGCGGCCGCTCGGGCCGCGCTGTCCGGACGGGCATCGGTCATACCCAAGGACGACACCGTCAGCGGCATACGCGCCCTCCACAACGCCGCCCGGTCTGCCGTCAAGGCCCGCACCGCCACCCTGAACCAGATCGCGCACATCCTCATCACCGCCCCGGACGACATCCGCGTCAAGTACACCGCCCTGCGCGGCAAGACGCAGGTCGACGCTATCTCCCGACTCCGTCCCACCGGTGACGGACCGCGCGTCGCCCTCTTGACCGCGCTGAAGACCCTCGCCCGCCGGGTCCAGGCCCTGACCGCGGAACACGACACCCTCACCGCCGCCCTGGACACTGTCGCCACCGAGCACAACCCCGGCCTGCGCGCCGCGTTCGGTGTCGGTCCGGACACCGCGGCCCAGCTCCTGTTGACCGCCGGCGGAAACCCCGACCGGCTACGCACGGAGGCGTCCTTCGCGGCTCTCTGCGGCACCGCGCCCGTCCCCGCCTCCAGTGGCAGGACCAACCGTCACCGCCTTTCCCGAGGCGGCGACCGCGGCGCGAACTCAGCCCTCTACCGCATCGCTCTCGTCCGCATGTCCAGCGACGCCCGCACCCGCGAGTACGTCGCCCGGCAGTCCGCCGCCGGACGCACGAAAAAGGAGATCATCCGTCTGCTCAAGCGGGCGATCGCCCGGGAGATCTTCCGCTACCTCACCACACCGGTCACCGTCCCGGACGTCTCCGACCTTCGGCCAGCACGCCAGGCCAAGAACATCACCCTCACAATCGTCGCTAAGCACTTCGGTGTCTGGCCTGCCGTGATCTCCTGCATCGAGCGCGGCACACGCCGCGACGACGACCTTGCAGACGCCTACCGGGACTGGCTCACCGCCGCTTGACCTCGGCCAACCCGACAACTCCCTGATCCTGAGACATGACGTCGGTGGATGATGGGGCGATGTTCGTCCGCACGGAGAGCCTGCCGCATACCCCGCAGCAGCACATGACAGTTCGGGTTCACACCACCATCGGGTCCGCCATGGTGCTCTGGCGCGGTGATCCGCGAGACGCCGACGGTCAGCACCTCATCGAATGGACAGTCGACGAGGGCATCCACTGGGGCCAGAACACCCGGGCGGCCTCTGCCGGCGAGCCGGAACTCCGGCAGGAAGGCGACCGGGTGATCATGAGCGGCCGCCTCCACCTGACCGACGACGGTGCCGCCTACCTCCAGATGGGTCATGGGTCCGTGCTGTTCGATCTGGCATCACCCGTCCCCAGCGGCCTGGACGGTTCCTGGATGCAGATCAGCGTCGGATCGGACAGTGTCGCCCTGCACCCCAACCAAACCTGACCGGGCCACCCTCAGGTTCTCAGCAGCCCTTGACTGCCAATAGGAGCATCAG
>NZ_JBEXQA010000102.1:0-1918 GCF_040612395.1 Streptomyces sp. NPDC006430
CTGCAGGGGGGACCCTGTGGGAGAGTAGGACGCCGCCGAACAATCATTGTGGGAAAGCCCCGCACCTTATGGTGCGGGGCTTTTCTGCGTTCAGGGGGCCTACGACAGACCCGCTCGGTATCCTGGCCAGCGTTCCCCTGGAGGCACGATGACAGCACAGCACCTCGAAGACGACGGTCCGCTCATCCCCCAGCCGGCCATGACGCGCGAAGCCCTGCGGGACGCAGTGCGCCGGATCGACATGCCGCACCTCGCCGTGTTCGACAGGGAATGCCACGCGGCCTTCGACCGCGCCGCGGAGACGGGCGCGATCAACCCGCTCCGCTTCTTCCTGATCAAGTGGGCCACCCATGTGGCCATCCACCGCTGGCCCGCCCGCTCGGCGGCCCTGCTCGAAGCCGAGCGCATTGCCGGCGACCCCGACGCCACGGAAGACCAGTTCCGGGCCGCCATGGAAACGAGCAGCCGCATCCTGGTCGAGGCCCAGCAGGAGATCGGTACGTGACCCTGCGGGGCGAGGGGGTCGAGAACGACTCCGGGTGGGCCTGGGAGTGTGACCCCAGCAGGCTGTGGGTGCTCGGCGACATGTCCGCCGAGCACCAGAAGACGGTCGGCGCCGTCCTGGACGGCTTGGTCGACCTCGCCTCCATGGGGATCGACCCCAAGGACGGCAGCCTGTACGAGGACCCCAGCCCGATGCGCCTGCGGACGTACGAGGACGAGCACCTGATGCTCTGGTACCAGACCATTCCTCACCGCAGCCGCGTCTACCTGAAGCGGGTCAACCTCTGATCAGCCCTCGGCGACCGGTCGATAGGTGCACACCTGGACGCCCGCAGGACTGGTGACCGCGGAGACCAGTTCGAGCGTGCGGCGAGCAGCGTCGTCGGGGAAGATCGTCTTGCCGCCGCCGAGGAGCACAGGCATGACGATGAGGCGGAGCTCGTCCACCAGGCCCTCGCGCAGCAGGGTGCGTACGAGTGTCGGGCTGCCCATGACCACCAGGTCGCCGCCCTCGCGCTCGTGCAGCTCGCGGATGCCGGCGATCGCCTTGTCACCCGGGACCAGCGTGGTGTTGCTCCACGTCAGCTCGTCCTCTCCCAGCGTCTGGGACACCACGTGCTTGGGAATGGCGTTCATCCGGTCGGCGAACGGGTCGCCGGCCCGTTCGGGCCAGGCCGCGGCCATCGCCTGCCAGGTGCGACGCCCGAACAGCAGGGCCTCGGCCTTCTCCAACGCATCGGCGAAGGCGCCGCCTACGACCTCCGGGTCGAAGAAGGGGTGCGACCAGCCACCGTGGGTAAACCCGCCGTCGGTGTCCTCCTCGGGCCCGCCAGGTGCCTGCACGACGCCGTCCAGGCTCATGAACTCAGTGACCACGATGCGCATGGGACGCGCTCCTCTTCATCTGTCGGTGGTGTACGACCATCAAGACTGCCGTGGCGCTCCAGAATCATCGCCCGCACGCGTTCCTCTTTCGCCTGCCGCTGGAGGGCCGTGTGCTGCTGGTCGCTGCGGACCGGAGCCCGCCCCGTGGCCGGCGGGTCAACCCGCTGGTCACAGGCCCTGCGCTCGGCGCGCGGTGGGTCGGCCCCACCAGCTGCCGGCTCCCGAGCATCAGGGTGACGGCACCCATGGCCGCTGGTTTTGACACCCCGGGGGCCCAGTTGTAGGGTTTAGAGGTTGCCTGGAGCTGTAAGAAGCTCGGCAGCGACAGCAGAACCCCTCGTACCCCGGATCGCATTCCGTGGGTACGTACTCGACTCCGCATCCAGGAATCTGAAGCCGGGAAATCCGGTGGAAAACTTCTGATAGAGTCGGACTCGCCGGAAAGGGAAACGCGAAAGCGAAGACCTGGAAAGCGAAACCCGCTTCGACCGGGAATCGGACACGAAAGAGTCTGATAGAGTCGGAAACG
>NZ_JBEXQA010000103.1:0-1817 GCF_040612395.1 Streptomyces sp. NPDC006430
GAGTGGCCGCCGAGGGCGAAGAAGTCGTCGTCGACTCCGACTTTCTCCACTCCGAGGACCTGGGCGAATGCCTCGCACAGTGCCTCTTCCTCGGGGGTCGACGGGCCCCTGCCCGAGTCCGCCGTGACGACGTAGTCCGGTGCCGGCAGGGCCTTACGGTCCAGCTTCCCGTTCACCGTCAACGGCAGCACGTCCAGGACCACGACCGCCGACGGCACCATGTAGCCGGGCAGGCGCTCCACAGCGAACCGCCGCGCCACAGCGGAAACTCCGTCGCCCTCACGCACATCCCCGACGTCCGCCACCACTACATACGCGACCAGACGCTTGTCACCCGGAGTGTCCTCACGCACGACCACCGCCGCCTGAGCAACCCGCGGACACGCAGCCAGAACCGCCTCGACCTCACCGGTCTCGATCCGGAAACCCCGGACCTTGACCTGATCATCCGCCCGGCCCACGAACTCGAGCTCACCGCCGGCAGCCCACCGCACCACATCACCCGTGCGGTACATCCGCTCACCGGACCCCGCATAAGGAGAGGCCACGAACCGTTCCGCACTCAGCCCAGAACGGCCCAGATAACCACGGGCCAGACCAGCCCCCGCCACATACAACTCACCAGACACACCGACCGGAACCGGCTGAAGCCACCGGTCCAGCACATACAGCCGCAGATCAGGAATCCCCCGCCCGATGACACTCGGGGCACCCTCCACAGCCGCGGCCATGTCCAACGGCGCATGTGTGACGTGCACGGTGGTCTCGGTGATCCCGTACATGTTGACCAGCCGCGGCGCGTCCTGCGGGTGACGGGCATACCACTCCCGAAGCCGCGCCGGATCCAGCGCCTCACCACCGAACACCACCGTCCGCAAGGCGAGCCCCTGCCCCAGCCCCGGCTCCAAAGCCTCAGCCCGCATCAGCTGATAGAACGCCGACGGCGTCTGATTGAGAACGGTCACCCGCTCACGCACCAGCAGCCTCAGGAAGTCCTGCGGAGAACGCGACACCCCGAACGGGACAACCACCAGACGGCCACCGTGCAGCAGCGCACCCCACAGCTCCCACACCGAGAAATCGAACGCGAACGAATGGAACCACGACCACACATCACCGGCCCCGAACTCGAACCAGTGCCCCGTCGCCCCGAACAACCGCGTCACGTTCGCGTGCGTCACCACCACACCCTTGGGCCGACCCGTCGACCCCGACGTGTAAATCACATACGCCGGAAGCGCCGCCAACAGCGCCCCACCACGCTCCACATCCAACAACGGCGCCACACCAAACCCGGCCAACTCCCCTACGACAGACGGCTCATCAAGAACCACCCTCTGAGCGTTCTCGGGCAGCACCCCAGTCTGCGCCTGGCAGGTCACCACCACCGCAGCGGCCGCATCCTCCAGTACGAAGGCGATCCTCTCTGTGGGATAGGCCGGGTCGACCGGCAGGTACGCAGCCCCTGCCTTCAGCACGCCCAGGAGCGCCACGACCAGGTCGGCGCCGCGTTCCAGGCACACGCCCACCACGGACTCCGGACCGATGCCCTGACCGACGAGGTGGCGCGCCAGGCGGTTGGCCCGGGCGTCCAGTTCGGCATACGACACCTCGACGCCGTCGTCGACAATCGCGACCGCGTCCGGCGTCCGCCCCACCTGCGCCTCGAACAGCTCCGGAATCGTCCCCGCCGGCACCTCGGTGGTCGTGCCGTTCCACCCCACCAGCAACCGCTGACGCTCGGCCTCGTCCAGCACCTCCACCCTGCTCAAGGGCCGGTCCTCACCACCATCCAGCGCCTCCTCCAGCGCCACCAC
>NZ_JBEXQA010000104.1:0-1746 GCF_040612395.1 Streptomyces sp. NPDC006430
ACCACGAAGACCACCTTGGCGCCGGGCGGGGTGGTGACCAACCCGGACGGCAGTAAGTCGACGCTGAAGCCGGACGGTTCGGTGGACACGACGTTCCCGGACGGGACGGTCCAGAGCATCGGGTCCGACGGGGCCGTCACCACCAGGCGGCCGGATGGCTCGGTCACCACCACGCAGCTGAATCCGGTGGCGGGAAGCTTCTCCACGCCCGGCGGTGGTACCGCCCGCCTCAATTCGGACGGGTCGCTGTCGACCTTGTTCCCTGGTGGTGTCACGGACACGGTCGACCCCAGGACCGGCACGGTGACCACGACGTCGCCGGACGGGACGACGAGTACCAGCTCGCTGAACCGGGGGGTGGAGTTCACCAATCCGGACGGCAGTACGACGACCCTTGGCCGGGACGGGTCGCTGACCACTGTGTTCCCGGACGGTACGACGCAGACGGTCGGTTCTGACGGTGCCCTGACGACCACCCGGCCGGATGGCTCGGTCACCACCACGCAGCTGAATCCGGTGGCGGGAAGCTTCTCCACGCCCGGCGGTGGTACCGCCCGCCTCAATTCGGACGGGTCGCTGTCGACCTTGTTCCCTGGTGGTGTCACGGACACGGTCGACCCCAGGACCGGCACGGTGACCACGACGTCGCCGGACGGGACGACGAGTACCAGCTCGCTGAACCGGGGGGTGGAGTTCACCAATCCGGACGGCAGTACGACGACCCTTGGCCGGGACGGGTCGCTGACCACTGTGTTCCCGGACGGTACGACGCAGACGGTCGGTTCTGACGGTGCCCTGACGACCACCCGGCCGGATGGCTCGGTCACCACCACGCAGCTGAATCCGGCGGCGGGTAGCTCCACCGTTAGTGGCGGCGGCAGCTTGCCGGATCTGCCCGACCTCTACTCCTCCCAGCCCGGCGAGGCCGCGCTCAACTCTGCCGGCTCCGGCTTCTCTTCGCTCAGCTCCGGGGGATCCGGCTCCTCCTCGCTCGGGTCGATCACTGTCCCGGCCGCCGCCGGGGGCAGCTCTTACGAGGAGTACGACAGCACTCCCTACAACGGAGGCTCGCTCCGCGCACCCGCCGCCGAATCCACCGACTCCGCGGCGAGTGCGGCCGAGGGCGGAGTGCCGCTGAACCCCATGGCGATGGGCGGCATGGGCATGGGCGGCATGGGCATGGGGGGCATGGGTGGGGGCGGTGGGGGCGGATCGAACAGCGAACGGGTCCGCAATGTGCTGAGTGACAACGACGGTGCCGCGCTGCGCAGGTCGAGGCCGCGTGCGGCAAGGGCCGATGAGGAAGAGGACGTGGTCTTCACCCGGGGCGGACGCCCCGTCACCACGTCGTCCACGCCTTATCTCCCGACGGGCGACCCGAGTGGTCAGGGTGGCCAGTCCACCGAATCCGGCGACCGCCGGCGGGCCAGCTGGGTGCAGGAGGACGAAGACGTGTGGGGCAAGGACGAAGGAGGAGCTCCGGCGGTGATCGGAAGATGAACAAGGGCAACAGCGACGGCGATAGCAGGTCCCAGCAGTCGGCGGCGCCACTGGCGTCGATCGAGGAGAGGCTGGCGCAGGCCGTGGCCGAACTCGAAGCGACCCAGGAGGCCGTCGCCAGGGCCGAGGCGGAACTGCGTGAAGCTTCCTTCACCGTGCGTTCCCGGGATCGTGCGGTGGAGGTCACGGTGGGCCACCAGGGCGAGTTGACGGAACTGAGATTCCTGGAGGGCAAGTACCGCGCCA
>NZ_JBEXQA010000105.1:0-1731 GCF_040612395.1 Streptomyces sp. NPDC006430
GATGAGCATGGCCGCGAGGACGGATGCGCAGTCGCCTGCGCTGCACGCTGCCGATAGCCACGATCTGATCCGCGTGCACGGCGCGCGTGAGAACAACCTCAAGGACGTGAGCATCGAGATCCCGAAGCGCCGGCTGACGGTGTTCACCGGTGTTTCCGGTTCGGGCAAGAGCTCTCTGGTGTTCGACACGATCGCCGCGGAATCGCAGCGGCTGATCAACGAAACGTACAGCGCCTTCGTACAGGGCTTCATGCCGACGCTGGCGCGCCCCGACGTCGACGTCCTCGAAGGGCTGACGACCGCGATCATCGTCGACCAGCAGCGGATGGGCGCCAACTCCCGCTCCACCGTCGGCACCGCCACCGACGCCAACGCGATGCTGCGCATCCTCTTCAGCCGGCTCGGGCAGCCGAGCGCCGGGCCGCCGTTCCACTACAGCTTCAACCTGCCCGTCGGCGCCTGCCCGCGCTGCCAGGGCATGGGCAGCGTGACCGACGTCGACCCGGCCCAACTCCTCGACACTTCCGTGTCGCTCGCGGAGGGCGCGATCACCGTTCCCGGCTACACCGTGGACGGCTGGATGGTGCGGATCTTCACCGGGTCGGGCTTCCTCGACCCGCACAAGCCGATCCGCGACTACACCGAGACCGAGCTGCACGACTTCCTTCACCGGGAGCCGACGAAGGTGAAGGTCGAGGGCGTCAACCTGACCTATGAGGGGTTGATCCCCAAGTTGCGGAAGTCCGTGTTGTCGAAGGACAAGGAGGCGATGCAGCCGCACATCCGGGCGTTCGTGGAGCGGGCGGTCACGTTCGCTGCGTGTCCCGAGTGTGGGGGGACCCGGCTCGGTGAGGGGGCCCGGTCCTCGAAGATCGAGGGGATCAGCATCGCTGACGCGTGTGCGTTGCAGATCAGTGACCTGGCCGCGTGGGTGCGTGGCCTTGACGAGCCGTCGGTGGCGCCGCTGTTGACCGCGTTGGGGCACAGTCTCGATTCGTTCGTGGAGATCGGGCTGGGTTACCTCTCGCTCGATCGGCCTTCAGGCACGTTGTCGGGTGGTGAGGCGCAGCGGGTGAAGATGGTGCGGCATCTGGGTTCTTCGCTGACCGATGTCACGTATGTGTTTGATGAGCCCACCATCGGTTTGCATCCGCATGATATTCGGCGGATGAATGATGTGTTGTTGCGGTTGCGGGACAAGGGCAACACGGTGTTGGTGGTGGAGCACAAGCCGGAGGTGATCGCGATTGCCGATCATGTCGTGGACTTGGGTCCGGGTGCTGGTGCGGCGGGTGGCATGGTGTGTTTCCAGGGGAGCGTGGAGGGGTTGCGGGCCGGTGGCTCGTTGACGGGTCGGCATTTCGGGGACCGGGCGCGGGTGAAGGACAGGGTGCGTAGGCCTTCTGGCAGGCTGGAGATCCGGGGTGCCAGGACGCACAACTTGCAGGATGTCGATGTGGACGTTCCGCTCGGGGTGCTGGTGGTGGTCACCGGTGTGGCGGGTTCGGGGAAGAGTTCCCTGGTGCACGGGTCGATCCTTGCCGGTGAGGGTGTGGTGTCGGTCGACCAGGCGGTGATCAAGGGCTCGCGGCGGAGTAACCCGGCGACCTATACCGGGCTGCTCGATGCGATCCGTAAGGCGTTCGCCAAGGCCAACGGGGTCAAGCCGGCTTTGTTCAGTGCCAACTCGCAGGGGGCCTGCCCGACCTGCAACGGCGTCGGTGTCGTCTA
>NZ_JBEXQA010000106.1:0-1731 GCF_040612395.1 Streptomyces sp. NPDC006430
TCCCCGAACGGGAAGCTGGACCACAAGGCCCTGCCCGTACAGGAATACACCAGCGGCTCCGGCCGTGGACCCTCCTCCGTCCGCGAGGAGATCCTGTGCGCCGTCTTCGCACAGGTCCTCGGCGTGGACAGGGTCGGCGTCGACGACGACTTCTTCGCCCTGGGCGGCCACTCGCTTCTTGCGGTACGTCTGGTCAGCCGGGTGCGTTCGGTGTTGGGTGTCGAGCTGTCGCTGCGCGTGCTGTTCGAGGTGCCGACGGTGGCCGGACTGGCTGCCCGCATCGACGACGCCGACCGGGCGCGGGAGCCCCTGATGGCGCAGGAGCGCCCGGAGCGGCTGCCGCTGTCGAACGCACAGCGCCGCTTGTGGTTTATCGGCCAGTTGGAAGGCCCGAGCGCGACCTACAACCTTCCGATGGCACTGCGTCTCAAGGGCGCGCTGGATGCCGGGGCGCTGGATGCGGCACTACGGGATGTGATCGGCCGCCACGAGGTGCTGCGCACGGTCTTCGCCACCGCCGGTGGTGAGCCGTACCAGCGTCTCCTGGACCCGGAGAACCTGGGTTGGGAACTGCTCGTCGATGACGTTACGTCGGTGGACGTGGATGCTGTGGTGGCCGAGGCGGCGGGGTATGCGTTTGACCTGGCGGTCGAGGTGCCGATCCGTGCTCAGCTGCTCGCCGTGGGTCCGGATGAGCATGTGCTGGTTGTGGTGGTGCACCACATCGCCGGTGACGGTTGGTCGATGGGTCCGCTGGCGCGGGACGTGTCGGTGGCGTACGAGGCGCGTTGTGCGGGTCGGGCTCCGGAGTGGGAGCCGCTGCCGGTGCAGTACGCGGACTACGCGCTGTGGCAGCGCGAACTCCTCGGCGACGAGAATGACCCGGAGAGTGTGCTTTCCCGGCAGGTCGCCTACTGGCGTGAGACGCTTGCCGGTGCGCCGGAGGAGTTGACGCTGCCCTTCGACCGGCCCCGCCCGGCTGTCGCTTCACACCGCGGACACACCGCGCCCCTTGAGGTCCCGGCGGAGGTGCACACCCGGCTGCTGGAGGTGGCCCGCACCGAAGGCGTCACCACCTTCATGGTGCTCCAGGCCGCGCTGGCGGTGCTCCTTTCCCGCCTGGGTGCGGGCACCGACATCCCCATCGGATCGGCACACGCAGGACGCACCGACGAGGCCCTCGACGACCTCGTCGGATGCTTCGTCAATACCCTGGTGCTGCGGGCGGACCTCTCCAGCGACCCGGCCTTCACCGACGTGCTCGCCCGAGTCCGTGAGGCCGGACTGGCGGGCGGTGCCCACCAGGACGTGCCCTTCGAGCGTCTCGTCGAGGAGCTCGCCCCGGCCCGCTCCATGGCACGCCATCCGCTCTTCCAGATCGTCCTGACGATGCAGAACACCATCGAGGCGGTCTTGGATCTGGGAGACGTACAGGCCGCCGGAATGTCGGTCGGCGTCAGCGCGGCCAAGTTCGACCTGGACGTCCTGGTTGCCGAGGAGTTCGACGCCGAGGGCGCGCCCGCAGGGCTCCGCGGCACGGTCACCGCTGCTGCCGACCTGTTCGACGCCGGGGCGGCCGACCGCATCGCTGCCGCCTGGGCCCGCGTCCTCGAGACCGTGGTCGGCGATCCGCAGGTGCTGCTGAGCTCGGTCGACGTGCTGGCCGAGGGTGATCTGCA
This sequence comes from Streptomyces sp. NPDC006430, assembly GCF_040612395.1. Classification (NCBI taxonomy): domain Bacteria; kingdom Bacillati; phylum Actinomycetota; class Actinomycetes; order Kitasatosporales; family Streptomycetaceae; genus Streptomyces; species Streptomyces sp. NPDC006430. The sequence continues at coordinate 1,680 of NZ_JBEXQA010000106.1, forward strand.
TCGGGTTCTGGTGGAGTGGAACGACACTGCGGCGGAGGTTCCCGCCGGTACG
>NZ_JBEXQA010000107.1:0-1699 GCF_040612395.1 Streptomyces sp. NPDC006430
CTAAGGGCTTGCAGGAAATCAAGGTGTTGCTTCCCGTTCCGGGGCTCGTTGTTGTGGTATGCGCATCCCGGACGAGACTCGTGACCAACTCTGCATGAAGTTCGCGGTGTTGCTCCCGCACCTGGACGAGCGGCAGCGGCGGCTGCTGATGGCCGCGGAGGCCCGGGCCCTGGGGCATGGGGGCGTCCGTGCCGTCGCGCAGGCCGCGGCGGTGAGTGAGACGACGGTCCGCAGGGGCGTGTTTGAGCTTGAGGCAGGCGAGGAGCCCCTGGGGCGGGTCCGGCGGTTGGGCGGAGGACGCAAACGGGTCGCGGAGCTCGACCCGGGATTGCTCCCGGCCTTGCTGGCGCTGGTCGAGCCTGACGAGCGAGGGGATCCGATGTCGCCGCTGCGGTGGACGGTGAAATCGACCCGAACCCTTGCCCGGGAGCTGACCTGGGCCGGGCACAAGATCAGTGCCGACACCGTCGCCGGCCTGCTGCGGGAGGCAGGCTTCAGCCTGCAGGCCAACGCCAAGACCTTGGAGGGCGGCCAGCATGCGGACCGGGATGCTCAGTTCCGCTATCTCAACGAACAGGCCCGCGACCATCGGGACGCCGACCAGCCGGTGATCAGCGTGGACACCAAAAAGAAGGAGCTCGTCGGAGTATTCAAGAACAGCGGCCGCCAGTGGCGGCCGGCCGGTGATCCGGTGCCGGTGGGCGTCCACGACTTCGCCGATCCGCGGCTGGGCAAGGCCGTCCCCTACGGGGTCTACGACCTGGCGGCGAACACCGGCTGGGTGAACGTCGGGACCGATCACGACACCGCCGCGTTCGCCGTGGAGTCGATCCGCCGCTGGTGGCACGGCCAGGGTCAGTCGGCCTACCCGCAGGCGACACGGCTGCTGATCACCGCCGACGCGGGCGGGTCCAACGGCTACCGCACCCGCGCCTGGAAACTCGAACTCGCCCGCCTCGCCGCCGAAACCGGGCTCACGATCACCGTGTGCCACCTGCCTCCGGGGACATCGAAGTGGAACAAGATCGAGCACCGGCTGTTCTCCCACATCACGATGAACTGGCGCGGCCGCCCGCTGACCAGCCACGAAGTCATCGTGAACAGCATCGCGGCGACCACCACCCGCACCGGACTGCGCGTGAGTGCCGCACTCGATACCAACACATATCCCACCGGAGTGAAGATCGGGGATGCGGAGATGGCTGCACTGCCGCTGACCCGGCACGCGTTCCATGGCGACTGGAACTATGCCCTGCACCCGCAGCCCTGCCCTGCCATCCCGGCGGCGCGGGCCCCGCAGGCACCTGCCGCGAAGTGGGACCATGCCCTGCTGTCCGATCCCGAGCTGACCGGGATGACCCGCCGGCAACTGGACGACCTCACAGGAACGTTGGCTCCGGACGGCGATACCCAGCGCGGCCGCCCGCCCCGGCTCCCCTTCCCCGAACAGGTCCTGGCCACCGTGCTCCACTTGCGGGTCGCCCTGGCCGCGGAACCTCTCGCCGTGCTGTTCGACAGCAGCCGCACGGCCATGCACCGAACCCTCCTGAAGAATCGGAGACTGATCGAGGCACATGGGATCGCCATCCCGCCCGCGACGACCCCACCCGCAGTCCTCTCAATCCTCCATGCCCAGGTCCTCGCCCTGACCGACGAGCCCAACAAGATCAAGACGACATGTTAATGATCTGCAAGCCCT
>NZ_JBEXQA010000108.1:0-1664 GCF_040612395.1 Streptomyces sp. NPDC006430
TAGCCTCGATCTTTCGTGACGGTCCGTCGGATTCTCCGGCGGGCCGTTTCGGGGTTGTGTGCTGGTCGTGGGTAGGCCGGTGGCCCGGCTGTCGCGTCGGGTGGGCGCCGGGTTCCACGACTCCGGTGGGGTGATCAGGCTTGTTGGGACGGGGGACTCTGCCGGTCAGTCGGGGTTCGGGAGAGCGTCGAGTCGCTGGATCGCGCCTGTGATCACGTCGGTCCAGGGCCAGTGACGGCCGAACCGGAGGTGTCGGCGGCGGGCGGTGGTGACGAGCTGGGCGGCGGCGGAGAACAGTCGTAGCCGCAGACGGCGGGGTTCCCAGAGGCGGGGTTTGCCGGTCAGGGCGAGCATGGGCATCCAGGCCAGCAGGTCGAGTGCGAGCTGGATGATCTCCAGCCAGATCTGGTTCTGTGCGGTGTCGTGCAGGGGCAGGTTGCGCAGGCCGGTGGCGCGGGCGCCCCGGATGCGGTCCTCGGCCCGGGCTCGCTGGCGGTGCCGCAGTTCGAGTACGGCGATCGGGACATCGGTGGTGTTGGTGGCGAAGCAGGTGAGCCGCAGGCCGTCGGCGTCGGTGAAACGCAACTGGGCGCCGGGGTGGGGTCGTTCCTTGCGGACGATCAGCCGCATCCCCTTCGGCCAGCCCCTGAGTACGCCGCCGTCGAGCTCGGCGGTCCAGGCGCCGTCGCGGATCTCACCGCCCGGCTCGATCGCGGGCGTCCAGGCGGAGGTGGGGACCTTCAGTACGGCCTGGTGAATGGCGTCGGTAATGGTCATCCCGACTGAGTACGACAGCCATCTCCCGCGTTTCGTGAGCCAGGCCACGAACTCGTGGGTGCCGCCGCCGGAGTCGGTGCGGATCAGGGTGGACCGGCCGCGCCGGTGGCGCTTGGGGAGCTGGGCCAGGGCCAGTTGGGTGGCGGTGATGTGGTCGGCGGCGGTGTTGCTGCCCGCGTTCCCGGGCCGCAGCAGGGCTGCCACCGGCTCTCCTGTGCCGCTGCGTCCGTGGTCGACGAAGCCCATCAGCGGGTGGTGTCCGTAGGTCTTCTTCCAGGTCGCTGCCGCGTCCTGTTTGTCGGAGTGCGCGAGCACGAGCACCCCGTCCAGGTCCACGATCACCTGACCTGAAGCGTCCGGCGCCGAGGTCCCGGCCAGCTTCCAGACGTGATCACGCACTCCGGCCCGGGCGGACCGGATCGCGGTCAGGGCCTTCGGGCCGGCCGCGGCGAGGGTATCGATGAGCCGGGAGACGGTCGGGTCGGAGGCCACCGGGCCGAACACGGCCGGCTCGGCCCGCAGCATGCCCACATCGGCCAGGCAGTCCCCGCCGAGCGCGACTGCGAGGGCCACATCGAGCAGCATCTTGCCGGGATCGTGCACCGCCCGAGCCTTCCGCCACGGCGCGAGCGCCGCCGATATCGCGGTGCCCAGACCGGTCTCGCGGATGGTCACGGCCAGCAGCACGCCCCCGGCCTGGGAGACCACCGCCCGGCCACCGCCCTCGACGCGGACACGTGGGTAGGACCCGATACGCTTCTTCACCTGGGAAGTGCCTCCGACGGTGGCAGGAACAAGGACCTCGACAATCCTCATTCTTGCTGGTCAGAGGCACTTTTCGCTTACCTGATCACCTGTCGGACACCGTGCTTCATGAAAGCACGAGG
>NZ_JBEXQA010000109.1:0-1619 GCF_040612395.1 Streptomyces sp. NPDC006430
ACCAGCAACCGCTGACGCTCGGCCTCGTCCAGCACCTCCACCCTGCTCAAGGGCCGGTCCTCACCACCATCCAGCGCCTCCTCCAGCGCCACCACAAGGCTCTCCGTGGATGTGTCCATCAACGCTGCCACTGCATCCGCGTCGATAGGAGCAACGGCATCCACGGTCAGCCCCAGCCCGTCACCGTCGTCGTCAACGGCCATTGTCAGCGCGTAGTTGGTGCGCTCGCGGGCAAACACCACCCCGATGCCGTCGGAGACATCGGCCATGCCTCGACTGAGGACAACGTTGTGGCGGTAGTTGAGCAGCGAGGTGAACAGCGGAGCGTCCCCCGGCACACCACTGGCCTGCTGTGCCAGAGCCAACGGTGCGTGCTCGTGCTCAACGAGTCCCGCGAGCTGCCCCCTCATCGCCTCGACCGCTGCCACCGCGGTGGTCTCGTCCACCCGCATCCGCACCGGCAACGTGTTCATGAAAGGACCGGGCACGTCCTCACCGGCTCCGGCGTTCATCCGCCCGAACAACACGGTGCCGAAGACCACGTCGTCGCGGCCACTGACCGCTGCAAGGACCCGTGCCCACGCCACGTGCATCACCGTGGCCGGGCTGGCACCCAGCCTCTGCGCCACCTCACGCAGCCGCGCCTCAAGGTCCGGGGCAAAGTCCCGCCGCGCCTGAATCGAGTCCATACCGTTCCCCCGGGCATCCACCAAGCCGTACGGCGCGGTGGGCTCGGTGACGTCACCCAGCAGGTCGGCGAAGAACGCTTCGTGCTTCCCGCTGTCAAGCCCGGCACGCGCCTGTGCGACGAAGGCGCGGAACGGCACCGGCTCCGGCAGCTCGGCAGCCCGCCCGGCGAGCACCGCCTGCACTTCGCGGAGCAGCAACTCCAGGGTCGTGTGGTCCTGCACCATGTGGTGGATCCGCAGCAGCACCAGCCAGCGGTTCCCCGGTGCGGCGGCCACATGGAGTCCGATCAGCGGGGCCCGGCCCAGATCCATCGACAGGCCGCCGGCAGCAAGGAGCTGTTCCACCGGCTCAGCACCGTGTGGGTCGAGTTCGAGTTCCACGATGGGGAGTTGGGCGTTCCGCCACACGACCTGTACCGGCTCGCGCAGGCCTTCCCACACGATGCCGGTACGGAAGGTGTCGTGCCGGTCCACGACCTGCTGGAGCGCGTCGGTGAACGCTTCGAGTCGTCCGCGGGTGTCGAACTCCAGCACCGTCGGCATGACGTAGGCGTCCTCGCCGCCGTCGGCGAGGAGGTGGTGGAAGAGCAGACCCTCCTGCAGGGGAGCCAGCGGATAGACATCGGCGACGTTCGCCGCGCCACCGTCCACGGTCGCGGCAATCCGCTCGACCTCATCCGCGGTCAGGTCGACCAGGGGCAGCATCTCCGGCGTGATCGCCTGCGCGTCCTGCGGAATGCCGTTCGGCGGTACAACGAACTGCTCACCCCCAGCGACTGTCACAAGGCCGGCCACGGTCGGCGATTCGAAGAGTTCCCGCATCGAGATGGAAACGCCGCGGGTGCGCAGTATCTCCACCAGCCGGATCGCGAGGAGGGAGTGACCGCCCAGAGCGAAGAAGCTGTCGTCGACGCCGACGCTGTCCAGGCC
>NZ_JBEXQA010000110.1:0-1616 GCF_040612395.1 Streptomyces sp. NPDC006430
GAAGCGGCCTCTCCCGCCTGGGTGCGAGAACTGGTGTCGGTCGCGGGCGAGCGTGCCGTGTTCAACCACTACGGCCCTACCGAGACCACGATCGGTGTGACCACGACGCTTCTGACGCCCGAGCAAGCGTCCGGCGGTGTAGCCCCCATTGGCTCGCCGATCTCCAACACCCGTGTGTACGTGCTCGATCAGTGGCTGTCTCCGGTGGCGCCGGGTGTGGTTGGTGAGCTGTATGTGGCGGGTGCGGGTCTGGCGCGTGGTTATGTGGGCCGGGCTGGTCTGACGGCGGAGCGGTTCGTGGCCAGCCCGTTCGGTACGGCCGGTCAGCGGCTGTACCGCACCGGCGACCTTGCCCGCTGGAACGCCGAGGGCCGGCTGGAGTATCTGGGCCGGGCGGATGAGCAGGTCAAGATCCGTGGATTCCGCATCGAGCCGGGTGAGGTGCAGGCCGTCGTTGCCGCGCATCCCTCGGTGGCTCAGGCGGCGGTGGCCGCCCGTGAGGACGTTCCGGGTGACAAGCGTCTGGTTGCCTATGTCGTTCCGGGCCATGTCGGCAGCGGCGATCTGCCCTCGTCTGTACGGGAGTTTGCCGCTGGGCGGCTGCCGGATCACATGGTGCCGTCGGCGGTGGTGGTGCTTGAGGCGCTGCCGCTGACGCCGAACGGGAAGCTGGATCGCAAGGCCCTGCCGGCACCGGAATACGCCACTGGTTCTGGTCGTGGCCCGGTGACGGCCCGCGAGGAGATTCTGTGCGCCGTGTTCGCCGAGGTCCTCGGCGTGGACAGTGTCGGTGTCGATGACAGCTTCTTTGCTCTGGGTGGTCACTCCCTCCTCGCGATCCGGCTGGTCGAGAACCTGCGCAGCCGCGGCGTGTCCGTCTCGGTGCGGGCGCTGTTCCAGACTCCGACGGTGGCCGGTATTGCGGCTGAGGCGTCCGGCGCGGAGAGCGTTGTCGTTCCGCCGAATGCCATTCCGGAGGGCGCGCGGGCGATCACGCCCGACATGCTCCCGTTGGTCGACCTGACCGCCGAGGAGATCGAGCGGATCGTTGCGACCGTGGACGGCGGCGCGGCCAACGTCGCCGATGTCTATCCGCTGGCCCCCCTGCAGGAAGGTCTGCTCTTCCACCACCTCCTCGCCGACGGTGGCGAGGACGCGTATGTGAGCCCGGTCGTGGTGGAGTTCGACTCGCGGGTACGGCTGGATGCGTTTGTCGATGCGTTGCAGCGGGTCGTGGACCGGCATGACATCTACCGGACCGGGATTGTGTGGGAGGGTCTGCGCGAGCCGGTGCAAGTGGTGTGGCGACACGCCCAACTCCCTGTCGAAGAGGTCGCACTCGACCCACTCGGCGTCGAGTCGGTAGGGCAGCTCCTTACTTCCGGTGGCCTGTCGATGGACCTGGACCGGGCACCCCTGATCGGACTCCATATCGCCGCCGAGCCGGATTCCGGCCGGTGGCTCGCCCTGGTAAGGGCACACCACATGGTTCGTGACCACATGGGTCTTGAACTCTTGCTTGGTGAGGTGGAGGAGTTCGTTGCGGGGCGGGGCGCGGAGCTGCCGGAGGCGTTGCCGTTCCGTGACTTCGTTGTGCAGGCGCGTGGCGGGGTGGA
>NZ_JBEXQA010000111.1:0-1607 GCF_040612395.1 Streptomyces sp. NPDC006430
AGGATCTCCTCGCGGACGGAGGAGGGTCCACGGCCGGAGCCGCTGGTGTATTCCTGTACGGGCAGGGCCTTGTGGTCCAGCTTCCCGTTCGGGGACAGGGGCAGCGCGTCGAGGACCACCACTGCCGACGGCACCATGTACTGCGGCAGCGACTCGGCAACGAACTGCCGCACCTCGTCCAGCTCACCGTCCTGCACGCCATCGGCCCGCACAACATAAGCAACCAGGCGCGGGTCGCCGGGCACATCCTCACGGACCACGACGGCAGCCTGCGCCACCGACGGGTGCCGGCCCACCGCCGACTGCACTTCGCCCAGCTCGATACGGAAGCCGCGGACCTTGACCTGCTCATCCGCCCGGCCCAGATACTCCAGCTGACCGTCCGCGTTCCACCGGACCAGGTCACCCGTCCGATACATCCGCTCACCGGCCGTACCGAACGGGCAGGCCACGAACCGCTCCGCCGTCAGGTCCGCCCGACCCACATACCCACGCGCCAGACCCGCACCAGCCACATACAACTCACCGACCGCACCGACCGGCACCGGGCAGAGGAACTCGTCGACCACATAGACCTGCGTGTTCCCGATCGGAGCGCCGATCGAGACCTCCCGCTCGCCGGGCACGCACCGCCACACCGTCGCGTCCACCGTGGTCTCCGTCGGACCATAGGTGTTGAACAACACCCGCCCGACCGACCAGCGCTCCACCAGCTCCGGCGAGCACGCCTCACCACCGACCTCAAGGACGACGTCCTGCGAGACAGAGCCGGGCTCAAGCCCACCGAGCACCACAGGCGGCAGCGTCGCATGCGTCACCCCCTGCTCCGCGAAGAACCCGGCCAGCTCCTGGCCAAGACGCCGCTCCGCAGGCACGACCACCAACGCCGCACCGGACGTCAGCGCCAACGACCACTCCAGGCAGAAGACGTCGAAGCTCAGCGAAGCGAACTGCGCCACCCGCGAACCAGGGCCCGTCTCGAACCGGGCCAGAGCCGCCGTGCGCATGTTCACGAACCCAGCGTGCGACACCACCACGCCCTTGGGCCGGCCCGTCGACCCCGACGTGTAAATCACGTAAGCCGGAAGTGCCAGCGACCCCGGCCCCTCCCCCACAACCGGCCCGTCCACCGCCAGGCCCGCCAGAGCGGCAACCGTCTCCGGCGCGTCGATCAGCGTCACCGCAGCCGAGGCCGGCACCGCCCCGACCGTGCCCACGGCACCAAGCACCACGACCGGCCTGGCATCGTCCAGCATGTGGGCGACCCGCTCAGCAGGATAGGCAGGATCGACCGGCAGATAAGCAGCACCGGCCTTCAGCGCACCCAGCAGCGCCACCATCAGGTCGACGCCACGCTCCAGCACCACCGCCACCAGCGACTCAGGACCCACACCCTGACCCACCAAATAATGCGCAAGCCGGTTCGCACGGGCATCCAGCTCCCCATACGACACCTCAACACCATCAGCGACAACCGCCACCGCACCCGGAGTACGAGCCGCCTGCGCCTCGAACAGCTCCGTCACAGTAGCCCGCGGCACCTCAACCGCAGTGTCATTCCACCCCACCAACAACCGCTGCCACTCACCCTCGTCAAGGACCTCGAC
>NZ_JBEXQA010000112.1:0-1588 GCF_040612395.1 Streptomyces sp. NPDC006430
CCATCTCCAGCGCCTGGACGCCGTTCCGGGTCGCCAGTTCATTTGACTGCTGAACGCCGCCTGCCATCAGCCTGCTCCTTGGTCGGTGAATCGCTGGGGAGGATCGGCACGATGCTAGGGGCCGAAGGTCCGTGACACCGGCCGCCGTTGAGGAACATCTGAGCTGTAGGTCCCTCGATCTCTGCACCTTCGTGCAACGCACCGCGCCGGCCGCCCCACCCCTCATCCGCCGGCCGCCGGCCGCCGGCAAGGATCCATTCGGAGTACCGGAGGAGGCCGTCCCGATCGGCGACGGAAACCGGCTGACCCTACGGAGATCTTCCCGCAGGCCGGGGGCCATCGTCGGCGTGCCGCCGCCCGCGGCCGCGCCCGCGTCCACGTCCACGTCCGGTCCCGACCGCGGCATGGACAGCAGCGGCGAAGGCAGCCTCACCACGTCCGATTCCGCGTACCCCCCGGTGTCGGGGATTCCCCTGGCCGGACCACCCCTCACAGCGGTGCCGCCAGGGGCCGGCGAGGCTGATCCGACGGCACCGACGAGACTCCCGTCCTCCGGGGAACCCAGCACCGTACCGGCCATGACGACTGTGCAGTGCCCTACGGGACCGGGCCGCCGCCTGTGGGGGCGGCTTGAGGTTCACAGCGGGCGGTCACGCCCAGCTGCACCTGCCCGGAACAGCGGCGTATGCCGGACGTGACTACGCAGGCAGCGAGCCGCCCTCCTCCCCACCGATCATCCGGTCCAGGATCTCCCGCACCTCTGCCGGGAAGAGCTCAGGGTGCCCGCGCAACACAATCGCACGGTCCTCCCGACCGAGCGCATCGCCCAGCGACACTTCCGTGCCGGGTGCGAGCGCCCAAGTAACCGCGGCCGACGTCGACCACGGCAGTCCCTCCACGTGGTCGCGCCGCACACGAGCGTCCAGCACCGCCGGGGAGTCGAGCAGCTCATCGAGTCCGGTCCCGCCCTGGCCGAGCGTGCTCTCCTCCTCCAGCCGAACATCGACAGCCTGAGGGTCCCCGGCCGCCTCCGCCAGCCGGACCGACCCGCCCGGCAGGGACAGAGGCTGCCCCGGCCGCCTCAGGCGGTAGTCCACCGCCGACGCCGCATCAGGCCCGGTCCCAATTCGCCGCGCCGCCGACCGCTGAAGGACCCACGCCTCCGCATCGAACGACTCACCAGGCTGCCGCAGCCGCAGCAACTCCAGCCGCAACGCCTCATACTCACCCCTGATCCGCCCCGATATCTCAGCGTCCGGTCCACGACTTCCTTTTCGGTAGCAATAAGCTGCCTTTCTCTTAACCCCGATCACCCTGGCTACTACCTCGTCCGTACCCAGGACATCACAAATCTTTTGCACAAGCTCCGGGGTGGTGGCGGCATCCGCAGATGGCCACTCTTCCACGTTCAACGCCTCGAGTTCACCCACGGAGAACCCGGCCATGAAACTTTCGACCGCCTCCCGCTCCGCCACCCGCGCGCGGACCCACTCCTTCGCATCGAACGACTCACCCAGCTCCCGCAGCCGCAGCAACTCCAGCCGCAACGCCTCGTACTCAGCCCTGAACCGCCCCACGCTCGCAGGCC
>NZ_JBEXQA010000113.1:0-1553 GCF_040612395.1 Streptomyces sp. NPDC006430
ATGTTCGACTTGAGGGAGCCCAGCCACAGCGGCTTGTCCTCGTCGCGGCCCTGACCGTAGGTGGCCAGCACGGCCTGCGCCTCGATCGGGTCGCCCAGCTTGGTGCCCGTACCGTGCGCCTCCACGACGTCGACGTCGGCCGTCGTCAGACCGGCCTTCTCCAGCGCACTCTGGATCACGCGCTGCTGGGACGGGCCGTTGGGTGCGGTCAGACCGTTGGAGGCGCCGTCCTGGTTGACGGCGGAGCTCCGGATCACCGCGAGCACCGGGTGGTTGTTGCGCAGGGCGTCGGAGAGCCGCTCGACGACGAGGACTCCGACGCCCTCCGACCAGGCGGCGCCGTCGGCGGCGCCCGCGAAGGACTTGCAGCGGCCGTCCGCGGCGAGGCCACGCTGGCGGCTGAACTCGACGAACATGTCGGGGCTCGCCATCACGGCGACGCCGCCGACGAGCGCCATGGAGCACTCGCCGGAGCGCAGCGACTGGGTCGCCAGGTGCAGGGAGACCAGGGACGATGAGCAGGCCGTGTCCACGGTCATCGACGGGCCTTCGAGGCCCAGCGTGTAGGAGACGCGGCCCGAGATCAGGCTGCCGCCGGTCGTTGCCGCTGCCTCCGTGCCCTGCCCGTAGTCGTGGTACATGACGCCCGCGAAGACGCCGGTCTTGCTGCCCTTGAGGGTGTGCGGGTTGATGCCCGCCCGCTCGATGGCCTCCCAGGAGACTTCCAGGAGCTGGCGCTGCTGCGGGTCCATGATCAGCGCCTCGTTCGGGCTGATCCCGAAGAAGTGCGGGTCGAAGTCGCCCGCCCCGTAGAGGAAGCCGCCTTCGTTGGCATACGTCTTCCCGGGCACGCCGGGCTCCGGGTCGTAGACGCCCTCGACGTCCCAGCCGCGGTCGGTGGGGAAGCCGGAGACCGCGTCCCGGCCCTCGACGACGAGCTCCCACAGGTCCTCGGGCGAGGTGACGCCGCCGGGGAGACGGCAGCTCATCGCGACGATCGCGATCCGGTCGTCTTCGTCCGCCTGCGAGCGGACGGCGGTGGCCGGGCGGGTGTCGGTGCCCAGCGTCGAGCCGCTGACGGCCTCGCCGATGTACCGGGCGACGGCCCGCGCGTTGGGGTAGTCGAAGACGAGGGTGGCGGGGAGCCGGAGCCCGGTGGCCGCCTTCAGCTGGTTGCGCAGTTCCACGGCGCTGAGGGAGTCGAAGCCGAGCTCCTGGAACGCCCGGTCGGGTTCGATGGCGTCGGCCGACTCGTGACCCAGTACGGCGGCCACGTGCGCCCGTGCGAGTTCCAGGAGGGCGCGCTCGCGTTCCTCTTCGGTCTTCCCCGCCAGGCGCGCCGCGAGCTCGCTGGCCGCGCCGGCTCCCGCACCGCTCGCACTCTGTCGCACGCTGCGGCGCTGCGGGGTGGGGGTCGCGGAGCGCAGGAGCGCGGGCAGTTCGTCGGTGCGGGCGCCCAGTGCGGTGCGGTTGATGTGGAGGGGGACGGTGGCGGGCCGGCCGCAGGCGTACGCGGTGTCGAAGAGGGCGAGGGCCTCCTCGGCCCGCAGCGG
>NZ_JBEXQA010000114.1:0-1516 GCF_040612395.1 Streptomyces sp. NPDC006430
TCGTCGTACCGCCCAACGCCATCCCGGAGGACGCGCAGGCGATCACACCGGAGATGCTCCCCCTGGTCGACCTGACCGTCGAGGAGATCGAGCGGATCGTCGCCACGGTCGAGGGCGGCGCCGCCAACGTGGCGGACATCTACCCGCTGGCCCCCCTGCAGGAGGGTCTGCTCTTCCACCACCTCCTCGCCGACGGCGGCGAGGACGCCTACGTAACCCCGATGGTCGTCGAGTTCGACTCGCGTGACCTCCTTGACCGTTACCTCAGCGCCCTCCAGCAGGTCGTGGACCGGCACGACATCCTGCGTACCGGCATCGTGTGGGAAGGTCTGCGCGAGCCGGTACAGGTGGTGTGGCACCACGCGAAGCTGCCCGTCGAGGAGGTCACACTCGACCCCCACAGCGCGGATCGGGTGGCGGAGCTGGTCGAACAGGTCGGCACGGTCATGGACCTGCGGCGCGCGCCGCTGATCCACGCCCATCTGGCAGCCGAGCCCGGCACCGGCCGGTGGCTCGCGCTGTTCCGTGAACACCATATGGTGCAGGACCACACGGGTATGGAGCTCCTTCTCGAAGAGGTGGAGGCGTTCCTCGCCGGCCGGGGAGAGGAACTGCCCGAACCGCTGCCCTTCCGTGACTTCGTGGCGCAGGCGCGTGGCGGGGCGGATCGATCCGGACACGAGCGGTACTTCACCGGGCTGCTCGGCGACGTGACGGAGCCGACCGCCCCGTACGGCCTGGTCGACGTGCACGGCGACGGCGCGGCAGCGGTCAGCGCCAGGCTGCCGCTCCCGGCCCAGCTGTCGGAGCGGGTCCGTACCGTCGCCCGGAGTCTGGGCGCCAGTCCGGCCACGGTGATGCATGTGGCGTGGGCGCGGGTCCTGGCCGCGGTCAGCGGCCGAGAGGACGTGGTCTTCGGTACTGTGCTGCTCGGCCGCCTGAGCGCGGCGGCCGACACCGGCCGGGTGGCGGGCCCCTTCATCAACACGCTTCCGGTTCTGGTGCGCATCGGCGACCTGACGCCGCGCGCGGCGGTTGCCGCGATGCGCGATCAGCTCGCCGCCCTCCTGGAGCACGAGCACGCGTCGCTCGCCCTGGCCCAGGAGGCCAGCGGGGTACCGGGCGGGACTCCGCTGTTCACGTCACTGTTCAACTACCGGCATCACGCCGGTCGGTCCGCCGCCCGGGGCGACGGCGCTACGCCGGAGAGTGCAGCCGAGGACGGCATCAGGCTGGTGTTTGGTCGGGAGACCGACAACTATCCGCTTTCGGTCTCCGTTGATGACTACGGCGACGGGCTCGGTCTGGCCGTCGACGCGGTCGCGCCGATCGACCCGCAGGCTGTCGCCACATTGGTGGCCACCGCTACGGAGAACCTCGTGGCAGCGCTGGAGAGCGGTGCGGACCGGTTCCTGAGTGGTGTCGAGGTCCTTGACGAGGGTGAGTGGCAGCGGTTGTTGGTGGGGTGGAATGACACTGCGGTTGAGGTGCCGCGGGCTACTGTGACGGAGCTGTT
>NZ_JBEXQA010000115.1:0-1471 GCF_040612395.1 Streptomyces sp. NPDC006430
AGGAGTGAGTGGCCGCCGAGGGCGAAGAAGTCGTCATCGACTCCCACCTCGGACAGCCCCAGAACACTGGCGAACACCCCACACAGGAGCTCCTCCTGCGGCGTCGCCGGCCGACGGCTCCCCGCCGCCTTCACCGACGCATAATCAGGAACAGGCAGCGCACCACGGTCGAGCTTGCCGTTCACCGTCAACGGCAGCGCATCCAGCACCACCACCGCGGCCGGAACCATATGCGCGGGCAGCCGACCAGCCACCACCTCACGCACCGACTCAGCCAGTCCACCCCGCTCCGCACCCACACCCGGCACCACATAAGCAACCAGACGCTTGTCACCCGGAGCATCCTCACGCGCCACAACCGCAACCTGAGCCACCGACGAGTGCACCGCCACCGCGGCCTGCACCTCACCAAGCTCAACACGGAACCCACGCACCTTGACCTGCTCATCAACACGCCCGGCGAACACCAACCGCCCATCCACCGTCCACCGCGCCAGATCCCCCGACCGGTACATCCGCTCACCAGCCGGCCCAAACGGACAGGCCACGAACCGCTCCGCACTCAGACCCGGCCGACCGTGATAACCACGCGCCAGACCCGCACCCGCCACATACAACTCACCCACCACACCCGCAGCCACCGGCTCCAGACGACCATCCAGCACAAACATCCGCGTATTGGCCATCGGCGACCCGAACGGCACCACACCGTCCACACCCTCCGCATCCACCAACCCGGTCGCCACGATCACCGTGGCCTCCGTCGGCCCATACGTGTTCACCAACCGCCGACCCCGCGCCCACAACGCCGCAAGCCCCGGCTCCACCGCCTCCGCACCAATCACCAACGAACCCACACCCGCCAGATCAGCAGGCTCCAACACCCCCAACAACGAAGGCACCACACTCGCCGACCGCACCCCGGCCGACACCACCAAATCCCGCAACAACCCCGGCTCAGCCCGCTCCGCAGCACCCGCCACAACCAGCGAACCACCCCACGCCAGCGTCACCGCCACATCCAAAACCGACGCATCAAAACTGAACGACGCGAACTGCAACACCCCCACACCCGGCCCGACCTCCATCAACGGACCGAACACCGACACCAGATTCGCCAGACCCCCATGCCGAACCGCCACACCCTTCGGCACACCGGTCGACCCCGACGTATAGATCACATACGCCAGCCCGTCACCCACCAACCCCACACCAGGCGACACCACCGGCAACCCCGCCAGCCCCGCCACAACCCCCGGATCATCAAGACACACCACCGGCAACGAACCCAGCACACCACTCAGACCCGCAACCGACGCCCCATGACCCACCACCACCCGAGCCCCACTGTCACGCACCATGAACTCAAGCCGCTCCACCGGATACTCCGGATCCAACGGCACATACCCACCCCCCGCCTTCCACACCGCGAGGATCCCCACCACCATGTCCACACCACGCGGCAGACACA
>NZ_JBEXQA010000116.1:0-1455 GCF_040612395.1 Streptomyces sp. NPDC006430
CCCGGACTCAATCGGTCGTCGCAACACCGGCTTGTTGAGTCAAGAGTAGGTGCTCGTTGAGGGCTTCGGCGGGTGTCCTCCATCCGAGGGTCTTGCGGGGCCTGGTGTTGAGGGCGAGCGCGACGGCGGCGAGTTCTCCGGTGTCCCATCGCGACAGGTCCGTCCCCTTTGGAAAGTACTGCCGTAGGAGGCCGTTCGTGTTCTCGTTGGTGCCCCGTTGCCAGGGGCTGTGCGGGTCGGCGAAGTAGACCGGCAGGCCAGTGTCGATACGAAGCTGTGCGTGCTGAGCGAGTTCCGTTCCCCGGTCCCACGTCAACGAGCGACGCAGGTGTTCGGGCAGGGTGGTGATCGTGGCCGCGATCGCGTCCTTCACCGCCTGGGCGCCGCGGCCGGCCAGGGCCGGTCCGTTCTTCACTCGCGGCTCGACGCCGTATCCGTCCATCCGCGGAAGGTGTAGCAGCATCGTGAATCTGGTCGTGCGCTCGACCAGGGTGCCGATCGCCGAACGGTTCAACCCGATGATCAAGTCGCCTTCCCAGTGTCCCGGGACCGCGCGGTCGGCTGCCTCGGCCGGCCGTTCGCTGATCATCACCTCAGGTGTGACGTGACCGCGGGCCTGTTGCCGGGAGCGTGCGCGCGGGACACGCAGCGCGCGCCCGGTCCGCAGGCAGGCGACCAGCTCACGCTTGAGCCCGCCCCGGGCCTGGACAAACAGTGCCTGGTAGATCGCCTCGTGCGAGATGCGCATGGACTCATCATCGGGGAAGTCGACCGGCAGACGGTTCGTGATCTGCTGGGGACTCCACGACGTCGCCCACCGCCGGTCCTGCCGCCGTGGCTTGTTGCGCCCTTTCCATTCCGGGGTGACAGGTCCGGGAACCGGTCGGCCGTCCGGCGCGCGGATCGTCCCGGCGAGCCTGTCCTGGACGTACTGACACAGCCGCTCGTTGACCGCCAGCTTCGCCGCCCTCGGGCGTCGCGCTCGCCTCTCGGCATGCCACTGCGCGGTGGACGCCCGATATTCCAGGCGGTAGGTGCGGGTTGAGGCATTGCGGCGGAGCTCGCGTGAGACCGTTGACGGTGACCGTCCCAGCCGGCGCGCGATCTCACGGACGCCAAGGTCCTGAGCCTGCCAAATGGCGATGTCCTCGCGTTCCGGGAACGACAGGTAGCGCCCCGACACCGATGGTGAAAGGTTTGGTCCCACGCCTCCAGCGTGGCGGAACCAACGAGCCCCGACCGCGGGCGACACCCCAGCCTCAGCCGCCGCTTCCTCCGTCCGGACTCCCCGGGCGATCGCCGCCCAAAACCGGACTCGGTCCTCACGCCAGGCGACCGTCGGCCGGCCCGGCGACGGCATCTGGCCCCGGTACTTACGAACCCTCCGCTGTTGCGGACCGACACCCATCACTCCACCTCCACCACGAGGTGTTGCAACGATCAGTTGAATCCACC
>NZ_JBEXQA010000117.1:0-1385 GCF_040612395.1 Streptomyces sp. NPDC006430
GAGGCGAGGATTCCGGTCGTGTCCGGTGTCCACGGCGCGATCAGCGAGGACTGGGGCACCCCCGACTACTGGACCCGTCACCTGCGCGAAGCCGTACGCTTCGCCGACACCGTCCAGCACCTCCACACTAGGGGCGTCACCCGCTTCCTCGAACTCGGCCCCGACGCCGTCCTCACCGCCCTGACCCAGGTTTCCCTGGACGGGCAGGACACGATCGCCGAGCCCGCGCTGCGCAAGAACCGCCCCGAGGCACGGACCCTGCTGGCCGCCCTCGCACGCCTGCACACCACCGGCACCCCGATCGACTGGACGGCCTTCTACGCCGGCACGGGCGCACGCCGCGTCGACCTGCCGACGTACGCCTTCCAGCACGAGCGGTACTGGATGGAGGCCACGCCGGCCACCGACGTCGCCCACCACGGCCAGACCTCGGTCGGCCACCCGCTCCTCAGCGCGGCCATCACCCTGGCCGGCTCCGACGAGGCCGTGCTCACCGGCCGCCTCGCCGCAGCTACGCACGCTTGGGTCACCGACCACGAGGTACTGGGCAGTGTGCTGCTGCCGGGGACCGGCTTCGTAGAGATGGCCCTCCAGGCCGGCGAACAGGTCGGCTGCCCCGTCCTCCAGGAACTCACCCTCCAGGCCCCTCTGGTGCTGCCCCCGAACGGCGGCGTCGCCCTCCAGGTGTCGGTCGGCTCGCCCGATGACTCGGGCCGGCGGACCGTACGGGTCCACTCGCGCCACGAGGACGCCCCGGCAGACACCCCCTGGCTGCTGCACGCCGAGGGCCTGCTCGGCAACGACCTGGTGACCGCGGACACGGACTTCACTGTCTGGCCGCCCATCGGCGCCACCGCGGTGGACGTGAGCGACACCTACGAGCTACTCCAAGGCCGCGGCTACCACTACGGCCCGGTCTTCCGGGGCCTCACGGCCGCCTGGACCTCCGGGGACGACGTCTTCGCCGAGATCGAACTGCCCGAGCAGGCGCACGGCGATGCCGAGGGCTTCGGCCTGCACCCTGCCCTCCTCGACGCCACGATGCACGCACTGGGCATCGGCGGCGGTGCCGACGACGAGGCAGGTGCGGGTGGACAGCCGTTGCTGCCCTTCTTCTGGGAGGACGTGTCCCTGTCCGCGGTCGGCGCCACGGCGCTGCGCATACGGATCTCCTGGACCACCGAGAACACCATGTCCCTGGACGCCGCCGACGCGGCCGGTGCTCCGGTGCTGTCCGTGAAGAGCCTGACGTTCCGCCCGGTGTCGCAGGAGCAGCTGGGCGGTGGTCGCCAGGATTCGTTGTTCGAGATCGCTTGGCGTCCGCTGGCGGCTCCGACCGTGGCTGTGGCTGATCAGCATGTGTGGGGTGAGCTTCCCGAGGGTGA
>NZ_JBEXQA010000118.1:0-1380 GCF_040612395.1 Streptomyces sp. NPDC006430
CACCGGATACTCCGGATCCAACGGCACATACCCACCCCCCGCCTTCCACACCGCGAGGATCCCCACCACCATGTCCACACCACGCGGCAGACACAAACCAACAAGCGACTCCCGACCCACACCCAAACCAACAAGACAATGCGCAAGACGATTCGCGCGGACATCCAACTCCGCATACGACACCTCTACGCCCTCAGCCACGACCGCCACCGCATCCGGCGTCCGCACCACCCGCGCCTCAAACAACCCAGGCACCAACACCGACGACACCCCAACCACCGTGTCATTCCACTCACTGAGCACCCGATGGCGTTCGACCTCGCCGAGCACACGGATGCTGCTCAACGGAGCGTCGAAGCCAACGTCAAGCGCCTCCTCCAGCGCAGCCACCAGGTTCTCCGTGGCGGTGGCGACCAGCGCGGCGACTGCCTGCGGGTCGATCGGGCCGACTGCGTCGATGGCCAGCCTCAGTTCCTTGCCACCATCGTTGACAGCAACCGAGAGCGGATAGTTGGTGCGCTCCTGCGCGAGCAGGGTCCGGAAGCCATGAGTGTCCTGACCTGCACCCGCAACGCCGTTCGAGGAAAGGCTGGCGTTGTGACGATAGTTGAACATCGAAGTGAACAGCGGAGTGTCACCAGGCACGCCACTGACCTGCTGCGCCAGAGCCAACGGTGCGTGCTCGTGCTCAAGCAGCTCAGCCAGCTGACCTCGCATCGCCCGCACCGCCGCAAGGACACCCGAACCGTCGCCGAGGCGCGCCCGCACCGGCAACGTGTTGATGAACGGACCCGCCACCCGGTCCGATCCCACCCCGGCATTCATCCGCCCGAACAGAACCGTGCCGAACACCACGTCATCACGGCCACTGACCGCCGCAAGGACCCGCGCCCACGCCACATGCATCACCGTGGCCGGACTCGCCCCAATCCGCTGCCCCACCTCACGCAGCCGCCCGGACAGACCGGACCCCAAATCAGCCACCGCACGCGACACATCCGCACCCACACCACGCACATCCACCAGACCAAACGGCGCGGTCGGCTCGGTCACGTCCGCGAGCAGCCCGGCGAAGTACTGCTCGTGCTCAGCCCGATCCACGCCGACACGGGCCTGTGCCGCGAAGTCACGGAAGGGCAGCGGTTCGGGCAGCTCGTCGCCCCGGCCGGCAAGAAACGCCTCAACCTCGCCCAGCAGGAGTTCGAGACCCGTGTGGTCCTGCACCATGTGGTGCACGCGGATCAGCAGCAGCCAACGACCACCCGCGACAGAGGCCATGTTCAGCCCGATCAGCGGGGCCCGGCCCAGATCCATCGACAGGCCGCCGGCAGCAAGGAGCTGTTCCACCGGCTCAGCACCGTGTGGGTCGAGTTCGAGTTC
>NZ_JBEXQA010000119.1:0-1322 GCF_040612395.1 Streptomyces sp. NPDC006430
GCGATCCTCGCGCGGCGCCCCGCCGTCGCTCTGGTGGACGAGCTCGCGCACACCAACGTCCCCGGCTCGCGCAACGCCAAGCGCTGGCAGGACGTCGAGGAACTCCTCCAGGCCGGCATCGACGTGGTCTCCACCGTCAACATCCAGCACCTCGAATCGCTCGGTGACGTGGTCGAGACGATCACCGGGGTCCGGCAGCGGGAGACCGTGCCGGACGAGGTGGTCCGCAGAGCCGACCAGATCGAGCTGGTCGACATGTCCCCGCAGGCGCTGCGCCGCCGCATGGCCCACGGCAACGTCTACAAGCCCGACAAGGTCGATGCGGCCCTCTCGAACTACTTCCGCCCGGGCAACCTCACCGCCCTGCGCGAGCTGGCCCTGCTGTGGGTCGCCGACCGGGTCGACGAGTACCTGCAGGAGTACCGGGGCGAGCACAACATCCGCTCCACCTGGCAGGCCCGCGAACGCATCGTCGTCGGCCTCACCGGCGGCCCCGAGGGACGTACACTCATCCGCCGCGCCGCCCGCCTCGCCGAGAAGGGCGCGGGAGGCGAGGTACTCGCCGTCTACATCGCCCGCAGCGACGGGCTGACCGCCGCGTCGCCCAAGGAACTCGCCGTCCAGCGGACCCTGGTCGAGGACCTCGGCGGCACCTTCCACCACGTCATAGGCGACAACATCCCCGACGCGCTCCTGGAGTTCGCCCGCGGGTGCAACGCCACCCAGATCGTGCTGGGCGTCAGCCGCCGCCGCTCCTGGCAGTCCGTCTTCAGCCCCGGCGTCAGCGCCACCGTCGCCCGCGAATCCGGACCCGACCTCGACGTCCACATCGTCACCCACGACCAGGCCGCCAAGGGCCGCGGCCTGCCCGTCGCCCGCGGCACGCGACTTGGCCGCTCCCGCATCATCTGGGGGTGGCTCGCCGGCCTCGCCGGCCCCATGCTCCTCACCGTCCTGCTGAACCAGGCCGTCCCCGACCTCGGGCTCGCAAACGACATGCTGCTCTTCCTCACCTCCACAGTGGCGGCGGCACTGCTCGGCGGGCTGCTCCCCGCGCTCGCCTCGGCAGCTTTCGGGTCACTGCTCCTGAACTACTACTTCACGCCGCCGCTGCACGAGTTCACGATCTCCGACCCGAAGAACATCGTCGCCATCGCGATCTTCGTCGGCGTGGCCGTGTCGGTGGCCTCCGTGGTCGACCTGGCCGCCCGCCGCACCCACCAGGCCGCCCGCCTGCGTGCCGAGTCCGAGATCCTGTCCTTCCTCGCCGGCAGCGTCCTGCGCGGCGAGGACTCCCTCGATGCCCTCCTGGAGCGGCTGCG
>NZ_JBEXQA010000120.1:0-1233 GCF_040612395.1 Streptomyces sp. NPDC006430
TTCCTCGGTCTGTAGGACCGCGAACCAGCGGCCCCGCTCGAACCGCACCGTCACCGACAGAATCCGCGTCCCGCCTTCGGCGATCGCGTCCACGAGGGGCTGGACGTCCTCGTGGAGGCGGATCCGGCCGAGGCGGGGCAGGACGATATGCCGCCGGTCATCGAGGCGGATGGTGCCGGTGGTGAACTTGCACGCCAGGCGAGCCTTCCGCTTCGACTTGAAACGAGGCCTGCCCATCCGGGCGCCCTTACGCTCGCCGCGCCTGGACTTGGCGTAGTTGTCGAACGCGGCGGCAGCGTTCGCGAGGCCGGTGTTGTAGGCCTCCTTCGAGTTCTCCGCCCACCACTCCCGCAGGAACGGGTCCGTGTGTTTGGCCTCGTTGAACGCCTTCCGCAACGACGGCAACGACCACGACCGCCACGGAACGCGCTCTGCCTCGGGGACGCCGTAGGTCTCCTGCGCTGCGCGCTGCGACCAACTCGCCAGCACATGCCGCACCGCCCAGTTGTAGGCGACCCGCGCCGCCCCGCAATGCGAGGCCAGAGCCTGCAGGGCGGACGCGCTGGGGTCGAGGGCGAGTCTGTGGCCCACGACGTGAAAGCCGGGCCGCGCCTCGAACCCCCGGCGCTTCTTCTTCCCGCTCCCGGCAGGCTCCGCCCCGCTCACCCGGTCGTCTCCGCCGCCGGGGCGGTGGCCTCGGCGATAGCGCGTGCGGCCCGGTTCTTCGCCGCTCGCTGCCCATACAGTCGGGCACACATCGAGGTGAGGACTTCGGTGATGTCCCGGACCAGGTCGCTGGTCGTCTCCTGCGGATCGAGCACCACCAGGCGCCGGCCGGAAGCCGACAATGCCGATTCCAGATACTCGACACCGAAACGGGCCAGCCGGACGCGATGCTCCACGACGATGACGGCAACGGCAGGGTCCGACAGGACACGGTGCAGCTTCCGCCGCTTCCCGTTCAGTCCCGACCCGACCTCGGTCACAACCTCGGCAACGGCGAGCCCCAGCCCGTTGGCCCCCTGGACGACACGGGAGACCTGCCGGTCAAGATCCGCCTTCTGGTCGCCGGACGAAACACGGCAGTACACCACCGTCCGCCCGCCGATCTCGGGAATGGACTCTTCGACCAGCCACATACCGGACGGTGTCTGCACGACAGGGACCGGCATACGGCCCTCCTTCGCCCAGGCCCACGCGGTCTGGTAGTGCACACCGTTGCGCGCCGCCCAC
>NZ_JBEXQA010000121.1:0-1187 GCF_040612395.1 Streptomyces sp. NPDC006430
GCGGTCACCCACGGCGGTCTGGCGAATTACGTCGTGTGGGCGGGCGGGGCGTACGGGATGCAGGACGGTGGCGGGGCGCCGTTGCATTCTTCGCTGGCGTTCGACCTCACGGTGACGAGTGTGCTGGTGCCGCTGGTGTCGGGCTCCGCGGTCGTGGTGAGCCGGCAGGGCGGGGCGGAGGGGCTTGCGTCCCTGGTCGGCGCCGGTGGTGGTTTCGGGCTGATGAAGCTGGTACCGGCCCATCTGCCGCTGCTGACCGAGCTGGTGGCGGACGGCCGGCTTGCGGGCGCGGCGCGCAGGGTGATCGTCGGTGGCGAGGCGCTGACCGGTACCGCCGTGCGGTCCTGGTTGGAGCGGGCGCCTGGTTCGGTGGTCGTCAACGAGTACGGTCCGACCGAGACGGTGGTCGGGTGCACCGTTTTCGAGGTGCGGGCGGGGCAGGATGTCGGTGAGTCGGTGCCGATCGGCAGGCCGATCGCCAACACCCGGGTCTATGTGCTCGACGGGATGCTGCAGCCTGTGGTTCCCGGGGTCGCCGGTGAGCTGTATGTGTCCGGGGTGCAGGTGGCCCGGGGTTATGTGCGGCGGCCGGGTCTGACGAGTGAGCGTTTCGTGGCCTGTCCGTTCGAGCCCGGTGTCCGGATGTACCGGACCGGGGACCAGGTGCGGTGGACCGCCGAGGGGCAGCTGGAGTATCTGGGCCGGGCGGATGAGCAGGTGAAGGTCCGGGGCTTCCGGATCGAGCCGGGAGAGGTCGAGGCGGCCCTGCTGGCCCATCCGTCGGTGGGCGGGGCCGCGGTCGTGGCCCGCGAGGACACCCCGGGCGACGCCCGCCTCGTGGCCTACGTGGTGGCGCTCGAGGGGGAGGGCTCGTCAGGTGGGGAACTCTCCGTTATTCTGCGGAAGTTCGCTGCTCAGCGACTGCCTGAGCACATGGTGCCCTCAGCCGTCGTCCCGCTGGAGCGGCTGCCGTTGACAGCGAACGGCAAGCTCGACCGCAGGGCGCTGCCCGCACCGGAATACGCCGGGTCGGCGGGCGTCGGCCGGGAACCGTCGACGCCGCAGGAGCGGGCGCTGTGCGAGGCGTTCGCCCACGTGCTCGGCATCGACGAAGTAGGCGTGGACGACGACTTCTTCGAACTCGGCGGCCACTCCCTCCTTGCAGTCCGCCTCGTGAGCCGGGTGCG
>NZ_JBEXQA010000122.1:0-1114 GCF_040612395.1 Streptomyces sp. NPDC006430
AGGGCCGCGCCGCCGAGGATCACCGGGTAGTCGGCGGCCAGCTTGCGCTGGTTGAGCTCCTCCAGGTTCTCCTTCATGATCACGGTCGACTTCACCAGCAGCCCGGACATTCCGATGACGTCGGCCTTGTGTTCCTGCGCGGCTTCCAAGATCGCAGAGACCGGCTGCTTGATACCGATGTTGACGACGTTGTAGCCGTTGTTGGTCAAAATGATGTCGACCAGGTTCTTACCGATGTCGTGGACGTCCCCACGGACGGTCGCCAAGACGATCGTGCCCTTGCCCTCGTCGTCGGACTTCTCCATGTGCGGCTCCAGATAGGCCACCGCGGTCTTCATGACCTCCGCCGACTGCAACACGAACGGCAACTGCATCTGACCCGAACCGAACAACTCACCAACGACCTTCATGCCCTCCAAGAGCGTGTCGTTGACGATGTCCAGAGCAGGACGGGCCTGGAGAGCCTCATCGAGATCCGCCTCCAAACCATTCTTCTCACCATCGATGATCCGCCGCTGCAACCGCTCGTCCAAAGGCAACCCGAGGAGTTCCTCAGCACGACCGGCCTTGAGGGACTTGGTGTTCACACCCTCGAACAACGCCATCAGCTTCTGCAACGGGTCATAACCCTCAGCACGCCGGTCATAGATCAGATCCAGGGCCGTGCGGACCTGCTCCTCATCGAACCGAGCGATGGGCAAGATCTTCGAAGCATGCACGATCGCCGAATCCAAACCGGCCTTGACACACTCGTCCAAGAACACCGAGTTCAACAAGACACGCGCAGCCGGGTTCAACCCGAACGAAATATTCGACAGACCCAGCGTGGTCTGCACCTGCGGATGACGACGCTTGAGCTCACGGATCGCCTCGATCGTCGCGATACCGTCCCCACGCGACTCCTCCTGACCCGTACAAATCGTAAAGGTCAACGTGTCGATCAAAATGTCCGACTCGCGGATCCCCCAGTTCCCCGTCAGATCCGCGATCAACCGCTCAGCAATCGCAACCTTGTGCTCGACCGTGCGCGCCTGACCCGCCTCATCGATCGTCAACGCGATCAACGCCGCCCCGTGCTCCCGAGCCAAACCGGTGACCTGCGCAAAACGCGACT
>NZ_JBEXQA010000123.1:0-1087 GCF_040612395.1 Streptomyces sp. NPDC006430
GCAGAGTTGGTCACGAGTCTCGTCCGGGATGCGCATACCACAACAACGAGCCCCGGAACGGGAAGCAACACCTTGATTTCCTGCAAGCCCTTAGAGCTCGTAACAGGATCTTGGTGAGATGTCCTGGTCGGGCGTGACCGGTGTGACGATTCGGCCGTTCGGGATGGTGTGAGTACTCGGCCTTGGATCGTGGACGACGAGTTGTGGGCAATGATCGAACCGCTGTTGCCGCCCTGGCCGACGCGGTCGCCAGGGCCGCGGCCGGTGCCGGACCGGTTGTGTCTGCAGGGCATCCTGTACGTTCTCTGCAACGACATCGCCTGGCAACTCCTGCCACCTGAGCTGGGGTTCGGCTCGGGACAGACCTGCTGGCGGCGCCTGGAGCGGTGGCAGCAGGCCGGAGTCTTCGACCAGCTGCACCGGATCCTGCTGGCCGAGCTGAACGCGGCCGGCCGCCTCGACTGGTCCAGGGCATGCGTGGACGGCTCCCACATCCGCGCGAAAAAGGGGGCACCGACACCGGTCCGTCGCCGGTCGACCGGCGGAAAACGGGCAGCAAACACCACCTGATCTGCGACGGACGCGGCACCCCGCTCAAAGTCATCACGACCGCGGCAAACGTCAACGACGTCACCCAGACCCTCGCCCTGGTCGACGGCATCCCACCAGTGGCAGGTCGTCCCGGCCGTCCCCGGCGACGTCCCGAGGCCCTGCTCGGGGACAAGGGCTACGACTCCAATCCCAACCGTGATGAGCTGCGTCAACGCCGGATCCTGCCGGTCATCTCCCGCAAGGGAGCCCCGAACATCAAGGGCATGGGCAAACTCCGCTACGTCGTCGAGCAGAGCTTCGCCCTGCTCCACCAGTTCAAACGACTCGCTATCCGCTGGGAACGCCGCACCGAACTCCACGACGCCTTCGTCTCCCTCGCCTGCAGCCTCATCTGCTGGCGACGACTCAAGAAACACGACTCATGATCGTGTTACGAGCTCTTAGCCTCGATCTTTCGTGACGGTCCGTCGGATTCTCCGGCGGGCCGTTTCGGGGTTGTGTGCTGGTCGTGGGTAGGCCGGTGGCCCGGCTGTCG
>NZ_JBEXQA010000124.1:0-1075 GCF_040612395.1 Streptomyces sp. NPDC006430
GTGGAGCGTGGTGGGGCTCTGTCGGTGGCGGGTGCGGCGTATGTGTTGTTCACGTCGGGGTCGACGGGTCGGCCGAAGGGTGTGGTGGTGTCGCATGCGGGCGTGGTGAATCGTCTGGTGTGGATGCAGTCGCGGTTTGGGCTGGTGCCGGGTGAGCGGGTGCTGCAGAAGACGCCGTTCGGTTTCGATGTGTCGGTGTGGGAGTTCTTCTGGCCGTTGTTGGAGGGCGGGGTGCTGGTGGTGGCCCGTCCGGGTGGTCATCGGGATCCGTCGTATGTGGCGTCGGTGATCGGGTCGGAGGGGGTGTCGACGGTTCATTTTGTGCCGTCGATGCTGGAGGCGTTTTTGCGGGAGCCGGCTGCGTCCTTGTGTGGGGGTTTGCGGCGGGTGGTGTGTTCGGGTGAGGCGTTGTCGGCGGGGGTGCAGGAGCGCTTTTTCGAGGTTTTCGGTGGTGGGGTGGAGCTGCACAATCTGTATGGGCCGACGGAGGCGTCGGTGGATGTGACGGCTTGGGAGTGCCGTGCGGGTGATGCGGTGGTGCCGATCGGTGGGCCGGTGGCGAACACGCGTCTGTATGTGCTGGATGCGTCGCTGGGTCCGGTGCCGGTGGGTGTGGGTGGTGAGTTGTATGTCGCGGGTGTGCAGTTGGCGCGTGGGTATGTGGGCCGGGCTGGTCTGACGGCGGAGCGTTTCGTGGCCAGCCCGTACGGTGCGGCTGGTGAGCGGTTGTATCGCACGGGGGATGTGGCCCGGTGGAACGCGGACGGTCAGTTGGAGTATCTGGGCCGGGCGGATGAGCAGGTCAAGATCCGCGGGTTCCGTATCGAGCCGGGTGAGGTCCAGAGCGTCATTGCCGGCCACCCTCAGGTCGCTCAGGCGGCGGTGATCGCCCGTGAGGACGTTCCGGGTGACAAGCGCCTGGTCGCCTACGTGGTCCCCGCCGGCGAGGGCCGCGATGGCGAACTGCCGTTGGAACTCAATCAGTTCGTGGCCGGTCGGCTGCCGGAGTACATGGTGCCGTCGGCGGTCGTGGTCCTGGACGTGCTGCCGTTGACGGTGAACGGGAAGCTGGACC
>NZ_JBEXQA010000125.1:0-1043 GCF_040612395.1 Streptomyces sp. NPDC006430
CGATGCGTAAGGGTGACGTTCGGCGGCCTCGGCGATGGCTTTGTCCAGGGTGCGGATGGTGGCGCGTATGCCCTGCACCAGCTGGACCTGGACGCGGACGAGCTGTCCGGCGACGGTCTCGCTGAGGCGGGAGGCCGCCTGCGGGGCGGAGCGGAGTCGTTCGATGAGGACGCTGCCGGGTTTCTTGCCGGAGTAGCCGCGGCGCTTGCACCAGGCTTCGAGGCGTCCGGCGGTGAGCTTGGCGGCGGAGGCCGGGGTGGGGTATCGCTCCAGGAAGGCCGTGGCGATGTCGCTGTCGAGGTTGGCGAAGACCGTCTTGCCGCCGGGCCAGTGCTCATCGAGCAGGGCGGCGAGCTGGTTGACGGCGGCGATCTTGGCCTCGATGTGGTCGGCCCGGGTGCGGGTGAGGGCCTGCAGATCGAGGGTGGCCTCCTCGGTGGGCTCCAGGCGGGGCAGCAGGTGGCCGTCGGTGCGCAGGTAGTCGGCGAGTTTCATGCTGTCGCCGGCGTCGGTCTTGGCCTTGGAGGCCCCCCAGCGCGCCCGCATCGCGTGGAAGGCGTTCGGGTGCACCGGCACGATGGGGTGGCCGGCGGCCAGCAGCCGGTCCACGGCCAGGCCCCGGGTGGTCTCGATAGCGACAGGCAGATCCGCCGGGTCGCCGTGCTTGCGCAGCCGGGCCAGGGTCCTGGCGAATCCTTCCTCGGTGTGGGCCAGTTCCCATCGGTCGATGCGCTTGCCGGTGTCGTCCATGACCGTCACGTCGTGCGTGTCGGTTGCCCAGTCCCATCCGATGAACACGTGCGTCGTACTCCAACGTCGTTCGAGGAGCACCTGCCCGGTGGTGAGGTCGTCTGCCGGGAGCTCATTAATCGGCCCTCTGCGGGGCGTGTCCCTGAAGCCGATCAGACGGCCTCGGCCCGGCGGGGCCGGCGGAACTCATGCTGGCCGTCGAACGGCTCGCACACATGGCCGTGCACCCACCAGGACCGAGAGGTCACAACCCTACCCGTGAGGGCTGCAGAAGGGATGGTCCTCTAATGAGC
>NZ_JBEXQA010000126.1:0-1009 GCF_040612395.1 Streptomyces sp. NPDC006430
CCTGATCCGTCTCCCCGACGGCCTGAAGGCCGACGACTTCGCCGTTCACCCCGCCCTCCTCGACGCCGCCCTGCACACCCTCATGGGCGTACGCGACGAAGAGGCACGACAGCGCGTGTTCATGCCGTTCGAGTGGACCGGTGTCGAACTGTTCGCCGCCGGTGCAACCGAGCTCCGCGTACGCGTCGACGTCGCGTCCGGCACGGACGAGCGCCTCGCGCTCACCGTCGCCGACAGCACCGGCCGTCCCGTCGTACGGGCCCGTGGTCTCGCGATCCGTGAGGCGAGCGCCGAGCAGGTCCGCGCCGGCGAACGGGCCGAGCACCTTTACCGCGTGGAGTTCCGTGCTGTCCGGACGCCGGGCGATGCGGAACCGGCCGGGGAGTCCTGGGCCCTCGAAGGTGCTGCCGGGCTCGCCGCCACCCTCGGCGCGCAGGTGTTCCCGGACCTCGACGCGCTCCTCGCGCGCCTCGCCGAAGGAGCCGACGCCCCGGCCCGCATTCTGGTGGACGCCACCGGCCGGGTCCCCGCCGCGGACGCGCACGCGCTGACGGCCGCTGCCCTGGGCACCCTTCAGCGGCTGCTGGCCGAACCCCGCCTGGAATCGACCGAGCTC
Organism: Streptomyces sp. NPDC006430; assembly: GCF_040612395.1. Lineage (NCBI taxonomy): Bacteria > Bacillati > Actinomycetota > Actinomycetes > Kitasatosporales > Streptomycetaceae > Streptomyces > Streptomyces sp. NPDC006430. The sequence continues at coordinate 617 of NZ_JBEXQA010000126.1, forward strand.
GTCTGGGTGACGCGCTCGGCCGTGGACGCGGGCGACGGAGTGACCGACCTCGCGCACGCCGCCCTGTGGGGCCTGGTCCGGGCGGCCCGAGCCGAGCACACCGACCGCGAGATCCGCCTCATCGACCTCAGCGCAGACCGCGCCGACCATGCCGACCGCGTCGAAGACGACCTCGCGCTCGCCCGGGCCCTCGCCCTCGGCGACGAGCCGGAGATCGCGCTCCGCGACGCGGAGGTCCGTACGGCCCGCCTCATCCGTACGGCGAAGGTGTCCGATGCTCCTCAGCTGGACCCCGACAGGTCGGTTTTGGTGACGGGTGGTACGGGTGAGTTGGGTCGTGCGGTGGCTCGTCATCTGGTTGCTGTTCACGGTGTGCGGCATCTGGTGTTGACG